>CALXWH010000004.1 GCA_944392315.1 uncultured Alphaproteobacteria bacterium | reverse complement strand
AACCGGTCTGCCGACTTTTCTAGCTTTTTTGGTGGTATTGCTTAAATGAACCGGTCTGCCGACTTTTCTAGCTTTTTTGGTGGTATTGCTTAAATGAACCGGTCTGCCGACTTTTCTAGCTTTTTCGGCTTCTGTGGCGGTGATAAACCTTTTTAGTTTTGCGGAAGCTACGGTTTTCCATGCGTTATCGTTTAGGTAAATGCTTTTATAGACATCTCCGTGCAAAATGGCATCACGTTCATCCATGGGGCGAAGATCACCATTTTCATCAAAAAATTTTTGCTCAAGTTTTTGGGCTGCTTCTTCAACACTACCTTTGGTCGTCTTTATTAAAGGAAGAGCATATTGCCTTGTTTGGGGGTTTGCGGCCAGATATTTTATAAAAGATGTGATGGCATTATCGTCCATTTGTGATGGGCCTATGGTTATACCGGTTTTACTCATAATGCGTAAGTCTATGACGTATTTTGCTAGTTGGTCTTCGGTTGGTTTGGGATTATACGTTTGACATTCACTACGGTATACCAGGCTTAGGGTATTAGCCTTGGTTACTTCATCTTTAAGAACACGTTTTAGTTCTATTTTTCCGGTTTTTTGATATTCTTCGGCGTTAACGATATAAATGTAGTCGTTGCGATTATATGCACTGGCTTCTTCGTCAGAAATAGAAGGGATTTCTTCAAAGCGATGATATACCTTTTGAGCAGTTCTCGGCGATATCTTTTTTTCTGCGTTTAAAGCTGCTATTTGTTCATGCGATGGTGTATCAGATATAATTATTTCATGTCTTGTTGAATCTAATGGTTCTGCTTGAACTTGTCCTTGTGGCGGAAGGCTTGAAAGTGCAGCTCCGGCGGCGACAATTCCTGCGCCGGCTATGTATTTTGCTTTTGACATCTTTTTATATTTTCCTCTTTAGATATAAATATTTATTCCACTTGTACTCATTTTTAATATAGCATATGAATTTTCGTTTGTCCAGAGGGGAAACGAAATTATTGTACGGTTACGAATGTTTTTTTTGCGGTTTCTTTTTATTTTAAAAGACGGTGGAAAAATATCACTTTTTAAAGGTAAAATTAAATTTTATGTATTAGTCTCTGTAAGACTTGGAGAAGTTTGACTTCTTTTAATGACTTATAAGTAATAATTTTAAGGAAATAAAAATGGTATCATTAGCAGAGAAAATGGCCGCCAATATGGACGCGTCTGTATTTAGCAAAGCTACGGATTTGAAAAAACGTCTGTTGTTTACGGTATTGGCTTTAATTGTTTTTCGTTTGGGAACGTTTATTCCTCTTCCGGGAATTGATTCACGCGTGTTGGCTGAAATTTTTGCCAGACATTCCAATGGTATTTTGGGAATGTTTAATATGTTTTCCGGTGGTGCTTTGGAGCGTATGACGATTTTTGCTCTTAACATTATGCCGTATATTTCAGCTTCCATTATCTTGCAACTCGGACAGTCTATCGTACCGTCTTTGGCTGCTCTTAAAAAAGAGGGTGAAGCTGGTCATCGTAAAATGATGCATTATACCAAACTTTTGACAGTGTTGATTACAATTATCCAGGGCTATGGTATTGCTGTCGGTTTGATGAGCTTGGCTAATGCTGATGGTTCTAGTGCTGTGGTGATTGCACCGTATACATTTATCTTTTCTACAATCGTTTCTTTAACCGGTGGTACAATGTTTATCGTATGGTTGGGTGAGCAAATTACCTCTCGCGGTGTTGGTAATGGTTCGTCTTTGATTATTACGGTCGGTATTATTGCCAATATTCCTTCTGCTATTGCTCAGACTTTGGAATTGGGACGTATCGGTTCTATGTCTCCGCTCGTTATTTTGGGCTTGTTTGTGATGAGCATTGCGTTGGTATTTATTATCCTTAAAGTGGAAATGGCACAAAGAAAAATTTTGGTACAATATCCAAAGCGTCAAGTTGGTCTGCGTATGACTTCTGCTGAAAGCTCTCATTTGCCGTTGAAAGTTAACCCGACAGGTGTTATTCCACCGATCTTTGCCAGTGCATTGCTGTTGTTGCCGATTACAATTGCAAATATCTGGTCTAACAATGGGCCGGAATGGGTACAAACTTTGAGCAGATATCTTAATCACGGGCAACCGTTGTATTTGGCTTTGTATGCCTTCTTGATTGTATTCTTTGCCTTTTTCTATACTGCAGTTGTGGTTAATCCGGAAGAAACAGCTGAAAACTTGAAAAAACATGGCGGCTTTATTGCCGGTATTCGTCCGGGTAAAAATACGGCTGAATATCTTGACTATGTTGTGACAAGATTAACGGTTTTGGGTGCTTTTTATTTGGCAGCTTTGTGTATTCTGCCGGAAATCTTGATTGCAAAATTGTCTGTTCCATTTGTTTTGGGCGGTACAACGTTGCTTATCGTGGTTCAAGTTACGTTGGACTTTATTACGCAAGTTCAATCTCACTTGATTGCTTATCAGTATGAAGGTCTTTTGAAAAAGGCTTCACTGATTAGCAAAAGGAAAAAATAGAAAATGACGAATAAACATTTGTTTGTTGTTTTTACCGGCGCGCCCGGGTGCGGAAAAGGCACCCAGGCTCGCATTTTGTGTGAGAAAACGGGAATTTGCCATTTGTCTACGGGAGAAATGCTCCGGGCTGAGATTAAAAAAGAAACTCCGCTGGGGTTGGAGCTTAAAGAGGCTCTGGATAATGGTGGGTTTGCATCTGATGATTTGATTATCCGCATGGTTGAGGAGAGAATCGGACAAGAGGATTGTAAAAACGGTTTCCTTCTGGATGGATTTCCGAGAACTTTAGTGCAGGCTGAAATTTTGGAAGAAATGCTCAAAGCCAAAAAACAAAAATTAGATGCCGTTATTGAAATCCAGGTTCCTGATGAGATTATTATGGAACGTATTTTGGGGCGCTATGCTTGCATGAAATGTGGACGCGGCTATCATGATAAGTTCTTAAAACCAAAGGTTTATGGCGTATGTGATGAATGCGGCGGCGTTGAATTTTCGCGTCGCCAAGATGATAATCGTACAACTGTTCATAATCGTTTGGTTAATTTTAGAGCTTATACCTATCCGACTATTCCTTTTTTTGAAAAAGAAGGGTTACTCAGATGTGTAGACGGAACTGGTACGATTGAGGCTGTTGCTGCCAAAATAGAAAAAGTTTTAGGGATTGCCGAAGCTTAGCGATTCGGCTTCTTTAAATTAATAATTTATTAAAAATGTGTATTTTTTTTGTATTTTTTTTAAAAGAAGTGTTGACTCTAAGAAATTATGCCCTATAATCCGCATTAATTTTGAAGAGTGGTGATCAACTTTTTGAATGGTTTAATTGTTTAAATAAATGGAGAGTTAATTTGGCTCGTATAGCTGGTGTAAATATTCCTTCTGCCAAGAAATTGGAGATCGCATTGACCTCTATCTATGGTATCGGAAGAGAAACAGCACAGGTTATCTGTGCAAAAGCGGGCGTTGCTGGTGATCGTCGTGTGCAGGAATTGTCTGACGAAGATATTGCAAAAGTTCGTGATGTAATTGATAAGGACTACCTCGTTGAAGGTGAACTTCGTCGTGAAGTTGCTGTAAATATTAAGCGCTTGATGGATTTGGGTTGCTACCGCGGCCTTCGCCATCGTAAAGGTTTGCCTGTTCGTGGTCAGAGTACTAAACAAAATGCGAGAACCCGTAAAGGTAAACGCAAGACTGTGGCTAACAAGAAGAAATAAGTGAGGTAGTGATGGCAAAAACAGTTATTAAAAGAAAAGAAAAAAAGAACATCACATCCGGTGTCGCTCATGTAAATTCTACTTTTAACAATACACGAGTAACAATTACGGATGCTCAAGGTAATACAGTTTCTTGGTCTACTGCCGGTGCTCAAGGCTTTAAAGGCTCTAGAAAGTCTACACCTTATGCTGCTCAGGTTGCTGCTGAAGAAGCTGGTAAAAAAGCTCAAGAAAATGGTATGAAAACTCTTGAAGTTGAAGTTAAAGGTCCAGGTTCTGGACGCGAATCCGCAATCAGAGCTTTGCAGGTTATCGGCTTTACCATTACTTCTATCCGTGATGTGACTCCAATTCCACATAACGGCTGTCGTTTAAGAAAACGCCGCAGAGTTTAATTTTTTTATTGCAGAGGAAGGTTTACCTTCCTTCTGCTTGTTTTTTAGTTGCGTATAAATCTATTAAGAGGGTATTCCGGTGATTCAGAAAAATTGGCAAGAACTTATAAAACCAACTAATCTAGAGGTTGTTCCAGGCGAAGGCAGGAATGTTGCTAAGATAGTTGTTGAACCTTTAGAAAGAGGTTTTGGTTTAACTCTCGGTAACGCATTAAGAAGAGTTTTGTTGTCTTCTTTACAGGGTGGTGCTGTTACCGCAGTAAAAATTGACGGCGTTTTACATGAATTTTCGGTTATCGAAGGCGTTCGTGAAGATGTTACCGATGTTATCCTGAATATCAAAGGACTCGCTGTTGCTGTTCATTCTGAAGGACAGAAAACAATGCGCTTGAAGGCCGAAGGTCCGATGGTTGTTACCGCTGGTATGATTGAAACAGGTCATGATGTTGAAATTATGAACCCAGAGCACGTTATTTGTACTTTGGATGCCGGTGCTAAAATTTCTATGGAATTGACAGTTGGTACTGGTAAAGGCTATGTTCCGGCTGTTCAAAATAAAGTTGCTGATGCGCCAATCGGGGTGATTGCTGTTGATGCAATTTATTCTCCGGTTAGAAAAGTTTCTTACAAAGTTGAAAAAACTCGTGTTGGTCAAAATACAGATTATGATAAGTTGACAATGGTTGTTGAAACAAATGGTGTTGTTTCTCCTGAAGATGCCGTTGCTCTTTCTGCTAGAATCTTACAAGACCAATTGAAGCCGTTTATTAACTTTGATGAACCTGAAAACGAAGTTGAAGATGTTAAAGAAGAACTTCCGTTTGACAGAAACTTGTTGCGTAAAGTTGATGAACTTGAATTGTCTGTTCGTTCGGCTAACTGCTTGAAGAATGACAATATCGTTTATATCGGTGATTTGGTTCAAAAGACTGAAGCTGAAATGCTCAGAACACCGAATTTTGGTAGAAAATCTTTGAATGAAATTAAAGAAGTTTTGGCAAAGATGGGTATTCACTTGGGTATGGAAACTCCGGGTTGGCCGCCTGAGAATATTGAAGAGTTAATTAAAAAATGTGATGAACATTTTTAAGAGAATCTAAAATATTGTGTGAGAGAGCCGGATAACTTCCGGCTCTTTTTTGTATCCTGAAATATGAGAAATTTTATGTTTTATATGGGGTATCTTTGGGTATCCTGAAAACTGTGCGAAGATTATGCGTATGATGTGAGGGATTTTCTGATTTGATTAGGATGTGTGGTGAGGGTGTTTACTTTTTTGAGGTTGGTTAGGTTAAGCTAAGCGATGTTAGGTATCTTTTTGTAGATATTGCGTTTTAGAAAATATGGGTTGTTTCTTCTTTCGGATTGATGGTGTAAAAAAGGTGTATTGATAAGTGTAGTTCAGATTTGATAAGAGTTTTATATTGCAGATAAAAATGAGTTGAGCGGAATATGTGTTGACAAAAAAGTGAAAAAGTTGTATAAAAATCTCGTACTTTAAAATATATTATGATGAAGGAAATTTTTGCTTCGCTTGTGCAATTTATGCAGGGTGGCAAGCAGGTAAAAGAGAGTGAACAAGAACAGGTTTCTACCAATGTTGCGGAAAAAATTGCAACTGTCCGTAAACGTGTAGGGGAATTTTTAAATATCCCTGAAGGGTTAGAGCTATCAGATTTTATTGCTCCTCGCGCCAATGTAGCGATGGGGGAATTTAAAAACTTAATCTTAACCGCAAAAGATGCGGCGGATTGTTTCGCCTACATGCTTCAGGTGCCGGAGATTTCTGAACAAGATGTTTCTCTTGTTTATTTGAAGCAGAATTTCAAAGAAAACCAATACTTCGTTAACCTCGGTTATTGCTGGGTTTACAGGGAGTATTACATTTCTTTAAAAGACAGTTGCGAGTACGGCTTCTTTGACGCTCGTATGTACGAGCCGCAGGCAGACAAAACTCTCTGTACCACATTGGTAATCAAGCCAGAGTATTATCTGGACTTGGTGATTGACAAGGGCAAAGTTAAACCTCGTTGCATTCGCTATTTCTTGTGGCACGAAAAATACTACAGAAATGACGAGGTGAAAGTCTTTGAAGGAAATGCAACGGTGGAAGAGGTATTGAAGAATTGTGAATATGTGAAGAAATTTGCATAATTCGTTTCATCTCTCTAAACTTAAAATCTAAACTTAAAGCGGCAGTTATAAGCTGTCGCTTTTTTTGTGTTGGCGGATACGTGGAAGTGGATTTTTGTTTTACGCTTTATTTATCTTTTTACGATAGGATTGGTCTATTCTTAAAAGTTTTAGAGAGGTGAGGATATGTTTAAGCCGAGACAACTGGATAGATTGGTGGCCGCAGGGATTATTACGCCAACGCAAAAATTGCAGATTTTGGATTTTGATAATGATAATGGGAGGACTTGGCTTTATCGCGCGCTTATGACATTGGGGATTTTTACGCTTGGTGTGGGCGTGATTTCTATTGTGGCGGCGAATTGGTATGATATCGGAAAGTGGGCTAAACTTATCGGGATGTTTGCGTTGTTGCTTTTGTCTGCGGGCGGTGTGTTATATTATGGACGGCAAAATAAATGGAAAACGGCTGAAAAATGGGCGCTGAGTGAGTTTCTTTTTTCCGGCGCATCAATCGGTCTTGTTATTCAGATATTTCAGCTCAGTGGCGGAGAAATCTATTCTCCTTTGGGCGTATGGGCGCTGATGACGGCCTCTTTGTTGTTTTTGCCTGAACAAAGGTTGGTTTCTTATTTTTGGATGCCTCTCTTTTTAATTTGGGCAGTGCTCTTTTTGTGTGATATGTGGTGGAACTTTTTTGCAACACTTGATTATGTTTTGCTTTTCTTTGCAGTTCTCGCGGGGGCTGGAAAAGTGTTTGATTGGTGGAAGCCTAAAATTTCGGTTGGCGATGTTTTGTTTCGGGAAGCATTGGTCTGTTTATATTTGTTATTGGCTTTTTATATCATTACTGCCGGATTTGACTCTGGTGATGATTTGATTATGCTCTTTAAGTCGTTTTTATATGTCGGTATTTTGGTGGGTGTATTTGCGCGGGTTAAATATCATAAAATCGTGCGCTCATTTCTTAAATTAGAGGGCTTGGCTATTCTGATGCTCTATGTCAATTTTGGGGAACGTTTCGGGCTGTTTGAAACAGGTATCGGGTTGGTTATCAGCGGAGCTCTGCTTATTGCGGCGCTTGTCTTTATACCTAAATTTATACGCCGTGTTTTAAAGGAGAAAAATCATGCTTAAGAAAATACAAAACTATGTTGTTGCTCTCGTGCCGGTGATATTTTTTGTTGGAATTTGCGGGTATTTCTTGATGCAGATTGCGATGGGAGTAGAGGTTAAAGTCCGCATTCAAGGGTATGATCCGCGAGATTTGTTGGCGGGGCATTATATCCGCTATTCTATTGATTGGAGCAAGACCGATTGTACGCAGTTTCCGAATAAAATCTGTCCGCAAAAAGAGTTTGAACAAACCTATGCTTTTTATGTTCCTCAAGAATTGGCACAAGATTTAGAGAGAGAAATTCGCAATACTCACAATCAGGCGGAGATTGTTTTTGCGTATCAAAAAGGAAGGCAACCCTTGGCTTTGAAATTGTTGATTAACGGGAAAACCTTTCTTGGTGAGAAACAAAATTAGAAGCTTTTTGAGGTCAATTAT
Source organism: uncultured Alphaproteobacteria bacterium (assembly GCA_944392315.1). Classification (GTDB taxonomy): domain Bacteria; phylum Pseudomonadota; class Alphaproteobacteria; order RF32; family CAG-239; genus CAG-267. The sequence goes on along the minus strand of CALXWH010000004.1, from coordinate 107,499 downwards.
TGATGAAGTCATCGGCGGCTATTGGATTATTTTTGGGAGCGCAAACGATTTCACTTTTGGGATCGCTGGTGGTGCAGTTTGCCATTGTATGGTATGTGACTATTGTGACCGAATCGGCAACTATGTTAGCGGTATCGGCCATTTCCGGCTTTTTGCCGCAACTGGCGGTTTCTATGTTTGCCGGGGTGTGGATTGATAAATATGATCGCAAAAAGGTGATTATTGCCGCGGATGTCTTGACGGCGTTGGTGACGACCGGATTGGCGGTTTTGTTTTATTTTCATAAAGAGACAATGACCGTTATTTTTCTGGTTTTGGTGGTGCGGGCGTTGGCAACCGGGGTGCAGATGCCGGCGGTTAATGCGCTTATTCCGCAGATTGTTGGCAAAGAAAATTTGATGCGGATAAACGGTATTAACAGTGCGCTTAATTCAGGGATGATGTTGATTGCACCATTGTTGGGAGGTGTGCTCTTAAATTATTTGCCGTTTACGGCGTTGCTCTTTTCGGATATTATAACGGCGGTTGTGGGAGTTTCTCTGCTAATGTGGCTTAAAGTGGCGCCGTTTAAGCCAGATGATAAAATGGCTTTGAGTACCGGACAGTGGTTGAAAAGTACATATTTATCGGTTCGGCAGGGATGGCGTTATTTAAGAGAAAATAGTTTGATTTTCAGAGTACTCTTTTTTCAATTTGTGATTTTGTTTTTAATTAGTCCGTCGGCGTTTTTGAATCCGTTGCTCGTTAGTCAGACTTTCGGAAAAGATATTGATTTGTTGAGTTATGCCGAAGCTGTTTATAGTTTGGGAATGGTGATTGGCGGTGTTGTCGTGATAGGGTTGAACAAAACCAAATACAAGTTGCAGATTATGTTGGCGGCGGCTGCGCTTTATGGCTTGTTTATGGTTGGGCTGGGGCGTGCCGATACCTTTGTTTTATATCTTTGGATTAATCTGATGGCCGGAGTTACGGTGCCTTGTTATAACACGCCGGTTACGACACTTATTCAAGAAAAAGTTACGGTACCGTTTCAGGGGCGGATTTTTGGCTTTTTGCAGTTTGTGACTGCGGCGGCGCTTCCGCTCGGAATTATCTTTTTTAGTCAGTTTGCTAATCTTTATGGCGTGGGGAGAATTTTTGTTGTTAACGGGGTGGCTTGTTTGCTCTGTGTGTTTATTATGTGGCGATTACTCTTCCACCTGCAGAACTGATTTTATATCGTCTAAAATGGTGTTGCGATTATAGATAATCCCGTGTATGCCGAGTTTTTGGGCGGCTTCTATGTTTTTTGTTTTATCATCTATGAACAGAAGGTGGCTATATGGTACATCCAGAGCGCTTCTGACGCGTTCGTAAATGAGGCTATCCGGCTTTAATAATCCCAGCTGATAAGATGTAAAAATGTATTGCGGTGTGGTTATTCCGGCGACGGTATCTTTGAGGGTTGGTAAAGCATTGGAGAGTATGCAAATGGTTAGACTTCTTTGTTTTAGATAATTTATCGCGTTTGTTGTTTCTTCGTATCGGGGGCCGCATCCTTCATGCAAGGCTTTTTGAATGTCTTGGGCAAGAGGTTTGGTGTATGGAACATGGCAAAAGGTGCAGAGGTCTTTTGCAAATTCTTCTTCGTTCATTTCCCCTTTCATATAGGGGTTATAATTGTAATGTAGCGGGTTGGTGTTGTTTTCATATAACGACGGAGAATCGGTTAGCTTTTCTAACAGTACTTTTAGGGGATTTAGTGAAAATGGATAAATAACTTGTCCGACATCAAAGATGACATATTGTATGGTGGGCACTTGGGTATCGGGCAAGTTATTCATCGTGGTATCCTTTTATCGTTTTCTTTTAGTAAGTATAAAAGTCGGTTTTATAAAAGTCTATTAAAAAAAGATACTGAAGCTATGGAGCAATTTCAGATAGAAATTTTCTTTTGGCGCTAAGGCAAGCGGCTTTTCTTCTAATTGAGAAATATGGTTTCCATCCCAATCTTTGGGATAGCGTGCCAAAAATTCCGGTACGCTTAAACCTGTTAAGGTTTTGAGATTCTCCGCACCTTCTTCTGCCGTATCGCTGGCGTGTATTAAAAATCCACCTCCATACCAACTTCTGTATTTATATTTCAAATCGGCTGTGTTTAGGTTTAACCCATCTTTGTAGTGAGGGTGTTTGTCTATCACAACAATGGCTAAGAAGTTGTCGTTGCCACAGCGTTTTTCTTTCTTGTAACACTGGAAGAGCTTTTTGCCGTAAAAGCGTGATAAGTGTGAGGCAAAACTTTGTTTTTCCCAGTTGCAGTTAAATATTTGTTTGATTTCAAAGTGTTTTTTGATATCATCAATAATAGGTTCTTGCAAATAAAGCCCTTTGCTCCAGATGATAAAAAGATGCAATTCTTCTTGCATGGTCGTCCTCGTTTGTTTAGTCTTTACCAAAAATTTGTACCCCGATATTGTGGGGGAATATAAGACTAAACTCTCGGAGGTTGTTCGTTATTTGCGGGGATATAGTTATAAAAAAACAAGGTTGTGTTTAGAGTTGAAATTTTATGCTGCAAAACACGCTTTTCTTCGTATACTTGTGGAAAATAGGGTAAAAAGAAATTTTCTACAGTGGTATATTGGAAGCCGTTATCGTCCAAGCCGTCATATTCGTTATCGGCGTTTGGATTGTCGGTGGAGAAAATTTGTTTGCCATTATCAAAGCACAGCTCATTGGCGTCCAAAATATCAAAAATGGATGTCGTAAACGTGATTATCATCAATATGGCAATAAACTTTCTCATAATGAAGTTATTTTACAAAAAAAATCGTTTTTTTCAATCTTTTTTATGAAAATATTTGCGCTTAGTTTAGTGGGGGAAATGGGGCTTTTGATTTTGACTTTGAGAAAATGCGTGCTATATACTGTTTGTATCATGAGATTATTATGCAGATTTTTTTGTTTAAAAAAATTATTGTTATGAAAAAACTTGATGTTCAGGGTGAATTGGCTTTAATGAATGAGTCTTCATCCGAAAAAATGTGTGTGTATTTATCCTCTTTTCAACTAGATCCTAAAAGCCAAGTTAGATTTTTGGATTGGGCCGATATGGATTTGAAACGTTATTATTTTCAAAAATATCAGCTATCTTTATTGGGCGAGGCTTATCTTGTGCAGCATGCAGACTTAGATACGGCAAATGCTTATTTTGAGGAGTGGATGTTGGATAAAGAAAGTCAAAAGCTCTTGTTGGAAAGTCGGCGCTTAGAATTGATTATGGCGTATATCCGACAATATGATTTTGTGGAAAAAATTGAACCCTTGTTGTTTGTGCCTGATTTAATTGAACCGGCGCGTTTGTATGCTCATCTTTATCAACTATATCCTGTTTCCGAAATTAAGATGTTTGAGTTGGGAGAGTTTGATATTGTGGCCGATTATATTGACCATGATGAGTTGCATACTGATGCAGAAATTATGTTGTTGTCAGATAAATATGTGGCTTTGGCTGATAAATATGCCAAAAAATGGGGATTTGGGCTTCAGGCTCAAGAAATATATGCACGTAGATGTTCTTTGTAAAAAAAACTAAGGAGCTTCTTTTATTAGAGGCTCCTTTGTTTTTACATAAAATGCGGCCCTTTTTCTTGGGCGGCATTTAGGCTTGTTTTCCGTTTTTTACAACTCATTTAAATTGATAATCAAACGAATGTAAGTCGGGCGATGTGTTGTAAGAAAATTTTGTAAAACTCGCTCTTCATCTTCGTTGAAATTATCCAGATGAGAATAGTTTAATCCGCGGTTTGCCCGTTCATCCTTTTTTAGGGTTGCACAGATTTCTGTTACCACGGGAAAAACTTCTTTTAATTTAGCAAAATCTTCTGCTTTCGGATAGTGCACCGGTAATCCTGTCAGATTGGCGACGGTTTTTAAGAAAACATCCGGCGAGCAACGATCTGTTGGAATTTTGACCAGTAACCAGGCATTTTGTTCAACACATATGCCTAATTTGATGTCTTCTACGGAAGGTGCGTCTTTTTGCACAAAGTTTCCTTTAGCGGTTCTTACCAAAATTTTTAACGGAAAATGCGGCTCATTTGTCTTTTTTTGTTCCATAATAGTTCATTTTAGAGTTCATAAAAATAAGTAATACTTTCCTTTGATATGTTTTTTTTTGCTTTTAGTCAATAGAAAAGATGGCTACTTTATGGGAACTTTTATGGCTTGTTATCGTTCGTTTTGGGCAAAAGTGCTTAAGAGTGTCACGGGATCCATCATCTTGCGCTTTTTTTGAATGTCTTTGATGACGTCTTGGTATTTGACTGCTGTTTTGCTAATACGCGTAAAATCTTTTAAATCGGCTGGCGTTAGGGTATTCCATGCTTTCATAACGTGGTCTTTTGCATTTTTGCCCAATTCATCAAAGCTTTCCGGAAGAATGCCAATCATCTTTAAATAAAAGGATTTATTCAGATATTCGTCCGGTGTGGTTGTAAAAGCGGTGGCTCCGTCAAAAGGTTCATAGCTTTCTACGATATAATTCTTCTTAATGGTATCTACCGAATGTTGGTATTTGTCATCCGTATAGTCCGGTACGCGATGAAGGCCTCTGGCATTGTCATCCAGCCACTGAATTTTATGCATCAAATATAAATTGCTTTGATGGACGGCGTTGCGGTGGATTTGTAAACATAATTCTTTTTTCTCATCACGCTGTTTTTTGAGTTGCTGTAATTTTTGGCGTGTGGTGAGATTCTTGTTTTTGTTTTTTTGTTCTGCATCTTTTAGGGCCTGATATTTTGCTTCTAATATCCGATATTCTTCGTATGCGGCGTGCGAACGAAGGTGGGCGAAAAACATTAATGTTTGTTTGAATTGAAATTCAATGAAAAATGTTTTTCCGGTTTCGGGTATAGTAATTCGGGCGGTCTTTTTGATATCAAAATAGTTACGCGTATTTTCGCTTAAATTCTTTTTATAGAGGTTTCGCTCGCCTTTTTCAAAAGAAATGTACGGTGGAAATTTGGCTTCCAATTCTTTTATCAGTTCTTCCAAATCATTTGGGTATTTGGAGGTGATGGATAACCGATAAATATCGTGCGGGATAATATCCTTTTTAGCGATGTTGATGAGAGCATCGGAGGTCTTTTCTTCATTAAATAAATCGTTGAGCTGCAAGGCTGTTTGGCAAGATGAAGTTTGCTTCTTATCATTTGTTGTTGGGAAAGGCAATTCCGGCTCATCTTCCGGATTAAAAGTCGGGTCTGTTGTAAATTTATTCAGATTGTTTTCTTTTTCCGCATCATATTCGCGCAGACATTCCGAAATCATCTTTTCGGCGGTGCGCTGCTCGCTTTTTATCGGCGGGATGATAGCAAAGACATCATTACATTCATGGTTGATGTAGTGTAGCATTGAAGTTGAGCAGGGCGCTAAAATTTCTGTTGAATAGCTAATTAAACGGCCGTTTTTGTCTCTTTCTATGCTACCGTCTTTGAGATTGATGTTATAAATATATTCCGGAAACCCTGGGTTGTTTGAAGTAGAAAAACCTGAAACGATGGCCTCATATATCAGGCGATATTTTTCCATTGTGTCCGTATAGTATTCTTTGAGTTGCTCATACTCTCGGGGACTTAAAAATGAAAGTTCTTCCTTTTTTTCTTCCAAAAAATTTTGTGCATCGGTGTCGTTATTTTTTTGTACGATGTCTATTCCGCCAGAATCCAAATTAATTAATTGGTCTAGGGTATATGTTTTCATTTTTATTCTCCAGAGTATATTGCTAATCCCTACACTCTAACACGCTTTTCTTTAGATGGCAATGTCTTTTTCTGAAAAAGTTTTTCTTGACAAAAAATATGACAAAGATTATTTTCTTGCTGTTTTGAGTTTTTTAGGAGAGTTGTTATGCATCCGTGGCATCAAGTAAAACATTATTCACAGTTTCCGAATATTATACCGGCAATTATAGAGGTGCCGAAAGGTTCTCAAGTTAAATATGAATTGGATAAAGAAAGCGGACTGTTAAAGGTGGATCGTATTCTTTATTCTTCTGTGCACTATCCGGCTAACTATGGCTTTATTCCGCAAACGTATTGTGAAGACAATGATCCGCTAGATATTCTTGTTTTAGGTCAAGAGCCGATTGTGCCGCTTTCTATTATGCGCGCAAGACCTATCGGGGTGATGAAAATGATTGATTGCGGTGAAGCTGATGATAAAATTATTGCTATCCATGAGGACGATCCGGAGTATAATGTGTTTACGGATATATCTCAATTGCCGCCGCATATTTTGAAAATGCTACAACGCTTTTTTGAAGATTATAAAGTTTTGGAGAAAAAGCAAGTTACTATTGAAAAATTTTTGGGGCCAAGTGAGGCGAAAAAATTGATTGAAGAAGCTCGTGATGCTTATGAAGAAAAGTTTGGTGGGCAATTCTAACTAAACGGCGTTGTTACTGAAAATCCTCGTTTTGATGTTAAAACGAGGATTTTTTTGTTACGGCTTATCTTTTTGAATAATTTTGACCACATCATGCATACGCGCAATGAAAGTGTCTGTATCCTTAAAATATCGGCTTTTTAAATCATTGCTGGCGTGTACATCTTTTATGCCTGGGGCGCCATTATACATCCCTAGATAAAAGAACCCTAATACGCCTGCTATAATCAGCCAGAAAAGCCTTTTTCCCAAAACGAAGAAAAATAATGCAAAAAAAGTACATAATCCTATGGTGAAATAAGCCGAATAAACAGCGCCTCCGACAGAACGTGTCAGCTCTAAATCTTCAGCGAAGAATAGGCCGACGACAGCCAACGCTAAAAATTTTAAGATGACAATTCCGATGGTGAGTAGTATAAACATTTTTCGTCCTTGTGTTCTTAAGATTAGCTATGCGCCTTTTTTGGTTGAAAGCATTTCACGGATACCGTCAACAGAGCTTAATACGGCACTTGCTTCATAGGGCATATAAACAATCTTGTTGTCTTGGCCTGAGGTCATTTCTTTCATGGTTTCCAGATACTTCATCGCAATCAGATATTTGTCGGCTTGGCCTTTGGAAGAAAGAGCTTCAATTATCCTTTTAATTGCTTCTTTTTCGGCTTCGGCTTCTACCATGCGTGCTTGTGCAATACCCTCGGCTTTTAAGATGGCGGCTTCCTTTTCACCTTCAGCTTTACGGATGGCGGCTTCTTTTTGTCCTTCTGCGATGCGGATGGATGATTCTTTTTCGCCTTCGGCTTCATATATCATCGCGCGTTTTTCACGTTCGGCCTTCATTTGCTTATCCATAGCGGCTTGAATGTCTGCAGGAGGCATAATGTCTTGTAGCTCTATGCGGTTGACTTTAACGCCCCATTTGTCAGAGGCTGTGTCTAAAATTCCTCTCAATTCTTCGTTAATCTTATCACGTGAAACAAGGGTCTCTTGCAACTCCATTTTACCGATGAGTTGGCGTAGAGTTGTTTGGGTTAATTTTTCAATTGCTTCGGATAAATTTTCAACTCCATATACGGCTTTTTCCGGATTGATGATTTGAAAATACAAAACAGCGTTTATGGCAATTGACACATTGTCTTTGGTGATAACGTTTTGACGAGGAAAATCGTATACCGTTTCTCTTAAATCTAAGCGGGTGCTTTTTTGCATATAAGAATAGGTGCGGCCATCAGGATAGGTCGTGCTGACTTTTTTATATACACTCTTGGGAGCATCTATGAAAGGAACGATAAAATTTAGTCCGGCAGTCAACGTTTCTTTATATTTCCCAAGCCGCTGCACAATCACAACTTCTTGCTGCTCTACTATAATGCATCCTTTTATTGCAATCGCAAATGCGGCTATAACTAATAATGCTAATACGGTTTCCATTATTTCTTTCCTTTCTTTTCTACGAACATAGTCAGATCATCGTGGCGGATGATGGTTATTTTTGAACCTTTTTTGATTTCAGCGGCGGCTTCATCTGCGGTACGTGCTTCCCAATCCTCATCATAGATTTTTAAGCGACCGGAAAAGGCATTTATGTCGGTGATAGCTGTGGCTGTTTTTCCGATATATTGCGATTCAAAGGTGTGCTCTTTTTCTTTTTTGGGATTGATGTTCAATAGAGGACGTAAAAACAGAATGAACAGAATAGATAAAATCGTAAATATCGGAACGAGAACATTGTAATTGTCGGTTAGTAAGGCCAAAACGGTGCAGACAATTCCGGCTATGGCAAAATTCAAGAAAAACATTGTGGGGGTGTATATTTCAGCAATAAAACAAATTAGCGATATAATTAAAAAAACAATCCATGCAGACATCTGATATTCCTCATACGGTTGAACAATAATTGGCTTTATTTTAAGGATGATTACTTTATTTTTCGTTAAAGAAAAAGTATGTTTTTTAAATGATTTATCTATACTGTTCTCTATTTGACCGGTTCGCGGGAGCGTTGGTATATGATGTATAGCAAGAAAATAAATAAACTCATGTAAAATACACCAAATAACGAGAAAGCAGAGGCAAAGCTTAGGCCACTCGTTTCGTTGTCTGGAGCAATTACAAACTTAAAGCAAATTAGAGAAAGTCCTGAAATCGTTTGTTGGAGCATATTGTTTACAGAAGAAATAGTTGCTCTGGTTTCTTCAAGAGCATAGTTGTGAATGTGGTTGATGTTGGCTATCGCAAAGGCTAGCTGAAACCCAATTCCAATGCAAACGAATATTAAACATATAAACGCAACGTTGGGTTGCTTGAAATAAAAACTCAAAATCATGCAAGCAAAAGAGTATAAGCACAGAAATGTTGTTACAACCAGTAAGCGATTGAAACCGAAAAACTTTTTGAGCTTGTTGACATAGTATGAAAAAGAAGCGCGCAACGCGTGATTTATCACATAAATGGAACTGAACATGATAACCGGTGCAGATGATATTTTTAGTAAGGGTTGGAAACACCAGCAGAAGAGTGATGTGGTTGAAAACAAAAGAGCTGAATATAAAATATAAACGTTGATGTTTTTGTTTTTTAGGGTGGCTATGGTTGTATCTTTTATTTCTATAAATTTCTCTTTAATCGTTTTAGCATACGGACGAGCTGAAGGGGGATTTGGCAGAGAGGTTAATAATAAAATACTGATGAGTGTTAAACAAAATTCTAATCCGAGAAGAACGGTTGTACCGTAGTGAGCATATAGGGTGGCGCTGAAAATAGCGGCAAACATTGCACCAGATGACATGGCAAAATTGGTGCGTCCGCATTCTTTCAGCATACGCTTGGTCTTGTTTTCGTTTTTGAGGTAATCGTATATGTAACTGTCATAAACGCCGGATAAAAATGCACGCGATAAGGCATTGAAAAGTTCACCTAAAAGGACAATGTATATCCCTGAAAAACTAAGCCACAAAACGGCTCTTAAAAAGAAACAAGTGAAAGCTAAAATCAGAACTTTTTTCTTTGATATGATATCAGCAATGTAACCGCACGGTATTTCAAAAATAATTCCGGTTAATTGAAAAATTCCTTGGAATAAAACAAAGTCTGCGATGGTTAAACCGTTTTGCTGATAAAAGAGCAAAAGTACCGGTGCCAAATATAGCTGTGAGCGTAAAAAACAGGCAATGTCTAGTCGGTTTAACGGGTTTAGAGTTTTCATCTTTTTATCGCTTTTTTAGAGTTGTTTTTTATAGTGCATATAGTTTAGAATTTCAGAGCTTAATTTTCAGTAAATATGATAAATTTATTTGCGTTGTTAAACGGATTTTAGATATAAAAAAACCACCCTAATTACAGGTGGTCTTTTTTTAAGCTCTTAATAAAAATCTTACTTCTTAGATTTTGATTTAGAAGAAGTTTTTTTGCTTGAAGAAGCTGTCTTCTTAGAAGAAGAAGATGTGCTGCAGCAAGACTTGGTAGCTTTTGAACCATAGATTTGTTCAATTGCCATGTTCCAGAACTTTTCGTCCTGACCAAACGGGCAACCAGCATTCTGCCAATTGTAGTAAGCAGCTTCTCTAATTAAATTTTCATTGAATGTCATTTCAATTCTCCAAATAATTTGTTATAAAACAAGGTTAAGTATAAATATAATTTTTATTTTGTAAATACGAAATTTTCTTCGCTTTGCTTGTTAGTTATTGTATATACATAAATAGATTAAAAAATGATTAAAAAAAGAGGGAAAAATAAAAAAATTTTTTAGCCTCAAAAAAGGGATTTTTTTAAGGGTGAAAATGTATAAAAATATTGTCTTTAATACTTTGATTTTAATTTATTTTTTTGCAAATTGTTAAGAGCGAAAAAAAAGAGATTTTTTTGGGGTAAAAATTTTAAAAAAATTGAATGTGAAAAATAAAAAAAATTTTTTTTGTTTCTTGTGCAAAAAAAAGTCGAAATTACAAATAATAAGATTTATATAAAAGAGAATTTCCAAAACTTGCCTATATGTTGTAAAAAAAATACGAAAAAATATATCTGTTTTTATCGTTGTTTTTGATGATAAAAATGCGTAAATAATAGCGGTGATAAAATGTATGGAATCAGAGGGCTCTTGAACGGAAATTATGTGCAAGGCTTTTAAAGCGCAATCTGGTTGTTTTTAAAAGGAAAATGAAGTTTGCCGTGGTGAAAAAATTTAATAAAATTCTTGCAATTTTTCTGAATTGTTTTTATACATATTTCGTAACCTATTTTTTGTTTATATTTTGGAGTTATAGTTATGGCCAACACAGTTAAAAATCAAACTGTAAAATCAGAGAATAATAATACGCCGCATGACTTTGCGGTTTTGAGTTCCTGCAATGGGGGAGAGATGAAAAATTTACTGTCAAAAAATGAGATGGACTGCATTATTAACGGCGATTATGAAAACGTGATGGCGGTGTTGGGCATTCATCGGGATAAAGGTTCTAAAGAAGTCTTTATTCGTGCATATAAACCAAAAACAAAATCTATTGAACTATTAGATAAAAACGGTAATTCGCTCGGCTTGATGACGATGTTGGATAAACGTGGTTTTTATCAAATTAATCTCGGTGTGATGAATACAGATAACTTTTCCTATAAGTTTAGAATAACTAATGATAAGGGTGAAACTTATGAGGAAGAAGATGTTTATTCTTTCCCTTCTATTTTAGGCGATATTGATGAATATCTTTTTGCTGAGGGAAATCACTTGGATTTGTATAAAAAACTCGGTGCTCATATTATGGAAATTAATGGAGTTAAAGGTGTTGGCTTTTCTGTATGGGCGCCAAATGCAAAACGTGTTTCCGTTATCGGCGCATTTAATAATTGGGACGGGCGCGTTAATGTGATGCGCAAACACTATAATTGTGGCGTGTGGGATATCTTTATTCCGAATATTACGGAAGGCGAATATTATAAATACGAAATCAAAACTCATGAAGGTTATATCTTAACCAAGAGCGATCCGATGGCGTTTTATTCTGAAGTCAGACCAAATACGGCATCCATTGTTTTTGACCTTAATCACTATAATTGGAATGATAGTGAATGGATGAAATATCGTGCTTCTTATAACAGTTTTGACAGACCGATGTCTATTTATGAGGTTCATCTCGGTTCTTGGCGCAGAAAAGGCGAAAACGGTTCTGAATTTTTGACATATCGTGAATTGGCAGATAGTCTTGTTCCTTATGTTATGAATATGGGCTTTACGCATGTTGAATTTTTGCCGGTATGTGAGCACCCGTTGGACGCTTCATGGGGATATCAGGTTACCGGATTGTTTGCGCCGACATCGCGTTTTGGTAATCCGGATGATTTTAGATATATGATTGATAAATTTCACCAAGCTAATATAGGCGTGATTATGGATTGGGTTCCGGCTCACTTCCCGAAAGACGGGCACGGTTTGGTTGAATTTGATGGTACGCATCTTTATGAACATGCTGACCCACGTAAAGGTGAACACAAAGATTGGGGGACAAAGATTTATAACTACGGCAGAACAGAAGTTAGTAATGTTCTTTGTTCCAGTGCTCTTTATTGGTTGAAAGAATATCATATTGACGGGTTGCGCGTGGATGCGGTTGCTTCTATGCTGTACTTGGATTATTCTCGTAAACCAGGTGAGTGGATCCCGAATATCTATGGCGGAAATGAAAACTTGGAGGCTATCGCCTTTATTCGTAAGATGAATGAATTGTGCTATGGTACTTGTCCGGGAATTATGACTTGTGCGGAAGAATCTACCGCATGGCCGATGGTTTCTCGTCCGACATCTATGGGCGGACTTGGATTTGGCTATAAATGGAACATGGGCTGGATGAATGATACCCTTACCTATATCAGCAAAGATCCGGTATATCGTAAATATGAACATGGTAAATTGACGTTCGGTTTGCTCTATGCTTTTAATGAAAACTTTATCTTACCAATCTCCCATGATGAAGTTGTTCACGGCAAAGGTTCTATGCTTGGTAAAATGCCAGGGGATGAATGGCAAAAATTTGCAAATCTTCGTGCTTATTACGGATTTATGTGGACACACCCCGGTAAAAAATTGCTCTTTATGGGATGCGAATTCGGACAAGATTGGGAGTGGAACTCTAATGAGAGTTTAAGATGGCACTTGTTGCAATATCCAATGTATAAAGGAATGCAAAATTGTGTGCGCGATTTGAACTTGATGTATAAAGGGAATTCCGCTTTTTATGAAGAGGATTTTGATAGCAAAGGCTTTGAGTGGATTGACCATGCTAATGCAAACGACAGCGTTATTTCTTATATTCGTCGCGGACATGACTACAATAACTATATGATTGTTGTATGCAACTTTACGCCGGTGGTTCGTCATGGCTTTAAGATTGGTGTTCCGGATAGCGGTGCTTATCAGGAAATCTTTAACAGTGATGATAAAAATTACTGGGGAAGCGGTGTTAAGAACGAAGGTGAGATGATTGCTTCTGACGAGAGTATCAATGGTCGTCCGCACTCTATTGAGCTTGTTTTGCCGCCGTTGTCTACGATTGTTCTGAAACATATCAGATATTAGTTGCGTCTTATTTTTGTAGAGAGGGTATATGCCAGATATTAGAGTTTGGGAAGGTCGTGCTTATCCTTTGGGAGCAACGGCAGATGAATGGGGGGTTAATTTTGCTTTGTTCTCCGCCGGTGCCACAAAAGTTGAATTGTGCTTGTTTGATAAAAGCGGTGTTAAAGAGTTTGCACGTTATGAACTTCCTGTTCATGAAAATAATATCTGGCATATTTATCTTGAAGGTGTCACGCCGGGGCAGGTTTATGGTTATCGTGTTTACGGACCATATGAACCGGCGAAGGGAAAAAGGTTTAATCCTAATAAATTACTCTTGGATCCGTATGCAAAGAAAATTATCGGAAGATTGATTTGGCATAAGGCTATTTTCGGATATGATACGGATAGTCCGGATAAGGATTTGTCTTTTTCTACATTAGACAGCGCGCCATATGTGCCGAAATCGGTGGTGGTTGATAATTCTGATTTTGATTGGAGCGGTGATGTGCCGCCGCAAGTTGATGCTGCAAAAACGGTTTTTTATGAGTTACACGTTAAGGGATATACGAAACTGCACCCTAAAGTGCAGGATGCCAAGCGGGGAACTTTTTCCGGTTTGGCGAGCAGAAGTGTTTGCGGTTATTTGAAATGGCTTGGCGTTACCTCGGTTGAGCTCATGCCGGTAAATGCTTTCATGGCAGAAAGAAATACTGGTATGAAAGATAATTTTTGGGGCTATGAAACACTGAATTTCTTTGCTCTGGAGCCGAGCTATATGGTTAATGCCGATATCAATAATTTCAAACGGATGGTTAAGCGATTTCATGAGTGCGGTTTGGAAGTTATTTTGGATATGGTGTATAACCATACGCTTGAAGGTAATCATATGGGGCCGACACTCTGTTACAGAGGAATTGATAACGAAAGCTATTATACGCTAGACGGAACCAATAAGCGCTATTATTACGATAGTACAGGTTGCGGGGCGTCGTTTAATTTGCAAAATCCATATGTCTTGACGTTGGTGATGGACTCTATGCGCTATATGGTGGAAGAAATGCACGTTGATGGCTTTAGGCTAGACTTAGCGGCGTCTTTAGCGCGTGTTCGTCAAGAATTTAGCCAAAGCAGCGGGTTCTTGATGGCCTTGCGTCAGGATGAAGTATTACAGCTTATTAAAATGACGGCAGAACCTTGGGATGTGGGAATTGGCGGTTATCAGTTGGGGGCTTTCCCTCCGGGACAAATGGAGTGGAATGATAGATATCGCGATGTAACCAGACGTTTTTGGCGTGGAGATGATCGGCAGGTTGGTGAACTGGCTAGCCGAATTTCCGGTTCCAGTGATATTTTTGGACCAAGTAAACGGACTATTTGGAGCTCGGTTAATTATCTGACTGTCCATGACGGGATGACGCTTACAGATTTGGTTTCTTATAATCATAAACATAATTATGCAAACGGTGAAGATAATCGCGATGGAAGTGATGCAAACTGGAGCTATAATTCAGGTTATGAAGGGGAAAGCGATAATAAGGAAATTTTGGAAAATCGTAAGCTGCGCCAAAGAGCCATGATGAGCACGTTGTTGCTTTCTTTCGGAACGCCGATTATTCGTGCAGGAGATGAGTTTTTTAATACGCAGTTTGGTAACAACAATGCCTATTGTCAGGATAATATTATCTCATATTTAGTTTGGGATGCTATCGGTAATGAGGAAATTGCTAATATTCGCTTTGTAAAAAATCTTATTCGGTTACGTCGGAAAATGGGCATCTTTAATCGGCGAAACTTCTTTACGGGGCAGGTTGTGGATGCTAAGTTGGGAATTAAAGATTTGGCTTGGTATACGGAAAAAGGCACGGAGTTTACTAATGCTGATTGGTACCAAACTAACCGGAAATCTTTATCCTATATTGTCAGTGCGCGGGAGAAGTTGTTTATGGTTATTCTTAATGCGCAGAGTAATCATCAAAAGTGGAAGCTCCCGAATATTAAAAAGTCATTTAAGTGGAATTTGTTGCTAGACAGTTCAGCAAAGTTTGAAGCAGACAAAATTGCTTGTGGGGCTGAGATTTGGGTGCCGGCGTGGTCGGTTCTTTGTTTTGAAATTAAAAAGTAGTTTTTGATAAAAAAAGAGGGGGTTTGTTATGAGTGAGCTTTTGTATCAATTAGCGAACAAATTAGGTATCAGCACAAGTTTTACTTATGGCGGCGGTACAATTAAAACGAGTGTCGCAAGCGATGAGTTGCTCCGCTTTTTTATTGAGAGCTTGGGTTATGGTGCTAAAAACGATGCAGAAATGACACGTTCTCTGGAGCGCTTGGAAAAGAAAAGATGGCAGCGTGCGTTGGAAGCTGTTTATGTGGTTACAAACGCAGCGCCTGTGATGGATATTGTTTTGCCCCAAAAAGAGGTTGAGAGCGGGGTGGAAGTTTATTTTGCGCCGGAAGGAGAAAATGATTTTCATAAACTTAATGTTGAAATGATTGATTTGGAAACGCGGCAAGAGGGACGTGTTTTGTATGTTAAAAAACAATTGCGTATTTGTGAGGGGTTGGATTTTGGCTATTATGATATTAAAGTCAAAACGGCTAAGAGCGAATATAAAACTTTATTGGCGTTGGCTCCTCAACAATGTTATCAGCTTGATACAAAAGGTAAAAAGAAATTATACGGTTTTGCCGTACAGCTTTATTCGCTGAAAAGCAGAAGAAATTGGGGCGTTGGGGATTTTACGGATTTAGAGAATATGATTGATCTGTTGGCAGATAGCGGCGGGGATGTTATCGGGCTTAATCCGCTTAGCGTGTTGTTGCATGATTATCCGGAAGCGGCGAGCCCTTATGCTTCTATCAGCAGATTGTTCCTAAACCCTATTTACATTGATGTTGAAAAAGTGCCGTTTTATGAGGCGGCAGACAAGGATGAACAAGCGGTTTCTGAAGCGCGTGGGCAGGAGCATATTGATTATACGGCGGTTTATAATGCGAAAATAAAAGCGCTCCAAAATATTTATGAACGTGTGAAGGAAAATGCTCATTCCGATTATGCCAAAGAGTTTCACGATTTTAAGAAAAATGACAGCGGAGACTTAAACCGGTTGGCGGTTTTTCAGGCACTTTGCCATGCTAAAAAAATTGCCGATAAGAAAGAGGTGAAACAAATAGATGAATTGTTGCATTCATCTATTGGGAGTGAGGTAGAAAGATTTGCTCACAAACATGCGGCAGAAATTGATTTCTTTAAGTTTTTGCAATTTGAGGCAGATAGACAGCTACGCTTGGTTGAGGATAAAATCAAGCAAAGGAATCTGGTTATCGGTTTATATCGTGATTTGCCGGTGGGTGTTTCAAAGGATAGTGCCGAAGTTTGGAGCGACAGATATCTTTATATGCAGGAGAGTGGTGCCGGGGCGCCTCCTGACAGTTGTTTTCCGACTGGTCAAAAATGGGGATTGGGCGCGTTTAATCCGTATGAACTCAAAGAACGTTGTTACAAGCCGTTTATTCGGATTTTAAGAGCTAATATGCGCTATGCCGGGGCATTGCGTGTTGATCATGTGATGGGATTATCCAGACTTTATCTTATTCCTGACAAAGGTGAAGAGGGGACGTATCTTGCCTATAATGTGCAGGATATGTTTAATATTTTGGCGCTGGAAAGTTATTTGAATAAATGTATTGTGGTGGGCGAGTGCATCGGTAATGTCGCAGATGGTTTCAAAGAAATGCTGACTGGACGCAATATTTATTCTTTGGGGGTTTTATGGAATGAACGCGGAAATGACGGCTTTTCATTTAAAGCGCCTAATGAATATGAAACCTTATATTTTGCTTCTGTCGGAACGCATGATATGCCGCCGCTTAAGGCGTGGTGGTTTGGGGCTGAAATCGGATTGATGAAAGAGCTACATATGTTTACGCCGGAAGAGGCTACAAACGCTTATAAATGCCGCGAGCATGAACGTTGGCGTTTACTTAATGCTATGGATAAGGAGAGTGTTTGGCCGGAGGATAAAAGAAGACAAGGGGATTATCTTTTTGGTGAAGGATATCCGGAGGGGCTTGAAGAGGCTGTTCACGGGTATATGGCAAAAACAAACAGTATTGTCTTTATGCTACAACCTGAAGATATTTTTCAGTCTATGCAAATTCAAAATCTTCCGGGGACGGATATTGATAAATATCCAAACTGGCGCACGAAACTTCCTGTTGATGTGGAAGATATGAAAGATAGTGAGGCTTATCACCGGAATATTGACGTTGTTAAAAAATGGCGTGCTTTATAAACGTATTAGTAAGAATTTTGTTTGATAATAGGTATCAGGCAGAGGATAGTGCTTCTGCCTGATATTTGGTTTATTGGGTTTAAAAATGGAAAAGATAATGCGGTTATGGCAGAATTTTGATTGGAACAGAATAGGGAAATTTTGGGCGGAGAAATTGCCCATTATCGCGCTGGGAATTGATTTGGCGGCAGTGGCTATTTTGTATGCCTTTATGACCGCACATGTTCCAACGCAAAACGGGGATAATATTGAGCATATTCACTCCAGCTTTTTAGTTGCTCAAGGATTGGTTCCATATCGTGATTTTTTTCAACATCATAACCCTTTGATGTGGTATTTGTTTGCGCCGATTGTTAATTTGTTTGCCTATAATGCCACAATTACCGAAATTGTTTGTTTAATCTCTTTATTAGTGTGCTTAAAATCGGGAGTTTATGTTTATAAAATCGGTGCGGAATTTTTGTGTGATAAACGGTGGGCACTGGTGATGGCTGCTGCGGTTTTGGCGCCGGGGTATAAATTGTATGCGGTGGATTTTAGACCCGACAACTATATGGTGTTTGCTTTAATGGGGGGAATTTATTATTATTTTTCTTATTTGAAAGAACATAAGACTTCTCAACTTGTGATTGCTTTTGTGTGGTTTTTTGTATCATTTATGTTTGCGCAAAAGGCTGTTTTTCCTCTTTTTATTTTAGGGTGTACGGGACTTTATTTTTGGTATGTGAAAGATATCAAAACAACCGATATGCTCAAAGCTCTTATCTTGCCTGTTCTTGGTGGGGCGGCGTTTGTTGGGTATCTTTGGCATTATGATATGATAGAGCTTTATTATGCGTCTAATTTTACGTTTAACCTTAATTTGGTTAATGGGTTTGAAATGCATAAGATTGTGGATTTTCCGCTGTTTATGGCCGTCCTTGTTTGGCTTGGCTTTGTGGGTGCGCTGGCTGCTCTTTTTTCCAAAAACAAGTATTGGATGGCGATTATGGTTTTGTTTGTAACCGAATTTGTGCAGCGTAAATTTTATTTTTCACCTTATTCATATTACTATTGGTTGTTATCTTATTTTGCGGTTTTATGCGGGGTGCCGGTCTTGAGCAAAATTGCTGTTAAAAATACACTTTGGTTGTGGGGGGCGGTTATTGGGCTTTACTTTGTGTTTTATAAAGCATTTGTTTTTCAAATAGAGGTTATTAAAGCGCAATCGGAGCGCAAATATTTGCCGGATTATATTTCCAGAAATATCAGTCCGTGTGATTATGTTTTTAACGGTGATGGAATGATGTATAATCTGTTTGGTAAAGATCCGGCTTATTATTGGCAGCTTATCGGACAATTGGATGTTATTGGGGAACAGACGGGCATTGCTCCAAAACCCAATATCAATGAGCTAATTTTGCGACTTAAACCAAAGTTTGTTTTTGGTAAAAGCTATTTTAATAAATTTGCAGATGAGAGCGGGAAGATGGAAATTGTTCATTATGTGGATAAGGATATTATTCAGGCCTTTTATAATCCGACCAAATTTGCATCTATTTATCAGTTGAAACCTGAATTTGATAAGCGAAAATGTGTGCGTGATCCTTTGACCGGCCGGTGGAAATTTCAAAATTAAACGGAGAAATGTTTAGATGGCTTATGTATTAAGCTTGTTTTAAACATAAACTTGTATTATTCTACTAAAAGAACTCATTCAGATGATAAAATTGCGGAGGAAATATGGCAGAAGGTAAACAAAGAAGTGGATTATTTAAATTTCTTTATATCGTGCTGAGCGTTATTACTTTTCCGATTTTTGCGGTGTTGTTTATCTTGAGACATCCGTTGTGGGTCTTATTTTTGCTATGCTTGGGTGCCGGTGGAGCTGTTTATTATCCGATGAGCCAAGGGGTTAAGCCTGAAGAGGTGTTACAATGGTATCAGGACAAATACAAAAAATTGAAGTATGATGTTGTGACGCAGGCGGTGGAAAGCGGTAAAACGGATTTTGTGCCGCAAGCTATTGTGGATGAAGTTGTTAAAACAAAGCAAAAAATGGAAGAAGAAAAAATAGAAGCAGCTCGTCCTAAAAGCGAAAATTATAACGAAAATATTAGCAGAGATAAAAAGATAGAAGAGGATAAACAGAATCTGAAACAACGTCGTCGCGGTTTTAAGAAAAAAGGTGATGATGTTGAGAGTGTCATAGATCAAAATATGGATGATGTGCAAAATATTGCTCCTGCGACTGATGTTCAGAAATCGCTTAATGTGGATATTGGTACAACCGGTGGGTTGGCAGATATTTTAGGTAGGGTTTCTGATAATTCGTCTGTTGAGGCAACGCAAGAAAATACGCAAGAATCTGAAATTGAAGGAAAGGTTGGAGCCAAGGTCGCTCCTAAAGAGACTGTCCCTTCATCTCAACCGGAAGTTTTAGCAGATGAGAAAGATAATAGTCAGGAAACTACAATTCCTCAGCTGCCGGTGGTGGAAAAGGATGAAAAGTCGCAAAAGCCACAAAATGTTTCTTCTAAAACATCGGAAGAAGATATCTTTTCGGATAAGGCTTTTGAGGATTTGGATTTGTTTTAGTTATTGTTGTTGTAATTTTTCAAGTAGCTTGTTGAGAACGTAGAGACGCAGAGCAGATGACAGATTAGGTATCGTGCGTGTTTTATCAATGTCTGTTATCAGTTGCTTGATGGTGGTGTTTTGTTCGGTTGCTAATTTACATAATTCAACGTAGAATTCTTCTTCCAAGGAGATGCTGGTCGCGTGCCGATGAGCTATGACAACAGAAATTTTTTTCATTATTTTTTCTTTCTGAAACTGTCAAAAGAAATAATCTGCGCACTTTCTCCCGAAACCTTTTTCTCCGGTTCCAAATCTTCCAAAGAATGAACGTCACCGTTTTCATAGAAAGAAAAGCTTAGGCCGAATTTGGCATACGGGTCTGCAAAATAGGTAATGGAATCAAAAGGAATGACCAATGTTTCTAAATGACCTCCGAAACTTAAATCTACAGAAAAACTTGTTTCATCTACTTTTAAGTTAGAATATTGATGCTGGAGAACTATGGTCATGCTATCCGGATATTGAATTTTTAAATCACGCGGGACAACTGTTCCCGGAAAGGATGTTTTGAACGTAATATAAAAGTGATTTTCACCGGGTAAACCCTGAAATTCTGCTATTTTTAGAGCTTCTACTACTACTTGTTTTAAGGCTTTTTCAATCAGTTTATCATAGTTGATTTCTTCTACAAATTCAGTCATCCTCAGCGCTTTCTTTATCCTTTATTACACAAAATGAGCCGTTCTGTTGCTAGGCGGCTCCTTCCCCACTTCCGACTAACCATAGTCAGAAGAATTTAATTTGTTGCTTTGCCTTATGCAGCTACAGCAACTGGTGCAAAATTATCATTTGCGTTTATTTATTTTGAACCGATAACGGTGGTGTCTTGCCGAATACAGCTCTATATCTTTACTATACACTGTCTAACCTGTTTCACCCCCTCTTAAATATTTTTGGTGGAGGTGCCGGGTACCGCCCCCGGGTCCAATATATCTATTTCATACGGCTTTTCGTATCATAGTTTATGGCGAGCCATAAACTTCATTTAGTATAGTGTTTATTTTTTTTAAATTCAAGTTTTATCACGCGATACTTTTTTATTTTTAAAAAAATGTTTCTTTTCTGTGTCGGTTAAGTTTTTATTTAGTAATGTGGGTTTATTTTATAGAAAAAATTAATTTTGTAGAGGGAATGATGACCGAAGGCGTTAATCAACCATTGGTGTTAAGAAAAAAAAGCAGATCCAGCCGTTTTGCCAGTTGGGGTGGGGATGCTAATCATTTTTATGATAAATTTTTGCGTGCGTTTTACATCTTTTTGTTATTTGCCATTGATATGGTTATGTTTGTTTATTCTATCAATGCAAAGTTAATGGAAGATGGGCAATTTAATCAGGCGGTGTTGGCACTGTTTGGTGGGGTTTTTGGTGTTGCTTTTGTGTTGATGCTCTTACTCTCTTTTTCTAAAGATGTCCAAAATGTTGTGTGTGCCTTGATGACTATGTTGTTTGTGGTTATCTTTTTTAATCAGTTTGCGTTGTTTAATGTGGATACGTTTATTGAAGATTGGTTAGAAACAAAGGCAAGTTGGCTAACCTTTATTTGTATTATTCCGTCTTCGTGGTTATTGGGGCTGCTTATTGGCGTTGTTATCTTTTTTGCCTTTCGCTCAACGTTTGCAATGTTCTTTGTTGTTTGTGTGCTGCTTTTTGCTGGACTTATCGGTATTCAAAAAAATGAGTTTTTACCACTTGCAAAAACAGAATATAGCGAAATTAAATCTTTGGGTAGTAAAAGCGGAGAAGAGAGAAATGGTAATTTGGTTTATTTTATGTTGCCAAGATTACCTTCTTATCAATTGTTGAGTAATGTCAGCGACCATAATTTCAGAGAACTGCGTGATTTAATGGTCGGATTTTATGCCGTCAATAGTTTTGAAATCTATCCGAATGCGTTTGTTAAAAAAGATGATGCGGTCAGCAATATGATTGATATTTTTAATCAGGTTGATTATACGAGTTCGGCTAGTGGTAACAGAGCTTATTCCGAGTTTCTCAATAGTTGGGATTTTATTCACGGTGGGTTAGATTATTTTAGCCTGGAGGAGAATAGGTTATATGATTATTTAAAAGAAAACGGTTATGCTATCAGTACGTATGCGATGCCTGGGTTTAATACTTGTATTAAGGCTGGGGCTATGGATACAGATAGATGTGTTATTAAAAATTATAAGACGGTTACTCTTTATGATAAAACGAAGCCTTTGGAACAGAATATTTATGCTCTGTTGGCTGAGTGGATTTTAAGTTTTAAAGACCAAAATTTAAAATCGGTGGCTAAAATGTTGGCTAATATGTCTCCTCTTAAAGGAATTAAAGTTTCGGCTGAAAATAGAAGAGTTTCTTTGGAAGGGGCTCCTCAATTAGTTAATGAAGCTGCTGATGATTATGCTCAGGATAAAGGTGGGCAAATTTATGTTATTTATGTGGATTTGCCGTCGGATATTTATATGTATGACGAATTTTGTAATCTGAAACCTCGTAAAGAGTGGGTAGCTCTTAAAGATAATTCTATTCAAAATGGTGGAATTGATGCGAAAAGAAAGGCTTATGCAGATCAGGCAAAATGTCTTATCGGTAAGCTGCAAGAGTATATGGATGTGGTTAATTCCAGTTACAAAAATTCTAAAACAGATGTTATTGTTCAAGGGGTTAGTACTATTCGCGATTTGGCAGGGATGATGGTTGGACGATATGGAAATTTTGTAAAAGACCAATTAGTAAATTTGGCTATTCGTAAAGGTAAAAGACCGAAATTTTTGATTAACGCTAATATTTGTTTGGCGAGTGATTTTACAAAGACGCTTATTCGGTATCAGGATTATTGCTACACGATTGATAATATGAAGTTGCAAAAAGATGAGGCTTTGAGTTTGAAACAAAATCTTATCAATAATTCTATTATTCGTGGTAGTAAAATTTCTAATATTGCGGCAAATTATCGGGATTGGTATGAAACCTATAAACTTAAAAGTCAATCTTATCAGGAGCGGCTTAAAGAGCAACAAGAAAAAATGCACTTGAAAGAACAGCAGACCGAGACTGTGAAAGAACCGAAAGAGGTGCGTGTGCAGCCAGAAAATCGGTCCAGTCGTATTCATGATAGTAATATTTTTGTTCCGACAGATGATTTGATCTTAGAGATGGATGAGCAAGGGGAGATACGTTCTTTGTCGCAACAGTTTAAACAAGAGGCCAAGGAACAGGATATTATTATTGTCCCAGCAGTTGCTCCGGCGGCAGAACCGGCGGTAGCTAATCCAGCTCCGGCTGTGGCTCCGGCGGCAGAACCGGCGGTAGCTAATCCAGCTCCGGCTGTTGTTCCGGCGGCAGAACCGGCGGTAGCTAATCCGGCTCCGGCTGTTGTTCCGGTGGCAGAACCTGTGGTAACAGAACAAGCTCCGGCTGTTGTTCCGGTGGCAGAACCTGTGGTAACTGAACAAGCTCCGGCAGTGGCTCCGGCGGCAGAACCGGCGGTAACAGAACCGGCTCCGGCTGTGGCTGAGACTTCATCTGAGCCAGAAATTCCGCAACTTTTGCCGTAGTGTAAATATTGCGAATAAAGATAGTTAGCTGTTGAAAAAATATGCCTACCATTATAAAACTATGGTAGGTTTTATTTTATTGGGATGAACAGTATATGCTGCTTGGCAAATATATTAAAAATAAACGCGGTAAAACGTCGCTCTTTATTTTGGGCGTTATCTTTTTGCTGTCGGTTTTTGCAGAGTTTATTGCCAACGATAAACCGATTGTATTGAAATATGATGATGAATATTTCTTCCCGATTTTTAAGGTATATACTGATGCCAGATTTGGTGGAGATTTCCCGACTGAGGCTAATTATAAGGATGAGCTTATTCGTAAAAATATTGAGGCGGACGGCTTTATGATTATGCCGCTTATTGAATTTTCTTACAATACGGTTGATTATGAACTTAATGAACCTTTTCCTGCGGCGCCTTCTTCGCGTCATTGGCTGGGAACCGATGAAGAGGGACGCGATATTGTGGCACGGTTGTTGTATGGTATTCGTTTATCTTTTGCGTTTGCCTTTTTGTTGACGTTTCTTTCTTCAGCTATCGGCATTTTTATTGGGGCAGTGCAGGGATATTTTGGCGGTAAAACGGATATCTTGATGCAACGATTTATTGAAATTTGGGAATCTATGCCGCAGATGTTTATTTTGATTATTGTTGCCAGTGTTTTTGTGCCGACGTTTTGGACGTTATTGTTTATTTTGTTGCTCTTTTCTTGGACGGAGTTGACGGGGATGGTGCGGGCTGAATTCTTGCGGGCGCGCAATTTTGAATATGTCAAAGCGGCAAAAGCAATTGGCGTTGGTAATTTTCGGATTATTTGGCGGCATATCCTGCCTAATGCTTTGGTGACAACGGTGACGTTTGTGCCGTTTATTTTGGCGGGCGCTATTGTGGCGTTGACTGCGTTAGATTTTTTGGGACTCGGACTTGGTCATGATTATCCGTCTTTGGGAGATTTGGTGCGCCAAGGGAAGGATAATCTGCAAGCGCCGTGGATTGGGCTTAGTATCTTTTTTGTTTTATCATTGTTGCTGACGGCTCTGATTTTTGTGGGCGAAGGCGTGCGTGATGCTTTGGATAAGAGGAAACTATGAGTGAGCCGATTTTAGATGTTAGAAGTTTGAATGTTCGCTTTATTGATGAAAACGGCGCTCTCTTTTCTGCGGTGTATAATAGCTCTTTTACCGTGGATGAAGGTGAAGTGGTGGCTATTGTGGGCGAATCTGGCTCGGGTAAGTCGGTTACGGCTCTTTCTATTATGGGGTTAATTAACCCTCGTAAGGTTTTGTATAAAAGCACTAATTCTATTTTGTTTGAAAATCGTGAATTAACGGCGCTCTCTGAACAAGAGTGGGAAAATATTCGCGGTAATCAAATCAGTATGATTTTTCAGGAGCCGATGAGCTCGCTTAATCCGCTTATCAAAGTCGGGCAGCAAGTGGCAGAGATTATCAAGGTGCATAAAGCGGTTTCGGATAAAAAAGCATGGGCCAGAGCTCGCTATTTGTTGCGGTTGGTGGGGATTGAAAATACTGATGAACGCATGAATGCTTTTCCGTTTGAACTTTCCGGTGGGCAGCGGCAGCGTGTGATGATTGCGATGGCGGTGGCTAATCATCCGAAAATCTTGATTGCCGATGAACCAACGACAGCATTAGATGTGACGGTGCAAAAACAGATTTTGGATCTTCTT
Source organism: uncultured Alphaproteobacteria bacterium (assembly GCA_944392315.1). Classification (GTDB taxonomy): domain Bacteria; phylum Pseudomonadota; class Alphaproteobacteria; order RF32; family CAG-239; genus CAG-267. Next base: position 82,376 of record CALXWH010000004.1, on the reverse strand, counting down.
CTCAAACTAAAACAAAAATTTGGGATGGCGGTTATTTTTATTTCGCATGATTTGAACCTGGTCCGCCGTATTGCTAATCGGGTTTTGGTGATGAGGCAGGGTGTTATTGTTGAGCAGGGAAGCGTCGGAAATATTTTTAATGCTCCGATACATCCGTATACGAAAAGTTTGTTGGAAGCCTTTAACCAGAGAAGCGTTCGGCAGGATTTTGTTTCCAGAAAATTGATGGAAGCCAGAAATCTATCCGTTGAGTTTCCGATTAAGAAAAATTTATTTGGAAAAGTAACAAAAAGTATTCAGGCCTTAAAAAATGTCTCGGTGGCTCTTTATGAGGGGAAAACATTGGCGGTTGTGGGAGAATCCGGCTCCGGCAAAACGACGCTTGGAATGTGCTTGGCCAATTTGATGAAATATGACGGGATGATTTTGACGGCTAAATCGGTGCATATTCAAAAAGAGCGTGATTTTCGCAAAAATGTGCAAGTTGTTTTTCAAGACCCGTATAACTCGCTTAACCCGCGTATGACTGTTCAAGAAATTGTCAGTGAGGGGATTAAAGTGCATTTTCCGCAATTGAAAAAAAATGAAATTTTGGAAAAAGTTAAAAAGGTTTTAGCCGATGTGGGGCTTCCTACGGATGAAGTCTTAAATAAATATCCGCATGAATTTTCCGGTGGTCAAAGGCAGCGTATTGCTATTGCGCGTTCTTTGGTGATTGAGCCGAAAATTATGATTTTGGATGAACCGACGTCAGCGCTTGATGTGACGGTGCAGGCGGAAATTCTTGCATTGCTTAAAAAAATTCAGGAAACGACCGGAATTGCTTATTTGTTTATTTCTCACGATATGCGGGCTGTTAAGTCTATTGCTCACGAAGTGGCGGTGATGAAGGCCGGCGTGATTGTTGAAACGGGAACGGCGAAAGATATCTTTTCTAACCCTAAGACGAAATATGCGCGAGAGCTCATTAGGGCTTCTTTATAATTCTTCATAACTGTTTATAAGGCGCAGGTCTTTTATACTCGTATCTTGCCAGATGGCTGAAATTAGGCGAAGCCGTTGGAAATCTTGATTGGTTACGCTGCGCGCCATTTGGGCGATGTTTTTGATGTTACCGCTTAATGGTAAATTTTCGGCAAAAAGCTTTACTATTTCTGTTGGGGCGATGGTGTATACATCGGTTTTCTTTTCTTGATCATTTATAGGCAGTTGTTGCTCTAAGTAGGTTAGGGCTAGGTGACGAATTTTAGGGTCTTTTAGGGATGATATAAATATTTGTTCGGGGGCTGAGGTTTGGATATGAGGGTGTTGGGTGTTTAATTTTTGCAATATTAAAGGATATTGCGAGGAAAGCTCGGTTGCTAAAGCGTAAAGTTTGGTGATTTGTTCGGCTTGACATAAATTGGCATAAATCAACTGTGATTTTATCTTAAATTCGGGAGGGAGCAGCGTTAATTGCAGAGATAAAATTATTTCTGCAAAGGATAGAATTTGCTCATCTTTTGTATAACTTTGATTGAAAATGATGCTGTTGTTGGTGGAATTATATAGGGCTGGTCTTGGCATCAAGTCTTCTGTTAAACCGCGTGTTTTTGTAAAGGTGATGTGTTTTTCATTAGCATATTCTTGGAGTGATTTTCCAAGAGAGGAAAGTTGGGCTATCTGCTCAAGTAATGTTTCAAATGAGTATGTTCTTATGGGGAGGTTTGTATAGTGATATGTGGTCGGTTTTGAAGGCGATATTGTGAAATGTTTTGGGGCGGATATTTGTTTGGCTTTGGTTATGCGTAAGCCATAAATGTCTTTTTGGGTGGTCTTGTTTTGGGTTTGGCGATTGATGTAGTCCAGACTGTTATCTGAAGGTATTTGCGAGGGAATTTGATTAAGAATCGTTAGGCGAGCATAAACATCATCGGTTACGGTGAGGGATTTTTGGGTTGCTTCTGATAAATCCAGATAGGGTTTATCAAATGTACAGATGTTATATTTCTCAATCATTATTTCAGGTGAGATATTCATAATATCATCTGAAATTTCTGCGCCTTGGTTTGGGCTGGGCTCAAGAGGATGGTCACTGATAAGTCTTTTGCAGTATTCGCCAAAGTCTTTATCCCAAGCGAGAGCCGTCTTATTGAGGGCGTGTATGATATCTTTTGTTTCTTGGATGCTTTGAGTATAAGCACGCTGCATATAGGGTGCTTTACTTAGCATTGTTTGATATACTTGAGGATAGATGTCTTTGAGGTCGTGGCTGACGGCACATGTTGCTGCAAGCGCATCTCTTTCTTTTAGGCTTATTTGCAAGAGGCGATTGCAGATAGATGGATACAATGTGAATTCCGGATGAGCATCTTGCAGGGCGTGTTTGGATTCATAGATAATTCGTGTCAAAATGGAGTATGCTTGATGTGGACTTGGGGTTAAATCCGGTAGTGTAATTTTCCCATTTTTGTAGGTGCTATGCGTTTGTTGCGTATTATTGGGGATGCTCAACTCATAGGATGTACCTATTTTTAAGCATTGGTGGATGATATCGCGTCCGAGCTCAGAATATTCGCATAGGGTGTTGAGAAGAACTTTTAAGTATTGTTGCTGCTCTTCATTTCCGATTAGCTGATTATTCTGTATGGCTTGGCTGACGGTCTCATCTTCATAATCTGTGTAGAACAGTTGTTTGTCATAATAGGAGAGAAAGCGTTCGCGTTTTAATATCAGAGAGGCTTGTGTTTGGTTAAGCGCTTGATTTAATTCTTCATTTTCAGAACTTAGTCTTTCTATTTCTTTGTTAATACGTTCACGCTCTTGAAGTAGGGTGCTTGTGTCAAATTTATTTAAGATGTCTTCTTTGAGCTTAGTTATGGGGATGGTGATATCATATCTTGGTTCAAATTCTTTGTATTCCGCATTTTTTTGTACAAATTCATCATAGAATTTTTGTAAAGGTTGATTGTAGTAAAAGCGTTTTATCTTATCGTGCAAAGTTTGGTGTTGAGGGTGCATTCCCGGTGCATAGTTTGTGTGCGGCTCTACGTAGAGTGATTGGGGAGGAGTGGCTACCTCTTTATATTCTTCTTGATGATTTTCCAGTATAAACCGATTGATAAATGTCTCACCTTCTTTATAGTAGCAGCGCGGGAGATAGCTTAATAAATGTGTACGAAACGCATTGACACGGTCTAACCAAGCAAATTCTTGTTCGGTTTGAAACTGCTTGTTGGCGATGTTGCCTTCTACGGATTTTAAGCGTTGTAGATTTTTTTCCAAAAGTTGAGTGTTTTTAGAATATTGAGTCTTTAGTTCGGTTATCTTTTGGGGTTCTTTGATTTGTTTGAGATAGAGCTTTAAAGCGGTGTCTTTGCTAAATGCGTATAAAGGGGAAAGATGCTTTTGGATATATTTTTCATCTTCAAAAGTGATGGTATCAGATTTGGTATATTGGTTGCTGATTATGTCGGTCTGCTCATCGGTCATTGTGTTGCAGTTCTTAACTTACTTAGAATTTGAGTTATTGTATGATGAATTATTTAAAATTTTGTTATTAAAAATTGACTTGAACTATTTGTTTCCGTTATATTGGTAAATCATATTTAAGGGAGATGAAAGATGTTTGAATGTATAGAAAATGGTGCGGAAATAGCTGAAGATGTCGTTATTGGCCCTTACTCTATTGTTAAAGCCGGAGCGAAAATTGGCAAAGGTTCTGTTATTGGGGGTTTTTGCTTTATTGATTCAAATGTCTGTATCGGTGAAGGTAATTATATCGGAAATGCGGTGCATCTTATTGGAAAAGTATGGATAGGACATCATAATCACATTCAGGATAATGCAATCATCGGGTTACCAAGTAAGCATATCGGGTATCATTTTTATCAAGGGCGCGTTATTATTGGGGATGGTAATTTTATCGGAAATGGATGTGCTATAGATTGCGGAAATAATCATCTTTCTGATAAATATCCGGAATTGCTGCCGTATTTGTCAGTTGATTTGGAACGTTATGGAGATTTTGAAGATGCTACGATTATCGGAAATAGATGTTATCTCTTAAATAATGTTACCATTCATCATAATTGTCGTGTCGGCTTGGGAAGTTTGAAGACTGGTGTGGGGGATTATGATACGGTTATTTGTACCGGTTGTTGTTTGAATGGTTTTGTTCAGGTGCGTCAAGGTTCTGAATTAAGCAGTGGAACGTATATTAGGGAATTTGCTTCTTTGGGGGAAGGAAGTTTTACATCTATGTCGTCTCATATTGTTAAAGATGTGGAACCGTTTAGTTTTATTCTGAAAAATAAAAATAGAGGATTTGCTGAAAATTTGATGAAAAAATTTCATTGCTCTGAGAAAGATGTTTTACTGCTTAGGGAAAATTTTGACTCTCAAAGAAGTGGGCGTTTGAAACTTTATTAAACACTATCTCATATTGAACTTTTTTGATTTTTCTGTAAAATATATTGCAAAATATTTTACAGCATCTTATAAATAACTTGTTGTGTCGGCGTAGCTCATCAGGATAGAGCAACAGTTTCCTAAACTGTGGGTAGTGGGTTCGAGTCCCGCCGCTGACACCATTCTATATCACAAAAAAACAGCGCTATATTGATAGCGCTGTTTTTGTTTCTTTCTGACTTATTGACGTTCACCACGTATGATGTCAAACATGGCTTTGAAACGATTATCCTTATCCATGTCATCAACATTGATGGTTAATTTTATCCGCCAGTTCGGATATTCGGCGATTGTACCGGGGACATTTTCCATGGCTATTTGACCATATATGTCTTCTATGCGTTGGAGGAAAATGGCACTGTTGGAACGCGCAACATATTTATTGACGGCGTATTCCAATTTTTCCGGTACGCTTTTACCCTTTAATTTTGCTTCGGCGTCTTTTTTGCATTCTTCTGACGGAAATGTCTTTTGTTCATCAAAAGCCTTTATCAGCAAAGCACGCTCTTTGGCTCTGGTTGCAAGGTTGCTTTGATATTGCTCCTCGTTTACGTATAAATGGCATGCATTGAAGGTGTTGATGTCTTCATCCAACCAGTATCCGTAGGCTGTGGCTTGGTCGTGTGTGCTGGCTTGGGCTAAGGATAGGTATTGATATTTTTCGGGAGCTAAGAATGTTCCGTCTTTATCCTTTTGGCGGAAAAATACTTTGTTGGAAATTAATCCGTGTTCATACATATATTCTCTAAAGCCCGCAGGTACTGTGCCTAAATCTTCACCGATAACCATGCACTGAGCTTTATGGCTTTCTACCGATAAAATGGCGACCATTTCTCTCATGTTGTAGTAGACGTAGGCGCCTTGAACAACCGGATTATCTTTTACAAAATATACCCAGAATAAACGCATTAAACCCATGGCGTGATCTATGCGCAAGGCTTTGGCGTGTTGCATATTTTCTCTAATCAGCGAAATAAACGGCGCATAGTGGGCTTGGCGCAATTTTTGCGGATGATAAGGAGCAAAGCCCCAGCTTTGTCCGCGTGGACGCATCGGATCTGCCGGTGCGCCAATGCCCATATTCTCGGCAAAAAGTTCTCGGTTTTCCCAAACTTCTACCCCGCTTGCAGCTGCTCCAATCGGCGAATCCAGATATAAGCCGATTTTCATCTTGAGCTGTTTGCATAAATCTGCTGCTTCGGCCAGTTGTTGGTCGGCAAGCCAGTGGCAATATGCATAAAATTGGATTAAATCGCGGTTGATTTGTTCAAAATCTCTCGTGTGGAAAGAATTTATCTTGTCGTAGTTGTTTGGCCAAAAGCGCCAATCATTATGTAAACCGTTTTCATTGTACTTTTCAAGTATTGCTTCAAACAGACACGTATTGGCAAAAGGTTTTCCTTTTGAGGCTACAAAATTTTGAAAAGCCTTGCCTCGTTCGGATATACCTTTGCTCATATTTAAATGAGTTTGTTTGAAGTAGGCATACATGGTTTTCAGTAATTTGATTTTTACTCTGTATACCCCCAGATAGTCAACTTTATCCAAACTACGCAGGTGTTCAATTTGTTCTTTTATTTCTGCAGAGTTTGCCAATGTCTGAACTTCCGGTGATTCTTGATATTCGGGAACAGATTTTAAGTCAATGTAGCCGTAGTTTAAAAAGGCTCTGGTTAAAATACGATATGGTGAAACATCATCTCTGCTTTCAGGAAATGCGGCGCCGAGAGGGTTAACGCCAACAACATCTCCGCCATTTTTTGCAACCAGTTTGATGATGTTTTTTAAATCCGTAAAATCACCGATGCCCATATTGTTTTTAGAACGCAGCGCATACAGTTGGATGGCAAGCCCGTATACACGGAATTTTTCTTCTGAAACACCTTCTTCTAAGAAGCATTTTGTTTCAGCCATGATAATCATTGTTTCTATGAGGTGATTATTTATGGTGATGCGAAGGGTGTAATATCCCGGTTGAAGTTTTTTGAAAAAGCTGGCTTTTACCATCGCATAAGATGTGCCATCAATATTTTTTTTCTCCTCTATCGGAAGATTAGCTAATGATAGTTCACCTTTGGTGATGTTTTTGTGCTCATCCTCTAATTCAAAGGAAATTAAATTCTTTAACTCTGTTTCGGGTAAATACAACTTTATAGAGGTATTCTCCTCATCGGTGAAGAAAGAATTGACATAGTCAACACCGTCTATCCAAACTCTTTCGTCAAGCTTTTTTATGTTTGAGTCAAGTTCCGACTCCGAATCCGTTTCATATCCCATGTCTTTTAAGAAACAGCGACGGACATCATCTGTCGTATAATGTGTTTGACCTGTTTTGTCTATATATTTGGATGATATGCCAGAAATTTTGGCTAATTCTTCTATTTTGGACATAATTGCTTCTTAACCCTTCATTTTTATCAACAGTTTTGATTCTTTTTCTAAATTTATATTGAAATCTACTCTATTCGTTCCAATTTAAACTTATTATTATCAATAGGAGATTTTTTATGAAAGGAAATAATGAACTTATTAACTACATTCGTGCACAAAGGTGGTGCGGTTTTAAACAAGAAATCGCCGACGGAAAAGTTGCAGATGTAGAATTGGATGCCGTTCCGTTTGATAACGGACGTAAATTTTTTACTTTGGGAACAGCAAAGTTTGAAGATGGTTCGGAAAAGAAATTCTTTATGCCTTTGGCTAAAGGGCGTATGGACGGAATTGATAGCGTTAAAATTAATGGACAAGAATATTTTGACGCAATGAAAGCTCCGGATTATTGGAAGTCTTTGATGAAGTTCTTTAAGGAAAATAATAATTCTGTTACGTTTCATAATGGGGCTGTGGTTAAATATCATAGTATCGGTGAAAAAGAGGTTGTTCAGGATAATTTGAGTTCTTCTTCTAAACCTTTGAATGTGGAACAGAGCAACACGACAATCCGTGTCGGTGAAGATATTGCTTTTAAACAAGACCGCATGATTGAAAGTGATTATGGGGTTAGCGTTGAAGTGGAAATGAATGCTAAATTGATGGAAGCGGGATGTTCTGCTATGCCTAAAACTTATGGCGCTTTTATTATGAAAGAGCCGGATGGTAAAATTGCAACGCTGGGTATTGTGCAAGAATTTGTTCCTAATCGCGGTGATTTGTGGGAATATGCTAACAATTATTTGGTTGGCGCTTTAACAGAGGCTCAGGCTAACGGTCAAGATAAAATTAATGTTGCGGATCATAAAGAATTTTTAGAGATGATGCGTAATCTCGGACGCAAAACGGCTGAAATGTCTGAATGTCTTTCTCGTCCAGACGGAAATCCTGATTTTGAACCGGTTTTGATTGATGATGCTTATCTTTATCGGTATGAGAAGAATATGTCTGTTTTATTGTATCAAACAGAAAAGACAATAGCTCAGAATATTCACAATCTGGATGGTGCAACAAAGGTGCAAGCTGAGGATTTGTTGCAAAATTGGGATAATTTAACGCATAATTTTATTCATCATAAAGTTAAACAACTGAATAATGGTGATACTAAAAGTACTATTGTTCGTGTACATGGTGATTTTCACCTTGGGCAAGTTTTGGTGACCAAAGATAATGATTTGAAATTCTTGGATTTTGCAGGTGAACCAGGATTGTCTGTTAAAGATAGAAAAATTAAGTATCCGGAAACTCGTGATGTGGCGGGTATGTATCGTTCCATCAGCGGATATTTGGGACCGGTGGTTGCGGAAACTTTTGCTGCAACAGGCGAAATTGTTAAACGTGCAAACGGTACAGATAAAAACGTTACTAATCCAGAACAGGAAGCATGGGCAAATCAGGCGGTTGCTCCGATGATTGAAGCGGCTACAAGAGCTTTCTTGCAGGGACATAGCGAACGTGAACCAATGTTAGCTTTGGAAATTTTGCGTAAAAATTTATATGAAGTTCAATATGAAGTCAGCAACCGTCCGGATATGGCGCATATTCCGGTTAAAGGATTGGTCAGCTTATTGAATCAAGAAAATGAAGTTGAAAATACGCATACCAATATTGAGGTACAGAAACCTATCAATGTTGCGGATTTGGTTCATGCCGTATGGTTGAGCAAGGGTGGTCGCGGGTTGTAAGGTTTGTTTGATCCTTAACAAAAAGCTGCACATGTTGTGCAGCTTTTTGTTGTATGTGGAAATTAGGTTAATGTGGCGAAAAAAAATTTTTTTCAGTCTTGATTTTTTGTGTCAAATTTGTTATCTTTTCGTCAGTTTTGAAATTATTTATAAATTAATCTAAAAATTATTTAGTATGGAAAAAAATCAGTTTAGACTGATGGCCAGAAGTGTTATCAGCGCGTGTGTGTTACTTTTTGTGATTTCTTTTTGGGTTGGCGAAATTGCAGCGCTTGTTTTGCTATTTGCAACTGTGGTTGGTGCAGCTGAAATTTTTGCTTTTAGTCTGAAGTACTCTCAGTCGTTGAGCACAAAGCTAATTAATCTGATTTTGTTGCTGTTGTTTTGTGGAAGATGGTTCTATGTCTTCGGATGTCAACAGGTGGCTAGCTATTTCTATTTAGCAGTGCTGTTGTTTGGGGCTATTTTAGTATTGCGTGGGGCTTTTTATTTGAATAAATATTGCGGCCCAGACGCAGAAAGCAAACTTGACAAACCGCAACATTGATTTTGTTTTCTTTAATAGTCCCTCTGGCTTCTAGCTGAGGGACTTTTTTTGTTGATGATATATAAATTTTGTGGTATAATCTTTTTAAATTAAAAGCAATTATTTTTCTGATGAGGGTGTTATGGCTAACTCAATGGGCGATTTTGAAAGATTCTTATACGCTAATTATCCGGATGATTATCGGCGTGCAACGGCTGATGATGTGCCTGATGATGTCATTAATGCTATTCTTTCTAAACATGAAAGACATTACCAAATTTGGAAAAATATTCCTGAATGGATAAAAAATGAGTATCGCGATGTTTTGCCGCCGGATGTCTTGAACGGTAATGAAACAGTGCGGGATTTTGTGGAAGCAGAACAACAAAAATTGGCTAATGAGGAAAAGGAGACCCAGCAGCTCTTAAATTATAGTGTTAGTTTGTTGGCTCTTGGTTATGCGGCCGAAACGGTTGCCGTTATGGTGGAAAACAGACGGCAAAGAGAGGCTTTGTTGGCGGCAGCCCATGGTGGTGCTTTAACGGATGAACAAATGAAGTTATGGTTGCAAACGCGTGAAAGTGATAAGCAAGCTATCCAAAAAGATTGGAAAGAAAATCACGCGGAAAAATTTATTGTGCATTTGTTTAAGGAAATTGACAGAGAAAAACGTCGTGCCGATAGAAACGGACAAACGTCTCAATCTTTTATGAAAATAAGCCAAATGGAAAATGAAGTGGCTCAGTTGCTCGGTGGTTTGTCTGGTATAGAACAAAAGAAAGCTATGGTTGAGTATTTGCGTGAACAACCGCAACAAGCTGCTTTGAAGAGAATGAGCCCTGATGTACGACAGCGTTTTGTTGATATGTTGCATAAAAACGGTATTGCTGTTGAAGATAAAAATATGGCGCAAGTTAATCGGGAAAATTTGGCGCAAAGTTTGAAAAAGAATTTTGAAGATTGCCGGAAGCGTGAAAATATTTTATGCGGTAAATATCAATATCAAAATCAAAGTTTTGACAGAGCTTCAGCTAAACAGGTATTAGAACAAGCAAAGACTTTAGATATCAATGCTTTGGTTGCGGCGCGGCGTGCCGGTCGCCAAAATGTTAATGCTTAATTTTATCTTGTTACAATGCAACGCAGGCGTTTCCTTTCCATTGCCATGAGGTGACGATGTTGTTTTTTAGGTAAAAGTCTGTTTTGCAATATTCGGTAATCGTCTCGCCCATAAAATTACCGACCGGAATTTCTGCACCACCATAGGTAAAGGGATAGAACATTTCATCTTCGGTCATTAGGCCGGTGTTAAAGTAATAGTTCGGATCCGGCAGAACTTGATAGTTTATGCTGATATAGGTAATAATTTCATCGCCGTTAGCAAGCTTTTTTATTTTGACTGGCTGACCAAAGGTATTCATGAGTTGTTCGGATGTTTTGCCTAATTCTTGATTGAGTTGGGCGGTGTACTTTTGTGGTGTGGCGCAGGCGCTTATGCTTAAAATGATGGCTAATACCAAATATTTTGAAATGTTTAACATCTTTTTTCTCCGATAATTGCTCTATCGGAAGATGTATGCTTTCTTCTTTCTTTTTCAATACACAAGATTATTTTTTTAGCTCTCGGTCGCGATTGACATAGAACGACTGCATGATGCCAAAGCTCGCCATTACCGAAATGATTACCGTGCCGCCGTAGCTAATCAATGGCAAAGGAATGCCCACAACCGGTAATAAGCCGATGACCATTGCGACATTGATAAACACATATAAGAAGTAGTTTGTGTTGAGGCCTAAGATGACCATTTTGCCAAAATAATTGGAGGGGTGGATTCTAAAGGCAAACCAGTATCCGTAGCTGATGAGGATTAGATTTAAGAATAAGATGACAATTCCCCCAACCATTCCAAATTCTTCGGAGAACATGGTGAAAATAAAGTCAGTATGTTTTTCCGGTAAAAAATTCAAGTGGCTTTGGGTTCCTGATAAAAATCCTTTTCCCCATGCACCTCCTGAGCCAAGGGCTATCTTTGCTTGGATGATGTGGTAGCCGGCACCTTGCGGATCACGTTCCGGATCTAAAAAGGTTAGAATCCTATTCTTTTGGTAGTCGTGCAAAAAATGCCATAAAATAGGGGCAGCGGCGGCAACTCCTCCCAATGCTAACCCAAATTTCCACCACTGTATGCCGGCTAAATAAAATAATGCAGTGGCGCAGAATAGCACCATTAAAGATGTTCCAAGGTCCGGTTGTATCATAATAAAGGCGACAGGAACAGCCACAATGATAATCGGAACGATTATGCCGCGGATTGTTCTAATTTCTTCAAGCGGTGTGTTGCTGAAATAACGCGCTAATTGCAACACAATTGCCAACTTCATCAATTCGGATGGTTGTAATTTGAAAAAGCCTAAATTTATCCATCTTTGCGCCCCCATTCCGGTGTGACCGGCAACGTCTACAACAAGCAGCAAAAACAAGGTAAATAAATAAAAAGGCGTGGCTATTTTATAGTAAAATTCCGGTTTTATCATGGCGGCTGTTATCATCACGCATAAGCCCATGCCGAAGCGAATCCCTTGGTTTAGAGCCCAGGGTGTTATTTTGCCTCCGGCTGCAGAGTATAATGTTAGGCAGCCAATCGTGGCTAAGAGGCAGAGTATGAGTATATATACGAAATTCAGATTAAAGAAACGCTCTTTTAAGCTCAGTTCTTGATTTTGATTTAATATGATTGCCATGTCTTTTTCCTTATCTGATGTCTAACTTTATGGCTTCTTCCAGAATCTTTGAAGCAATCGGAGCAGCAACTCCTGCACCGGAGCGCCCATGTTCAACAATGACGGCAACGGCATATTTGGGATTGTCATGTGGCGCGTAGGCCATAAACCAGGCGTGGTTGCGATATTTCCAAGGTAAATCTTCATCTTTTTTTATGCCTTCGGCACGTTCTTTTAAGCTGATACGGCGGACTTGTGTCGTTCCGGTTTTGCCGCCCATTTCTATATCCTTAATTTTTAATTTCGCGCGGGTTGCCGTTCCGCCTTTGCCGTTTACCACTTCATACATTCCTTGTTTTACCAAAGAGATGTCGTGCGGATTAAGGTGTAAAGATTTGGGCGCTTCGTTATTTGGTCTTTTAATAAAGGTCGGAGTTATTTCATAGCCGCCGTTGACTACTCTTGCCAGCATGGTCACAAGTTGTGTCGGGGTGACGAGGACATAACCTTGCCCAATACCAGCAATCACGGTCTCGCCTTTTTGCCAACCGGTCTTAAATTGTTGACGTTTCCAGGCTCTATCCGGAATGACGCCTTTTTTTTGATTTTCTAATCCTAAATCATAGGTTGTGCCTAAGCCTAATTTACGGCTCATTGCGGCTATCTTTTCTATCCCTAATTCCAGTGCTGTTTCATAAAAATAAATATCACAAGAGTTTTTGAGGGCGTCAACCAGAGTTTGATGACCGTGCCCGTAGTGTTTCCAACAATGGAACAAGTGATTGCCCAACTTCATCTTTCCGGAGCAAAAATAATCGGTCTTTTCATCAATCACACCGGCTTCCAATGCTGCCAAGGCAACAACGACTTTGAAGGTGGAACCGGGGGAATATTGTCCGGAAATGGCTTTGTTGGTCAGAGGGGTCTTTTCATCATAGAGCAGAGCATCCCAATTCTTTTGAGAGATGCCGTCTACAAATAAATTGGGGTCAAATGATGGAGTGGATACGGATGCCAGTATCTCTCCGGTGTGGACGTCTAACACAACGGCTGCTCCGGCTTCGTCTCCGAAAGCATCAAAGGCTGCTTTTTGAAGGCGGATGTCTATGGTTAAATTCAAATCTTCACCTTTTGTTCCTTCTATTTTTTCTATTTCACGCATAATACGTCCGTAGGCGTTTACTTCATATTTTAGGCTTCCTTCTTTGCCGCGAAGGCTTTCATCATACGTCTTTTCAAATCCGGATTTGCCAATCTTAAATCCCGGTACTTGAAGTAAGGGAGCGTCTGATTGTTGTAAATCTTTTTCGGATACAGAACCAACATACCCGAGAGGGTGGGCCGTATATTGCTTAAACGGATAATAGCGGATTAGGCCTTGGTCTATCACCAGCCCCGGCCAACGGTGATTGTTTAACATGAGAGTGGAAACTTCATCCCAGCTTAAATTATCTTTTATCTTAACCGGAACGAAGCGGCGGTGTCTCTTTATATCTTTTTTGATTTGCTCTATGTCTTCCGGGGTCAGTTTTAGGATAGGGGAGATTTCTTCAAGCAGCTTGTTGATATCTCCACGCACTTGTTCGGCAACAAGTAATGCTTGAAAATTTTGAATATTAGTGGCTAATTCTACTCCGTTGCGGTCGTTGATACTGCCTCTCGGCGGAACTAAAAGTCTGGTTGAAAAACGATTGCTGTCAGCTAAGAGAGCATATTTTTCTTTTTGATAAATTTGCAGATAATATAGGCGGCCGACTAAAACGAAAAATAAAAAGATGTTGGCGCTGAAGATGATTAATGAGCGTTTTAACAAAATACGGAGTTTGTCGTTAGATTTTTTCATAACGTTCCTCCAGATGTATATAATGACGCTCTATCCATATATAATAGCAAGCCAGTATGGGATAAATGGTAATTGTCAGCAGCAACTCCAATAAGGTCTGATTGAGAGGTACAAAACTGCGATGGAAAATACTGGTAATTAAAAATTTAAATGTAATGGTTACCAAAATCGTGAGCGCAAATAAGAGCCAGGCATATGAAAATTTTTTGACGTTAAAGTAAGAGGATAGTCTTGTTCCCCAGTAGTATAAAAACAGAAAGGTCAGAATATTTATTCCAAGCGGGGTTGCACTTATCACATCGGCTATTGTTCCTAATATAAAGGCGGTAATACCATTGAATGCATCCGGACGTTGGCTTAACCAAAAATAGACACCGGTGTAAAATGGCACAAGACGGATGAAATTCCAAAAATCAGAAGAACGTGGAATATAAAAAAGTAAATCTATTAAAATAACACTTATCGGGGGGATAAGGTAGGTTGCTAAAATGGCGCAGAAATTCTTTATTTCCGACATTATTCCAGCTCCTTGGCCGTCTCTTTGTCGGGCAGAACGTCGTAGGCAATGATTTTTACAATTTCTAATTCAGATGGGGAAAAGAGGGGGGCGGCGGTTATAGTATCTACGCCGGCTCTCTTTATTTTTGCAACCGGTATGTCGGGGGGTAATCCACCACCAGAACCTGATGTTACCAAAATATCGCCTTTATGTAATTCAGCCATCAACGGCGGAAAAATTAAATTCATCTTACGAGTGTTGTTCCCAACCAGAATTCCTCTGTCACGACTCTTTAGCGAGACAACCGGAATTTTGGAGTTAATATCTGTGATGAGGGTGACACGTGCATATTTGCCGCTCACAATTTCTATTCGGCCAATCAGGCCTGATGCATTAACGACAGCATATCCGCTTTTGATGAAATCTGCGGCGTTGCCTAAATAAAGTATCAGCGAATTGCTAAACGCATTGTCATTTTCGGCAATAACACGAGCTGTGTAACTCTTTGTTTGCGGGATATCTATATGGTGTAAGAGCTTTTTGAAAATTCGGTTTTCGGTTTGCAGGGCACGCATACGGTCTTTTAATAAATATAACTCTTGATTTTCTTGGCGTAAACGTTCGTTTTCTTCATGAATGTATAGAATTTCTGCTATTTTTTTATAGCTGTATCCTAAGCCTTCTGCCGGTAACGATGCGACGTGAATGAGTGGGGTAACGACGAACATAACACCTCTTGATACGCCGGAAACGATGTTAATGTCAATTTTGTGCACCAAAACTAACAGCAGGGCTATGATAAACAGCCCTGCTAAGAAAAAGCTCTTCAAAACTCGTAATACATAATTTTCTTTGAGGAAAAGTACTCTTTCACGTTTCATGGCGTATCCTTTGTGAAGGAATTATTCGTATAGTACGCCACGGAATTCTTCAAAGTTGTCTAAAGCCTTTCCTGTTCCTCTAACTACGCAGGTGAGCGGATCTTCGGCTAAAGAAACCGGTAAACCTGTGGCGTTCCGGATTACGGTGTCTAAGTTGGCTAACATAGAACCGCCACCGGTCATCATAATGCCTTTATCTACGATATCTGCCGCTAATTCCGGAGCCGTATTTTCTAAAGCCATTTTAACGGCTTCAACAATGGCCATAACCGGTTCGGCTAAACTTTCAGCAATCTGACGTTCGGTAATCACAATTTCCTTCGGAACGCCGTTTACTAAATCGCGCCCTTTGATTTCTAATGTTTTGCCATCGCCTTTGGCCGGAACACAAGCGGAGCCGATTTCTTTTTTGATTCTTTCAGCACTGCCTTCACCAACCAAAAGGTTTAGGTTGCGGCGAATGTATGAAATAATGGCGCTATCCATTTTATCACCGCCAACGCGTACGGAACGAGAATATACAATACCACCTAAAGACAATACGGCAACTTCGGTTGTACCGCCACCAATATCAACAACCATAGAACCGGTTGGGTCGTTTACAGGAAGTCCTGCACCAATTGCTGCTGCCATCGGTTCATATATTAACCATACTTTTTTCGCTCCGGCATTGACAGCGGACTCTTTGATGGCTCTTTCTTCTACCTCTGTGGCACCTGATGGAACACAAATGATAATGGTCGGGCTTAATAAACGACGGCGATGATTTACTTCTTCAATAAAGTATTTTATCATTGCTTCGGCTGCTTCAAAATCGGCAATCACACCATCACGTAGCGGGCGGATGGCACGGATGTCGCCAGGGGTTCTGCCGAGCATTTGTTTGGCTTTGGCGCCAACGGCCCAGACTTCTTTTTTGCCATTGAAATCTTTTACGGCAACAACAGACGGCTCGTTTAATACAATCCCTTTTCCTTTAACGTGAACTAGGGTATTGGCCGTTCCTAAGTCTATTGCCATATCGGCAGAAAATAATCCTAATAAATTTTGAAAAAACATACTTTTGCCCCCATTATAATTTCATATTTCTTTCTTTTTTAAGAAAAATTCGTTTATTTTGCAAGAATTTTATACCTCTTTTGCAATTTATCAACAAGTTCATCAACAAAAAAATTGTCCTTTTCTAAATCTTTACCATAACATTCCGGATAAACGGCGTCGGCGTTGAACCGATTGTTAAACCAGGTGCTTTGGCGCTTGGCATATTGGCGCGTGTGCAATTTGCCTAATTCTATGGCTTCCTCTAGGGTGCATTTGTTTTCAAGAAAGGCTTTTAGCTCTTGGACACCCAGTGCGCGCATTGCCGGAAGAGAATCGGATAGGTGCAGAGGTAAAAGTTTTTTGACTTCCTCTAATGCTCCCATTTCCATCATCTTATCAAAGCGGAGGCGAGCGCGTTTATCCAGTTCACTTCTTTCCGGTTTGATGTATATTTTAAAGAAATCTGGAGCCGGATAAAATGGTTTGGGTGCGATATTGTGCCAATAGGATACGGGTTTGTTGGTGTCTAACCAAATCTCTACGGCGCGGCGAATTCTGGTGCTGTCGTTCGGACTTAGTTTTTGCGCTGTTTTAGGATCGGTTTCTTGGATAATTTGATAGAGATGTTCTAATCCTTTTTCTTGCAGTATGTTTTCAACTTTATCTCGTATGGCTTCTGGGGTTTCCGGTATTGGGCTTAGACCGTTTATCAATGCGTCCAGATACATCCCCGTTCCCCCAACGATGATAGGCGTTTGATGGTTTTGGCGCGCCGTATCAATTTCTTGTTTGCAGAGGTTCAACCAATCCATAACGTTGCCCCGATTAGATGCCTCATATATTCCATATAGCTTATGAGGAATTTCTGCTTGTTCTTGAGGGGTAGGGGTTGCCGCTAATATCGGGATTTCTTTATACACCTGCATAGAATCGGCGTTGATGATGACGCCGTTTAATCGTTTGGCCAAATCTAAGCCTAAGCCGGATTTTCCGGAGGCAGTGGGACCGGCGATGATGATGATGGGGGAGGTGTTTATTTTAAGGCGCGGCATGAGGCTTCTTCCACAAGGTTTTGACACAATTCTTCATATGATACCCCAATGTATTTGGCTTGTTCGGGGACAAGCGATAAGGCCGTCATTCCGGGGTGGGTGTTGATTTCCAAAAAGACGACGCCGTCTTCGGGGTTATAGCGGAAATCACATCTTGAAACGGTTTTGCAGCCTAATTTGTTATGCATGGTTTCGGCATAAGCTAAGCAAGTGTTTGTGACATCTTCGGGTAAATTTGCCGGTAGAACATGGAAAGTTTCGCCGGCGGTATATTTATGTTCATAATCGTAAAAACCATTTTTAGGTTTTAGTTCGGTTACAACGTGGGCTTTGCCCTGGTAGCACATAACGGTTAGTTCTTGTCCGGGGATATATTTTTCTACAATCAATTCGGTTTCGGGATCATTGTAGCGAATTTTGAAAATATCTTCTGGATTTTTTACAATAAACACCCCAACCGATGAGCCGTCTGAGACAGGTTTGACGGCAAACGGGCGGGCTAGGGTGGCGCCAATGGTTATAAATTCTTTGGCGGTCATTTTGCGTCCGAAAGCAGTTTTTACGTTTGCTTTTTCGGCGATGAGTTTGCATATATATTTATTCATGCCAAGGCAGGAGGCAACCATGCCGGAATGAGTGTAGGGGATTTGTAATAAATCAAGAAGGGCCGGAATCGTCCCGTCCTCTCCCCAGTTACCGTGCAGAGCATTAAAAACAACATCCGGTTTTTGTGTGTTTAAGGCTTTGATTAATTTTTGCGTGTCTTTCAAATCATGTGTGGTTACTTCATAGCCTTTGTTTTTTAAGGCAGTGGCGATGCTTTTTCCGCTTTGCAGGCTTACTTCGCGTTCTGATGAGAAACCGCCCATCAAAACCATTACTTTTTTAGTCATTATTTAACCCCTTTGTGTTATTTCTTCGTTCTATGTTGAGGAATTTAAATGAAAAAATTTAAGAAAGGCTAAAATTTTCGTGAGAAAAATAATTTTATTTTTGGTGATTTTATTTGGTTTAACGGGGCGTGTTGAGGCGATGGGTTTTCAACAAACGATGGATGTCGGTATCGGGGTGTTTGATGCGGCGACGATTTTGCTTGATTATGATGCAACGGATAAAGATTACAAAATCAGCGCAGAGGTGCGGACAGCTAATTTTTTTGATACTATATATCCTTTTATCGGGAGGTATTCAAGCGAGGGAAGTAACTTAGAAGCAAATAAAACTATGAAAGATGCGTTGCCGAAAATTTATCAGACGTATACAAAATCACGTAATCATATCCGGACAAAGAAAATCTTTTATGATGAAAATGGATATGCTTATCAACGAATCTCTACAAAAGATGCAAAGAAAAATGTTGTTCCGATTAAAGATGTGCCTAAAACGGCGGATGCTGCTGATTTGCAAACTATTTTTGCAGAGTTAATCGGTAATTTTAATCAGACACGCAGTTGTGCTTTGGTCAGAGAAGTTTATGACGGTAAAAAACATTATCGGGTTATTGCCCAAGACGAGGGAACGGAGAATCGGTATTTTGATTTGCTCAAACGTACCGGAAATTCTTATAAATGCTCTCTTTATATAGAAAACCTGAAAGACAATAATGATAATATTTTATGGGATGTCAGTGCGGAAACACCGATTTATTTTTGGATTGGAGTTGAACAAAAGGCAAAATTGCCTTACGTGCTTGAAATAAGGATTGACTCCACGCCTCTCGGCGCGCTAAAAGTAGTACCAACGAGTTTAAAAATTAAATAAAAATTGTGAAGGATAAAAAAATGCATAATGCGGAACTTTTGTTGCCGGCCGGTTCTTTGGTGAAATTGAAAACAGCACTCCTTTATGGGGCAGATGCCGTGTATGCCGGAACACCTGATATGAGCCTCAGAACGCAATCCAAATTTTCTTTGGAAGAATTGGAAGAGGGTATCCGAATCGTTCATGAGATGGGTAAAAAAATTTATTTGACGCTTAATCTTTATATCCATAATGAAGAGGCGGAAAAGTTGCCGCAATTTGTGGAAACACTTAAAAGATTGCATCCGGACGGCGTATTAGTGGCAGATCCCGGCGTCTTTTATTACTTAAAAGAAAATGCTCCGGAACTTAATCGTTTTGTTTCAACCCAAGCTAATATTTGTTCGGCGCAAACGGTTAAATTTTGGCAGTCAATGGGGGCTAAACTTTGTGTGCTCGGACGAGAAGTTACTTTTGCGGAAATGGAAGAAATTCGCAAACAATGTCCGGATATTGAATTAGAGTGCTTTATGCATGGGGCTATGTGTATGTCTTATTCGGGACGGTGTTTAATCTCTAACTTCTTAGCCGACAGAAGCGCTAATAAGGGGAAATGCGCACATTGCTGCAGATGGCACTATAAACTGCATCTTCGGATGAAAGACGGTACTATTCGTGAACTTGTGATTAACGATGAAAATAAAAATAACTTTGAGTATTTGTTGGAAGAAGATTTTCGTCCTGGAGAATATTATGAAGTGGTTGAAGACGAGCATGGCAGCTATATGCTGAACTCTAAAGATATGTGTTTGATGCCGCGCCTAAATGATTTGTTGCGAATCGGTATGGATTCCCTCAAAGTGGAAGGGCGCAATAAAACAGAATACTACGCGGGCGTTGTTGCCAGAGCTTATCGTCAGGCTATTGATGATTATTATGCCAACCCCAGTGAGTGGTCGTGTGATAAATATATGCCGGAATTAATGACGCTACAAAACCGTGGTTATTGTTTGGGCTTTCATGACGGTAAAATTACCAATATCAGCCAAAATTATGAATATACGCGCACGTTGGGAGAGTGGTTGTTTGCAGGCTCTATTGTTGAGTGGCAGGGTGATGATGCTATTTTTGAATTGAGAAATTATATTGAAGCGGGTGAAGTAATTCAGTTTTTAATTCCTCATGGGTTGGAGAATCTTGATTTGGTTTTGCAGAATTTTGAAGATGCGGAAACTGGTGAAATCACACAAAAAGTTTCTGCCGGTCAGGGAAAGAAAATTCGTATTCGTCCGGAAATGTGGGGTAGAGATATTCATGAAATTAAAAAACTTTTGCCGCAGTATGTGATTGCTCGTAAACATCAGCCTTTAAAAGGGGAAAATGAAGAGATGTATCAGCATAAATTAAATGAATTTCAGACGCTTTGTCAGCGCTGATTATGCTTGCGTAGAGGCATTTATTGTGGTATACTATAAGGTATGGAAAATAAGCGGAGAAGTGCTATGAGTGGTGTAAACGCAGAAACGGTTGTTATGGTGGGGGCGGCTTTGGCCGGAGCCGGGCAGGTGCAGGCAAATGAAGGTGCACATGCTGATGAAACGACAATCTCTTGGACTGAAGCACAAAGACAGGCTCTTATGGCAGAATTAAAAGAACAATGCGCTGAGATGAGTGATGGTGTGCAACGTGTTTTGGATACGTATGATTTGGATAAATTAAAAGAAGTTAAAGCCACGCTTAGAACGGACGGACAGAAGTTTAATTATATGCTGGAAGGTAATAAATATTCATTAAGCGGTGGTTTTGATGGTAAACCGCTGAATATGGAAATTGTCGGACAAGACGGTAGTCGCGTTCAAACTTCTCAAGGTGATACTCGTAGTAGTGCGGCTATGTTTGATGAAAATGGTCAGTTGACCGGAGTGGTTCAAAAAGATGAACGAACCGGAAATATTGCCGGCCGTTTTCAAAGCGATGATGTTGTTTTGGATGTTACACAAAAAGGACAACGTGTGGAGGCTCAACTTCAGAGTGAGGATATGAAATTTGCCTTTTCGCAAAATGGTAATAGAATTGCTTTAGATGCTGAGGGTGAAGATATAGGACATTTAAAAGGCACAATGAATATTGGTCGTGGTGGGGCTGTTTCTGCTCAGGCGACATACGATGACAGAGCTAATGAAGGAGAGGTTTCTAAATTTAATGTGCGTGTATCACGGAATGGTAATATGAAGTTGGCAGCGCAAACGTCTGATGAATATGGAACGGATATGTTAAAAGCTCAAGTTGATAAACGCGGTTACTCCATGGAAAGTGTTGAAGATGGTGAAAAAGAGGTGGAAAAGGGAACGGAAGTTAATGCCGCTACGCTCAAGGCTATGATGGAACGCCGGTTGACAAGGTGATGTTTTTTTAGGCTAAATGCTGAAAATACTTTACAAATTGAATTTAATAGTGTATTAGTGAGCCAGATTTTTGAGAATCGTCAGAAATTTGGCTCTTTTTTGTGGGCTTTATATGTCAAATGGAAAAGAGTTGATTGAAGGGGATTTCAAAGTTTTTCTGCATTCATGAAGGTGGTGCGGAATTTGGTTTTATCCGCTCCGGGCTCCGGGGCTCAGTTAATGGAAAGGTTTATACTATGAGACATGGTGATGCACACAGACGCTTTAATATGCCGAAAAGCCAAAGAAGAGCGTTATTTGCTAATTTAACTAATGCTTTGTTCACTCACGAACAAATTACTGTTACTCTTCCTCGCGCGAAAGAATTAAGAACTTTTGCCGAGAGCATGATTACTTATGCCAAAAAAGGTGATTTGAATTCTCGTCGTTTGGCTTTGTCTTTCTTGCGCAATAACGAAGTTGTTGCTAAACTCTTTTCTGTTTTAGCTGAGCGTTATAAAGAACGTAACGGTGGTTATACACGCGTTTTGAAGGCTGGTTACAGATATGGTGACTGTGCTCCGATGGCAATTATTGAATTGGTTGACAGAGATGTTAATGCCAAAGGTTTCAAAGATATTGAACGCGTTAAGGCTGAAAAAGCTGCTGCTGAAGCTGCTCAAAATGCTTCTGAAGCTGCTGCCGCTTAAGCTGAACAGTATTGGTTTGAAAGAGCGTCCACTTATGGGCGCTCTTTTTTGTATCCTAAAGAGTATTAACGGTTTTGCTGTCTTTGGGGGCAGGTTTATTGTGTTTTTTGTGAGGTAGCGTCTTTTTTTAAGTCGTTAATGGCTGATGACGCATCGTTTTTCATGTCGGTTAGAGTTTGAATGCTCCCGTTTTTAACCTCTGTTGCCGCTTGGCCGATGGTCGTATTTGAATTTATTTCTCCGGTAAAAGAAGCGCGGATAAATACATATATCGCAATCGCAATTAAAAAATATATGATGTAACTGATTATCTTTCCCATTTTATTCTCCTCTTTGTTTAGGTCTTTCTTGTATGTAATGCAGATTCTTGCTTTTTAAAGGGAGAAAGTGTTTGACTTAAGAAAACTTTGGCTTATATTACTTTGTCAGATAGTTAATTATTATTTGTTTAATCTTATTAAATCTTATTTTTTATGGAAACAAAATTTGTACCCCAATTTTTGGAGCCTAAAGAGGTTATCTTTTGTCGTAATTTAACCAGTTATGGTTCGGCACTTGGTGCAAGAAAATTTGATGACGGTTCTTTTGCCGTGCGATATGCTGATGGTGTTGTTTTATACGATAATGCCGGGCAGGTGTTGGAAACAGGTTTGGAAGATGTTTTACTGTTTCCGTGGGGCTTTAAACTCTTCAAAAAGAAAAATTCTCCTTATTGGTATTTGGTGGATGCATCTGGTAATGATGTGCTTTGCTATGTTAAATGTGAGGCAAAAAAAGTTTGTGTCAGTGGCAATGTGATTGCTTTATGTGACCATCGGGATACGTGGAGAGTGTTTCAAGTTAATCCCTATCGTTCCTTGATAGAGTATATTTTAGTTTCTTATTTTGATGAAGATGTTAAAGTTTTTCAAAATAGAAACTCTGATGATTTTGTTGTTGCTTTTGTGCGCTCGGACGCGTCGGTTTTGTTACAACACCGCGTGGCTCTCTCTATGAAAGTTGATAAAATTGCTGGTACGTTTCAGAAATTTGATTGTTTGCCGAATGGGTGTTTTGTTTGTTCGCAAAGTGATTTCGTCAAAACAGAATATTCTGATGGAAGTGTGGAAATTTATCCTGCAAATGAGGGGAGTCTTGTCTTATTGAATGAACATTTGAAGACGGTTGCTCATACATTTCAGGGGCTGTTTTTGTTTGCTAACGGAATGTATTTGCTAAAGTTTGGTGAAGAGTGGGCTTTGTATTCTTCTATGGACGAACTTCTGCGTGATAAAATGCGGCATTCGTCAG
This sequence comes from uncultured Alphaproteobacteria bacterium, assembly GCA_944392315.1. Taxonomy (GTDB): domain Bacteria; phylum Pseudomonadota; class Alphaproteobacteria; order RF32; family CAG-239; genus CAG-267. The sequence goes on along the minus strand of CALXWH010000004.1, from coordinate 59,125 downwards.
TCAATAAAACGGCAGAGGGGTGTATTATTCAGGCTGAAACAGAAACGCAAAAGAAAGTGTTGCTTGAAAGTGTGGATAAGAACTTTGTACGTTTTATTTGTGATGATGAAAGTCTTTATTTTACACCTTCCGGAAAGGTCATTAAGACGAATAGTCGCGAAAAAGGCTGTTGGTTGGTCTGATGTCAATTTGAAAAAAAAGGGTGGTGCTTGCACCATCCTTTTTTGTGTTTTTGTGTGGATGAAAAAAACTAAATCTATTTGACTTGAAAGAAAGTTTGTCTATACTGGCGTTGATTTTTTAAGTATATGAATATAATTAAATTATTATTATACAGTATGGAAACAAAATTTGTTAAAAGTTTTTTGGAACCTCATGAGGTCATTTGTCGTGATCGGTTGGTGAACTATGGCTTTTGCTTTGGTGCACGAAAATTTCATAACGGTTCTTTTGCTCTGCGATTGTTAGACGGTGTGACTTTGTATGATGCACACGGATATCAATTAGAAGTACTTTTGGATGATGTTTTTGTTTTTAAAAACGGGTATCGTTTGCAAAAGTCTGTGTCTTCTGAGCTCTGGTCTTTATTGCAACCTGATGGGCAAATTGTGTTGACGGGTGAGAAAGTTGATGTGTGTGATGAGCACTTGTTGGCTGTCAGAACGGCTGAACGCGAGTGGCGCTTGTATCAATTTTCTGAAAATGACGCTAAACTCCTGTTTTTGACAGAGTGTTTTGCTGATAACTTAAGGCTTTTTAAAAATCACGGTAATGATTATTTCGTGGTGGCTTTTATGGAGCCTGATGGCGTTATTTTGCAGCTCAGACATGAAACGTTGGGGGTGGTAAGTACAGAACTTCCAATGGTGCGTTCTTGTTTTCCGTTGTTTGATGGCAGATTTATCGTTTCTGATGCTCATCTGAGTATTAAAGAACATGATGCCGGATGTATATTGGTTGAAGTTGCTTTGGGAGAGCAGATGGCGTTGTATGATGATAAATTGCAATTACAGGCGCAAAATGTTTTGGGCTTGGCTCTCTTTCGTAACGATATGTATCTTTTAAACGAAAATGATGAGTGGAAACTCTTTTCGGCAAAGGGTAAAGTGTTGCGAGATAAAATTTATCATCTGACTATCTATGATGCTCAAAACCTGAAGCAGTGTCTCTTGTTTGCCGGAACGGAAAATGATGAACGTGTCGTTATTCGCTTGAAAGATAACGGATGGCTGCATGTAACTTATGGTAAAGAACTCAGATTTTGGACACCCGATGGTGACAGTGTTGTTGCTGAAGATGGGTGTAATGATCCGATTTTGATTTGAAACGAACGGCAGCCTCTTATGGGACTGCCGTTTTTCTATGATACTTTTATCTTTTTGCGGTTGAGTATTTCCGTGTAGGCATTTAGAGCCGGAATTATGATGTAATCAATTAATTCTATTTGTTGTTGAGTGAGTTTTTCGGTGAATAATTCACGTTCTCCATCAATCATCTTAACGGTTAGGGGCTTTTTGCCGCGTTCTAAGACAATTTTTGTTTTTTTATCCTTTTCTTCGGCATAAAAAGCATAACTTTCTACCGGATGGTCATACTCATAGGTTTCTTTGAAAGTGTAATCGCTCGCTGTTTCATATTCTTCTTCGTTTTCAAAAAACGGGATGATGTTATATATGTTCTCATCATATTGCAGCAGACCGCCAATGCTTTGTTCTTTGAAGTGCTTAAACGAGTTTATAATCAGATAATTTTGCTCATTATATGTGATGATGGCTACAAAATTGTGTATCAAACTGTTTTCACTATATGCCGTTTCATTGGGGGCAAGAATGTGCAATTTGTTTTCTTCCTTTGAGACGATGTTGTCATACAAAGGATGTCCGGGGTGGATGAAATTGACTTCTATTTGGTTTCTTTTCGCATCAATGAACTTTTGTGGTTTTATATACAGTTCTTCTTTGGTGCTCAAAGATTTTAACCAATTTGAAATTTTGTTCATTATTCTCTCCTTGCTTTTTTATCAGTATAGCACAAAAAGCTGTGGGCTGTAAATATATTTGTTATATTAAACGACTGATACTTAGCAAATTCCTAATTTTCGGCTTGAATTGATAAAAAATTGTCTATTTTTTCGGTGAGCATTTGCATGTAGGACGGAGTATCATCTATTCCATCGGTTAAATCGGTTATGTTTTCATAACCAAAGGCTGCTCCATCTGATATGCGGATGAGAACTAAGGTTAGCGGTTCTGATAGATTAAAGGCGGAGATAAATTCCGGATGTTGCTCTATGTTTATAAGGTAGGCTTGTATTTCTGTTGTATAGTTGGCGGTTAAAATGGTGCTGATAAGAGAGATGGCTTGATTGATCCGGGGAGTGATATTGGCGGTGTTATAAAAAATAATCGCTTCAGGTTTGGTCTTTCCTTCCGGATTGATATATAAATTTTCAAGTGTCGGAGCATCTTCTGCTTTTGAGGTTTGAAAAAAAGCAGATGTGTCGGTAAAATTCCAACTTATGCAAAATATCACTAATCCGATGAAACAGGCAATTGTTGTGGAACGCATTTCTCCTCCTTTAATGCTCTATCGGATATATAGCTGATTGTTTCTCTTTTAAAGTGGAGCGCAGGCAAATCTTAACCACTCTAATTCTTGGCGGGTCAGATATTTTTTTAAGCTCAAGAATACTTGGCGGTGGTAGCGATTGAGCCAATTGATTTCATCTGCCGTTAAGAGGCTTTTGTTGATTAGGTTTTTATCAATAGGCGCAAGGGTTAAAACCTCAAAATGTAAAAATTTCGGGTTTTTGCTCGGTTTAATCATATAGAGATTTTCTATGCGGATACCGAAGGCGTTTTCTTTGTAATAGCCGGGTTCAATAGAAGTTATCATGCCGGCTTTATACTCGGCACTTCTTTTGGCATGGATGGAAATGCGGGCCGGACCTTCATGTACATTGGAGAAGAAACCGACACCGTGTCCGGTACCATGTTCATAATCAAGTCCTTTTTTGTATAAAGGTTGGCGGGCAATTAAATCCAGTTCATCGCCGGATGTCTTTTGCGGAAATTCTGCGCTGGCCAGAGCTATATGGGCTTTTAAAACAAGCGTGTTTTTTTCTATCATATCAGCCGATGGTTCGCCAATAGCAAGAGTGCGGGTTACGTCTGTGGTGCCGTCTAAATATTGGCCGCCGCTGTCTATCAATAAAACCGAATTCTTTTTTAACACGGCATTGCTTTGTGCGGTGGCGTGGTAGTGGACAATGGCTGCATTTGAGCCGCTGCCGGCTATGGTTGCAAAACTTTCTGAATGAAAATTAAGCTCCTTTTTGCGGAAAGATAACAGTTTTTCTGCGACGTCTATTTCTGTTTTGCCTTTATAATTCTTTGAGAGCCAATACATAAATTTAGTGAGAGCGACGCCATCTCTTAAATGTGCATTTCTGACACCTTTGAGCTCAACGGTATTTTTGACGGCTTTGAGCGCGGTTATTTCATCCGGAATATTTTTTAGTTCCGGATTGAAAGATTTGATAATTGCCGGAGAAGTGTTAAAGTCTGCACCGAGTTTGTTATATTGCGGCAATATTTCTTGCAATTTATCAAAACTGAGGGCTTGGTCATAATCACAATGTTCGGCAAATACTTTGTAGGCTCCGCTTTTTTCTACTAACACGAAAGCTCTGAATATGGGGGTATAGGGCAAGGCATTGGAGCGCAAATTTAAAAGCCAAGAACTGTTTGAAGCATCGGTTACCAGATACGCATCTAAGCCTAACCTTTTTATGTGCGTGGCAAAAGAAGCGATTTTATCTTTGGAAACGTGTCCGGTAAATTTTTTCAAATGAGTGAAAACTTTTATTTTTTGTGTACTCAGGAGTTTCGGTGGGTTTTCTACCGGTACAAACTGTGCCAGTGGTAGCAGTCTTTGCAGATTATCCAGAGCACTCTGACTGATAACCCAAGGGTTATAACTGATGCTGGCTTTGGTTTTGGCATAGTTGTTTTTTAGCCACTCAAAGAAACTTATTTCGGATAATTTTACGATTTCAATTTGTCTTAAATTGACTTCTTTTTTGGCTTGCAGTTCGTAGCGTCCGTCTACAAACAGATAGGCTTTTGATTGGGTGATGAATAATAAAGCGTACGAACCGCTAAATTTTGTCAGCTCCAGAATCCTGTTTTCTTCGGGTAAAATGTCTTCGTTGATGAACATGTTACCTAAGGTGAAAATTCGGCCGGTTAGTTTGGCTGTTTTCAATTCTTTTTGTACGCTTTTTATATCCATGGTTACTCCTTTCTTAAGGGAAATATCGGGCAGAAATTATTTTTGTAATAATGCGGCGCGCCAATTTTCCATTTGATATGTTTTTATGACCTTAAAGCCAACTTGCTTATGATGTTCTATAATATCGTTCTCTTGATTGTCAATAAATCCCGAAATTAAGTAACAACCTCCTTTATTTAAATCTTTGTAGGCGGATTTTGCCATTTCTTTTAAGGGATTGGCTAAAATGTTTGCAAAAATCATATCAAAAGGGGAGGTTTGTTGTATCTGAGGATTGTTATAACCGTCGCTTAAAATTGCTTTCATACAATCTTCAACGTTGTTGGTGACGGCGTTGTTATTGGTGACATCTACGGCTTCATCATCAATGTCGGCGGCTAAAATATGCACTTCCTTATTCCAGATTTTGGCGGCGGCAATGGAGAGAATTCCAGAGCCTGTTCCCATATCTAATATTTTATGCGGATGAGGGAAGGTTTCGTGAAGTTCTGAAATTGCCGTTAAGCACATTTTGGTCGTTTGATGTTCTGAGCCGAAAGCTGTGGCTGCATAAACTTGGACCGGTATCTTTTGTGTTTTGGGGCAGGAGGCTTCGTGTATGCCGTATATCATAAAAGCGCCTATTTCAAAGGGGGCAAATTTGATGACGTTTTCTTTAAGCCAATTTTTGCTTTCCAAAAGTTCTTCTTGATAGGAAGGAAGGTTTAGATTTTGTTCGGCGATGTCTTTCTTTAAGCTATTAACATCAAATTCTAACGGGGCGTAGCAGACATATTCTTCTTTGCCGTCATCGGTGTAATTGATGGCTACAACATCAAATGTTTCTTCTAAATATTCCGACTCTCTTTCCGCTAAGGCCTCAATGGGCGCAAAACGGATTAATTTGCAACTTTTTCCAAGGTTATGCATAGGTTTACCTCAAATCTATTTTTTTTGTTTACAAGTTTGTTTTCAAGATGCATAAATATAGTGAGGAAAACGTTAAAAAGAGATTATATTATGAAAAAAATATTTATCGGTTTGGCTGTTTTGGCTGTTGCTTCCTGTTCTTATTATATGAAGGGGGATTATGTTCTCGGTAAGAGAAATACTTTTAATGACTTCTTTTATACCTACAATATTCGTTATTATGACACTGGTGAGTTTTCTTCGGTGGCTAAAGAAACTGAAACGATTAGCGATTATGAAGCCGGTGTTGTTCGTCATGCCGTTCCGGGCGGAATCGTGGTTTCTTCCAAAGTGTTGGAAAAGGAAGTTTATTCTGATGAAATCGTAAGACCTACTAAGAAAGGGGCGTTGGTTTCTTATACCGTTCCGGTAGAATTTTCCGATGAAAAAGTTTATAAAATTATTGGTGAGGTGGAGATTGATGAACATTTCTATCGCTTAGTTGAGCCGAATCGCTATGGCGATATTGTGCTTTTAGATGATAGGGGAAATATTTATCCACGTGTCGGTAGAATCTTTAATGACAGATTGGCTTTGCTTGAAACAGCTTTCCAGCTTGAACCGGAAGATCTGAAGTTTGTTAATGAACGAACCAGACAGGAGGATGATGAGCATCTTGTTTCCAGTTTTGAAGTGCGTTATGCCGGGATAGAAGATTATAAAATGGTCTTTAAATATAAAACCGTTCATAATGACAGAGGGGAGCCGGTGGAAGAAAATAAAACTTTGAAATTCCCGATGTATGATAAAAATGTGACATTAGGTACTATTCAACTTGAAATCTTGAATGTTGATGACACAGGAATTGAATATAAGATTTTATCACTCTAATCAGTTATGTATTGCATGAGGGCGGTTCGGTTGGAACCGCTCTTTTTGTTTTGGAAAAATATCGGGTGCCCTCAACTAAAATTGAGGTTTAAGGGAGAAACTTCACGCATATATCTTAAGAAAATTCTTGATGGAGGAGAAAATGCGTTTTGTTAAACCTGAAAGCCTAAAAGCCGGAGCTATTATTCTGGATGTCAGAGGCGAAGAAGAATATGCTCACGAGCGGCTTGCTATGCCGCATATTGTTATTCGCGCCGATAAGGTTAATCCGGATAAGTTTATGGCTGAATATAATCCGAAAGGTGATAAGATGGTCAATATTTTGTGTACATCGGGTGGGGTGGCCTCGGAGGTTGCTGAAAAATTTGAAGAGGCCGGATACCCTAATGTTGCCGTCGTGGTCGGGGGAATTATTGAAGCGGAGTATGAGGGCTTAAAAGTGCTTAAAAATTAAGAAAATCCTTGTGTTATCAAAAGTGTTTGCTAATATCTCTTATAGCTTTATAGGAGATATTTTTTATGCCTGATTTTGTGTTGGAAGATGAATTTAACGGTATGGTTGCCGGTGTGGATGAAGCGGGGCGTGGGCCTTGGGTTGGGCCGGTGGTTGCCGGATGTGCACTTTTTCTGAGGCGAGATGTTAATCCGTTTTTATTAGAAAATTTGAATGATTCTAAGAAGTTGTCTAAAAAGAAAAGAGAACAGCTTTTTGCGGTTTTACAGGAAGAAGCAGAGAGAGGATATATTAAAATCGGTATTGGGCAGGCGTCAGCTCAGGAAATTGATGATATTAATATTCTCAATGCTTCGTTTTTGGCGATGAAACGTGCTCTGGAGGCGGCGCAAATTAAACCGGATATGGTGCTGGTGGATGGTAATCGTGAACCTAAAAATTTTGGATATCCGACGAAGGCTGTTATTAAGGGAGATGCTAAATCTTATTCCATTGCGGCGGCTTCTATTTTGGCGAAAGTTTATCGTGATAAATTGATGGAAGAGATGGCTTTGCAATATCCGGGGTATGGATTTGAGAAAAATGCCGGTTATGGAACGAAAGCGCATATTGAAGGCTTAAAAAAATTTGGAGTGACGCCGGAGCATCGTCGCTCGTATGCGCCGATTAAAGAATTTTTGAAATAAGAGGAGTGGGGTGTTATGACTGTTGTGGCTATGTGGTGTCGGCATTTGGGTGATGATGTTATCGGAATTGGAAAACATATTCCTTGGAATGTGCCGAGCGATGCTAAGCATTTTTTGGACGTGGTGGCCGGACAGACGATTGTTTGTGGCAGAGTGACGTACGAAAGTTTTCCTAATCGGACGATTGAGGGATGTCGGATTTTTGTTTTAACGTCAGATGAGAATTATGAAGTTAGTGATGAGGCGCATCATTGCGTTATTACCTCTCAAAAGGAAATGACAGATGTGGAAGAGGATATTTATGTTGCCGGTGGGGCGTCGGTTTATGCGCTATTTATGACCGGAAAAGAAAAGCTCAAGCCGCAGATTGTAGTGGATTGTGTTTATCATGGTGAAATGCAAAATTTGGAAGGAAAAAGCGCTGTGATTACCGATAGTGTGGCGGTGTTGCAAAAAAATTATCGGCGTGTTTCACCTTTTTATGTGCAGGATGAGGTGGAAAGCGCAATTTGGGTCAGAAAAGGGGAGTTTGTGGAGCAAAGTGTGTTGAAGAGGCTTGTCGGAATACTAGAGCAAAATGCAGAAATTCGCTGGTAAAATTATACATCTTTACTTATTCACAGCGCGGACTTTTTTGTTGCTTGATTATTTTTTGTTTTTACAATTTTCCCATATTTGTTAACGAACTAGGACTTTTAATATGAAAAAAATATTTATGTCACCTCTGTTTATGCCGATTGCGTTTGTTTTGTTATGGGGCGCGTTTATGGCAGGTGTTTATTATTTGTATCCAAATGATATTTTAAGCATTACTGAAGAGGGCGGAATTATTGAGGATATTACGCATTTTGGCTATGTGGTTTTGATTGCGGTGTTGTTGGTGTTGTGTGATAATTTTCAGGATAGAATTAAAACATGGGCGATGCTGTTGTTTTTATCTATGTGTGCTTTGTTGCGCGAACAAGGGATTCAGCACCACTTGTCCAAAACTGATACAACTCCGTTTAAGTCCAGATTTTTCTTGAACCCGAATAATCCGTTGAGCGAGAAAATTATTTTTGGGTTAGTGTTACTGATTGTTGCCGGTGCGGTGATTTATTTGGCGGTTAAATATTCTAAACATTTGGTGCGTTCATTTTTCCAATTTAATCCGGTAACTTGGTCTATTGCGGTTTTGTGTACGGTGGGTGTGTGCGCAAAGTGGGTGGATAGATTTCCTTCTAACTGGCGGAAAGCTCATAACGGTGTGTCCCTACCGGAGCAAACGTATGCAATTTGTCAGTTGTTGGAAGAATCGAGTGAAATGTTCTTGCCCTATATTGCCGTGGGGGCGTTATATCAATTTAAGCTGCAAAAGCAAGGTTGGAATGCTTAATTAAAACTTTTGTATGCTGTTGAGGGTTGAGACGAATGGTTTCAATCCTCTTTTTTTGACTAAAATGATTTTTTTGACAAAAAACACTTGCACGAGGGCGAAAAATGTGGTATGGTAAGGAAGTTTTTGATAAGAATTTGTTTAATTTTTTTATTTTACAATTATGGGAAATTTAAATTTATCGGCAGCTCATGTAGCGCCGGTTTTCAGTGGTATGGTATTGCGTGGTTCTAATCTTTATGCTGATAAAAACAGCAAAATGCCCATTATGTCCGGAGTGGAAAAAATTGCTGTCGGAACCAAGTCTAACAAAATTTCAATGCTTGACGGGCAGGTATTTGAATATACGCCCGACTGGCAGACTTTAGTTGCCTTTAATGGGCAGCGATCTACGCAGATTGGAACGTACCGTATTGCATCCGCAGAAGAGATTGAAATTGTTTCAGACTATGACCTTGTGAAAGGGCATGGGCTGAAGGTGATAAACGAACACGGCATGGTTCTGCACGAAAATGTACGAGCTTTTATGCCGATAAATGAACGTTTTTACCTCATCCGTGAAGAGGATGGCGGATGGATGTATTACCGCTCCAATGGCTCACGTGGAAGAGGAGGTACTTTGGTTAAAGTCAACCTCATGGTGGGCAGAAAGAAACTTTTGTTTGATGAAAGAGGGAAGATGCACATTAATCAGTGGTCACCTCTTTATTACGATAATCTTTATTTTGACTAATCGTAATAAACTTCACTGCTATTTTAGGGGCTGCTTCGGCGGCTCCTTTTTTGTGGCAAGGAGGGGAATTATAAAGATTGACAAAAGATATATTAGGAGCTACTTTAAGAGGGTTATTGATTATTATGAACTTTAAATTTAGGGATTATGGAAAAATTTTTTAGTAAAATTTGGTGGCCGTATCTATTTATTATCGGTCAGTTGTGTATTGTCGGGCTTGTTGGCTTGGTCTGTGGTATAAATGTGTTTTGGTTGCCATGGTATAGTTTGGGCGTGGTCATGTTGCTAGGGCTTTTGCTGGTTACGTTGCAATTTCTGGATTTATTTCGGAGTGCATATAAACTTGAGGGGCTTGCGGTCGTTATGTATTTTATAGCGATTTTTAGCGTGCTGAGTGTTGTCAGCTTTTGTCTTGCCCCATCCGGTGGAATAGCTGGCAATTTTGAACACCTTTTAGCTCTTTTGATACCATCTGCAATATGGTGGGGAGGTGCTTTGTTTTGGCTTCCTGAAATGCAAAACAGACAAACTAAGAATCTGAAACTTACGATTTGAATGGTCTAACTCGTGTTTAGTAACGGAAATCCGTCGCAGAGCAGCCTGATAGCTCAATTAAATTTAATATAAACGCCTCTTGAATAAGGGGCGTTTTGCTTTTTATGCAAGGATGTACGGCTTTTCCTTATTTTGAATATGTGATATTAAAAAAGCCTGCTTTTACAACAGGCTTTTTTATCTGTGCACTTATAGCTCCGGTACGGACGCTTTGGTGCGTTTTTCCTCCGGAACAGGTGCGTCTTTGTTTTTATCAACCACTTTACCGGCTAAGATGTCTTTGATTTCATCTCCGGTAAGGGTCTCATATTCCATTAACGCTTGAGCCAGAGTTTCCCAATCTTGTTTGTGGGTTTGCAAAATCTTTTTGGCTTCTTCATAACCATCGGTTACAAGTCTTTTGATTTCAGCATCCACCAAACGTGCCGTGTCTTCGCTCATATTCTGATTTTGAGTTACGGCGCGGCCTAAGAAAACTTCATTGGAGTTTTCGGAATAACGAATCGGCCCCAATAAATCACTCATGCCCCATTCGGTTACCATCGCACGTGCCAAATTTGTTGCCGCATTGATATCCGATGATGCTCCAGAGGTGACGGCATCATAGCCGAATTTTAACTCTTCTGCGACACGTCCACCCATCAAGATGGCTAGGCGTGACAACATTTGCGCACGTGTATAAGAGTATTTGTCTTTTTCCGGCAATTGCTGCACCATACCTAATGCACGGCCTCTCGGAATAATCGTGGCCTTGTGTATCGGGTCGGTATCTTTGACATTTAATGAGCAAATCGCATGTCCGGCTTCGTGATAAGCCGTTAATTGCTTTTCTTTCTCATCCATTGCCATAGATTTGCGCTCATTACCCATTAAGACTTTATCTTTGGCTTCATCAAAGTCTGAAGAGCTGACTTTGAGTTTGTTCTTGCGGGCAGCAAGAAGTGCTGCTTCGTTGACTAAGTTTGCCAAGTCCGCACCCGAAAAACCAGGTGTGCCACGAGCGACTACGCTTAAATCAACATCTTTGGCCAAAGGTACTTTACGCGTATGGACTTTCAAAATCTCTTCACGGCCTTTAACATCCGGATTGCTTACCGTTACTTGACGGTCAAAACGTCCCGGTCGCAGCAAGGCCGGATCCAAAACGTCCGGGCGGTTGGTCGCAGCAATTATGATGACGTTTTCATTGGGTTCAAAACCATCCATTTCTACCAATAATTGGTTGAGGGTTTGTTCGCGTTCGTCGTTTCCGCCGCCTAAACCTGCCCCACGATGACGACCGACAGCGTCTATTTCATCAATAAACAGCAAACATGGTGCGTTCTTTTTGGCTTGGGCGAACATATCTCTGACACGAGATGCTCCCACGCCGACAAACATCTCCACAAAGTCAGAACCGGAAATGGAAAAGAACGGAACATTTGCTTCTCCGGCGACTGCTTTGGCCAGTAACGTCTTACCTGTTCCCGGAGGGCCAACCAGTAAAACGCCTCTCGGAATTTTGCCGCCTAAACGTTGAAATTTTTGCGGGTCTTTCAGAAAATCTATAATCTCTTCAAGCTCTTGTTTGCTTTCGTCTGCGCCGGCAACGTCTGCAAAGGTGACTTTTTTGGTGTTTTCTATCAATCTTGCTCTGGATTTGCCGAAACTCATGGCTTTATTATTGCCGGAGTTTGCTTGGCGCATAAAAAATATCCAAACGCCGATTAACAACAACATCGGGAACCACGAAATGACAATGCCCCAGAAGGTGCTTTCTGAAGTGTCTATCGGGCGGGCTTCTATCTTGACGCCCATCTTACGCAGGTTTTCTACCATGCTTGGATCAAACGGAGCATAAGTTCTGAATTTTGTGCCGTTGTTGTAATTTCCATAGATGTCATTGCCTACAATTGTGACGGACTCTACTTGGCTGCTTTCGGCTTTATCCATAAATTCCGAAAAGGCTATCGGGGTTGTGGCATTTTGACGTGCCGTCGGTGTGAAATTGTTCATAATCACACTGAGCACTAAAAATGCAACCAGCCAAAATATCATGCTTTTCATTGGTTTCATCTATTTTCATTTCCCTTTTTTATATCATCTTAAGCCCTTTGTGGGGCTTATATTACTTGAGTTTACTCAGTTATATTATATAGAGCGAACTCGCTCAAAACTCAATAGCTATTTTTGTTTTTGAAAAAACTTGGGGGTAGATTGTCTTGATTTTTGAAATGAGGTAAAGAAAAAGCCCGCGAATAAGGCGGGCGGATGTTCAGAAACCGTAAGCAATTGACGGCTCGACTTATTTGAGTAGCTCTTATTCGTCGACATCCGTCCGAACGTGACTGTATATTTTTTCTTTTACCTGCAAGAGTAGGTCTCTATTGCTTAAGGGGTTCTGATGCCCTGAATTTGCTCTTTATCAAATTCGTGTGTCACTATATACGAGGTTATATGTTTTTGCAATAGTTTTTTTTGTTTTATTAGAATATATCTCAAAATCAAGATGTTAATCGGTGTTTTGGCGCGGTGTCTGTAGAATTTTGATAGTTGTATGCTCAAAAGTACAAAAGTCTTTCTCCAATCCTTATGCGTGGCGCAGTTTGAACACTCCGTCTTCATAGCCTTGGATGGTTTTATCGGTTTGTGCCATCTCTAATCTTTTTTCGGCTAACGCAACATATTCTTTTTCGCGCTCTATGCCCACATATTGGCGTCCTAATTTGGCAGCGGTTACCGAAGTTGTGCCGGAACCTAAAAACGGGTCAAAAACCACGTCTCCTTCATTGCTGGAAGCTAAAATTAATTTGGCTATCAATTTTTCAGGTTTTTGCGTTGGGTGAGGGGTGTTTTCGGCCATTGACCAGAAAGGAATAGAAATATCCGTCCATAGATTTGACGGAGCGGTTAAACGGTATTTTTTGCCTTCTTCCTCATCATCTTCTTGCCAATCTTTGGGGATGCCATTGTCATCTTTGTATGGGGCAAGCACCGGACGTTTTAATTTTACGGCGTCCAGATTAAAGGTGTATTCGCTTGATTTGGTGAAAAACCAAATGTCTTCTATGCAGTTTTTCCAATTGTTGCCGGAGCTACGACCTTTTTCCCGTTCCCAGGTGATGCGGTTTTTGAGCAAAAAATATTTGCCGGCAATCTCCGGTATGGCGATAGAAGTGTTCCAATCCGAACAAATATAAAGACTCCCATTGGGCTTTAAGGAGATAAATACTTCTGCCAGCCATTTATCCATCCAACGCTTGTAATCGTTCCAATCCATTGACTTAAATTCTTTGGTGCCAAATTTTTTGGTTAAATTATAGGGCGGATCCACTACAACCAAATCCGCAAAATTTGCCGGCAGAAAACGAAGTGCATCAAAAGTGTCTTGCCAAATGGTGCGGTTTAAAATTTCACTGACTTTTGCTTTTTTAGTCAGTGTTAATGCTCTTGATGAATATTCATCTATTTCGGCGTCACTTAAGACAATGGTTTTGTTGCGGGGAGCCGGTGTGTTTGTCATTGATTTTCGCCAAACCTGTTATTAACGAGTTCGGTTATGTTGGTAATGGCTTTTTGTGCGTCTTGGCCAGATGCAGAAACTTTAATGGTTGTTCCTTTGACCGCAGCTAACATCATTAAACCCATGATGGATTTGCCATCTACGGTTTGACCTAATCTTTCTACCTCTACGTCTGCATTGAGCCCGTCTATAGCTTTTACAAAACTGGCTGCAGCTCTGGCATGCAGACCTCTTTCGTTGATGATGTTCAATTCAACGCTGATTTTATCATTCATTTCTTATTTTCCCAGTAATTCTGATGCGATGGTTATGTATTTGATACCAGCTTCTTTGGCGCCGGTAACGGCTTCTTTCAAATTCTTTTCTTTGCGCAAAGTGTTGAGTTTGACGAGCATTGGCAAATTGATGCCGGCGATAACTTCTACATTGGCTCTGTCCATGATGGATATTGCTAAATTGGACGGTGTGCCGCCGAACATATCTGTTAAAACAATTACACCTTCGCCGCTGTCTACGGCTTGAACTTTTGACAAGATGTCATTACGCCGTTCGTTCATATCATCGTTCGGACCGATGCAGGCCGTTTCTATTTGTTCTTGAGGACCAACAATGTGTTGCATCGCTGACTTAAATTCATCAGCTAGGCGACCGTGAGTTACCAACACTATTCCTATCATCTATTTTGCTCCACTTTTCCAAATTTTAACCGCACCAAAGGCTTCTATAATCTCTTGCTTGCTCTTAATGCGCTCAAGCTCGTCGGCGCGTGTTTGACGCCCTTTGAACGAAAATTCTTCTACGGTATCTACCGGTACGGCATAAGTACGCTCAACCGTGTCGCCGTTGACTTCTACTATCATCACAAATTCAGACTCGGCTAAAACAGAACCTGTTTCTGCGTTAATTCCCTCCATCTTTACGGCTATCTTTCCGTCTCTTTTTAACAGCGCGGTCTTTTTGCCGTCATATTCCAACATCGGGTTAACGGGTTCATCTTTTCTGGCATCAATGAAAATGGCTAATTCACCGAATTTGTTTTCAATGATTTCAAAAAAATCTTGCTTTTCAATTAGCGTGTAATACTGATTTTCCATGTTTCGGCTCTTGACTAATTAATGTTACCAACGCCCTCTAGAATATCACAAACTTTTATAAGTGTCAATTAGGTTTGTGCGCCTTAGTCGTTTTCTTTGCCTTCATTATAATTCATGGGCGTGTTTTGTTTTTTATTCATTTCTTTGATTTGTTCGGAAAGTTTTTTGGTGGGAGCGCGGCGGCCGGATTTTTTGAGAATCAATTTGGCTAATTCGTTTTCATCGCGCTCTTCGGCAAAATCTTTCATATCTTCAGCCGGCAGATTTTTTAATTCTTCGGAGGAGAATTGTTCCTGAATATTCTTTATGCCTTGCAGGCTCTTTTCCATATCGGTTGTAGGAATCTCGCCTTTGATACGTAGCGGTTTGGTTATCTTTTGTTTGAAAACTTCACGGCGAATCTTTTGCGGATCATATTCGGCGGAATTTAAAAGTCTTTCGTCTTGGAGTGTCGGCGCATCGGACAAACCTACTTCTTTGGCAGCCATGTTGGCGCTCATGATGGCGCCTAATTTGCCGGCCATTTGTTGTTCTTTGGATATTCGTATCGTTTCTTGTTCTTGGCGGTTGCGCATTGCTTCTTCATCTTGCAGGGCTTCATCTCCCAATAAGTTTATGTTAAAAAAAGTGGACTCTTCTTCGTCTTCATCTTCATCATCATAAACTTCTTTTATTTTTTTGCGCAGGCGGTTTAAGGATTGCGGCGAGGGAGAAGCTGGTTTGCGTAGCTTGGTTGAATTTTCGGTGGTGGCGGCGTCTTCAAGTTCTGCTCTTCCTTCTAAGCGTTTGCTGATGCGGTCGGCATCCGAGGCACTCTTCTTTTCCCAATTTATGATTTCTTTTTTGTTTGGTGCAACTTCTTTTGTCATGGTCGCTCTCCTTTGAACGATTTATAAGGCTACTCGCGATGGTATGTAATCATTAAAGAGCTATCGGCCAATATAACCGGGGTTACTTTTAGCTTTTGTTTGGTTCGCATCTTTAATGTGAACGGCGTGCAGGTGGTGATATGTTTTAACATATCTTCTCTAAATGTATGCCAATCTTCAACTTCCGGCAACTTCTTTTTTTGCATATCCAAAATATCGCGGATGTTTGGCGTGTCTTGGACGGAGGTTTCGGCAATGCTCCATAGGCTTAAAAATGAACTGTTATATGTTTTTAAGCGTAAGTTTGGCGTAAAGATGATGACCGAATCGTCAATGTTATCTAAAATGTCGCGCTGAACGGCAATCAAATCGCTTAAATGACGGGCGGCAGCCAGGCGGTCGGTAATGTCTTCATAGGCGATAATCGTGCCGTCCGGATGCGGTGCTCGGATGCGGCGAAAAGTTCGGCCATCCGGAATATAAAGAAGGTCTTCTCGCTGTTCGGTCAGTGAATCAAAGGCTTTGTTCTCTTCTTCTTTGTAGGCCTTAAAGTCTGATACTTCGGGGAGGGTCTTTTGTTCACGAATCTTGTCTAAAAAGATATTGTAGTGAGGGGGGTTCTCTAAGAAATTTGCTGGCAAATTCCATAATTTCAAAAATGCTGTATTGCCAAACGTAAATTCGTGTTTGGTGTTGATAATGCAAAAAGCCGTATCCAGCGAACTTAAAATGTCTAAGTGGGTGTCTAGGTGGACTTGATAATTGCGTTTGACTTCATCAAATGCGGTGATGTCTATCAGCGAACCGATGGTATGCGAAGTTTTGAGCGACGAATCGTAATAAGGCGTTTCGGTGATTTCATATTTCTTCAGTTCGCCGTTGTTTAAGATGTTAATTTGTTTTTTCTGCGGGGTGTTTGATTCCTTGGCGGTTTTGGCTAAGTCTAATAAGTTGGATGTGTTGCCAAGGTCATGCAACGTACTGTTTTCCGGCGTAATGTCTTTAAAACTTTTTAGCCCCAAAAGGTTGAGGTATTGACGATTTAAGATGCGGATGTTTAAGGAGGCATCTCTTAACCAGACGGGATAGGGGAGGTTATCTATCAAAATTCGGAAGTCTTCAACTTCTTTGCGGCTGGAGAGGGCATCTTCGGTGGCGCGGTCTACGAAATTTGTTTCTCGCGTGATGTCTCTGAACCACAAGCAGTTACTGTTTATTTGTGAATCGGAAGAATTGATGCGCACGCCGGTGATGACAAAAGTTTTTTTGTTGGTGCTGTGGGCTAAAATTTCAAAGCTCAGGCCTTTATTTTTTAGCGCAGAAAACATACTGTTTAATTTTTCTGCATCGGCGCGGTCAAAGGCAGATAATATTTCTGTTAGCGTGCTTTGCTCGCCGTTGGGCAAATTTAATAAGGTAGCCAAGCGGCGGGAACAATATTGATATTCTTTGTTTTTATAGACAGACAATGTCAGGTAGCCGTCTTTGGAGGCATAGAGCATTTCTTCATAGTGACGGGTGGCAATGTCTTGTTTGGATAAGTCACTTTTTAATTTGCGGTTGCGGCGAATCAAAATAACGGCTAAGAGCGGGAATATCAGACTGAGCGATAACCAAATATACAGCAGAGTTGTGAGTGTTTCTATTGTCATTTTATCTTTCCGTTTGTGGCTTTTCAGCGCGGTTTGGCTCTTGTTTTTCTAAAAAGCGGCTTTATAATGCGGTTGAGCTGAAAATTTAGGTTGTTTGTTTTTTTGTTTTATTATATAGCTAGTTTTATGATATTTGTTTGGGGATAGCAAATTAAAAATTGAAAGAGTGAACAATATGTATACTTTAGTTTTTGATACGACCGGTAACGGGTTGTCTTTGGCTCTTTATCAAGATGAGCATTGTGTGCAAAAAATTGAAAAAAATGAAGAGTTTGGGCAGGCAGAACATTTGGCCGTCGGGGTGGCGCAAATCTTAAAAGATAATAGGCTTCAGATGAGCGATATCGGCTTGTTGGGTGTTTGTACGGGGCCGGGGTCTTTTACCGGTGTGCGCTCCGGACTTGCTTTTGCCAGAGGTTTGGGGTTGGGATGCCCAGAGCTTAAATTGACGGGTGTTTCGGCTTTTGATGTTTATGCTAATATGCTTAAAGAAAGCGACAGAGCTTTTTATAATGCCGTTGTGATTGAAACAAAACGCGAGGATTTTTATTTTCAGCTATTTGATGAAAATTTAAGAAAGGTTTCTGAACCGTTGGCCTTAACACGGGAGGAAATTGCCCACAAGCTCAGAGGTCATCAGGTCAGCTTGGTCGGAGATGGGGTGGAAAGGCTGCTTTCTATCTCTCTTGGCTTGCAAATCAAGCAGGTTGAAATTGTGGATATGATGGATGTTGAAGCCCTCTTTCGGACGGTTTATCAAAAATATTTGCAGAAAATGCTTGATTTTCCAAAACCGCTGTATATAAGAGGGGCTGACACTTGTGTAAAATAAATAAAAAATTATAGATATGTTGTAAAATTGGTGTTAGATACCTAATTTAATGGAAATTGTTTATGTTTATCTTATTTATGAAAGAGGTTTGCCGTGACTAGATCCGAATTGATTGAAAGTATTGCTAAGAAAAATCCTAATCTTTTGCTGAGCGATATTGAAAGAATTGTTAGTGTTATTTTTTCTAGCATGACTAGTGCTTTGGCTAAAGGCGATCGTGTTGAATTTAGAGGTTTTGGAGTGTTTTCTATTCATAAACGCTCTCCGAGAATCGCTCAAAATCCGAGAACGGGTGATAAGGTGAAAATCGGTAATCGTAATATTGTTCATTTCCGCGTTGGTAAAGAATTGCACGAGAAAATGAACGAAAACTAATCTTTTTTCTTCCTGATTGGAGGTCGTATGTGGCTGATTAAAATTTTGCTTATGGCTTTGTTTCTGGTCTTCTTGGTTCAGAATAACAGTGATTTGGTCAGCGTTTGGCCAATCCCCGAATCTTCTTTGATGGTGGGGGTGAGTGTCGTTTATTTGGCTTTGTTCTGCTTGGGGTATCTGTGTGGCAGGTTGTCCGCGTGGTCGGCTTATGCACCGTTGCGTGCTATGGTTAAAAAGCAGAAAAAAGAAAATAAAATGCTCTCCAAAGAACATGAAAAGTTAAATCTGGAACATGAGAAACTTAATCAGCAGATTACTTCTTTGCAGGAAGAAGCCGAGAAAAATGAAAAAGTTAATGGCTTTTCGTTGAATAAAAAAATTAAAGGGTGGTTTTCTAAACCCTCTGTGGAAGATAAATGATTTAATAAAAAGAACTAAAGCGAGGTAAATTATGAATTGGTTAACAGATATTGTCAGACCGAAAATTAAGAAAACAACCCCGAAAGAGATTGCTGATGATTTGTGGGTGAAATGTCCTGAATGCGGACAAATGCTCTTTTCTAAAGAATTAAAGCAATCTATGTATGTGTGCACTAAGTGCGGACATCACTTACGTTTGTATGTTGATAAGCGCTTGAAACAGTTGTTTGATGACGGTATTTATACGGAAATGGCGCTTCCTCTTGTTAAAGAAGATCCGCTTAAGTTCAAAGATACGCAACGTTATACAGACAGACTTAAAGTTTATCGTAAAAAAACAGGTAATAATGACGCCATTAAAGTCGGTATCGGTAAAGTTGCCGGTATTGATACGGTAGTTGCCGCTATGGACTTCTCGTTTATGGGTGGTTCTATGGGAACGGCTGTTGGGGAAGGAATTGTTAAGGCGGCAGAATATGCTTATGAACATGATTGCCCGTTGATTATTGTCAGTGCATCCGGTGGTGCACGTATGCAAGAAGGTATGCTTTCTTTAATGCAGATGGCGCGTACAACGGCAGCTATCAATCGGGTTAAAGAAAAGGGACTTCCGTATATCTCTATCTTTACTGATCCGACAACCGGCGGTGTTTCAGCTTCGTTTGCGATGATTGGTGATGTGCATATTGCTGAAAGAGGCGCGATGATTGGTTTTGCCGGTAAGCGCGTTATTGAGCAGACTATTCGTGAAAAATTGCCGGAAGGCTTCCAAACTGCGGAATACCTTAAGGAGCACGGTATGGTTGATATTGTGGTTGAGCGTAAAAACTTGAAAGAAACCGTTGATAGAGTTTTGGGGCTCTTGATGGCAAACCATAAAAAAGCTGCTTAGTGCGAATTTTATGAAAAATGTTAGGCGGAGATTTTCTCCGCCTTTTTTGTTGGCGAAATGTATATACTAAAAAGGATATTTGATTAGGACGGATAACTTTTCTTAAAAAAATAATGAACAAAAGAACCTCAAACTCGTTATATTTAAATGTTGAAATTTTGTTTTAATTGAAATATACATTCTTTAGAAAATGTATATTGGAATTTATGAGGTTCTAATGTTTAAGAAAATTGGTTTGGTTGCGGTGGCTCTTTTGCTTTGCGGAAATGTCAGAGCAGAGGATACATCTACGGTTTATATTGATGCAGACGGAAATGTGGTTGAACAGGTTATTTCTGTTCCGGCAACTTTTGAAACGAAGAAGGTGACTACCACGACGGTTGAAACAAAACCTGTTGTGGTGCAAAAGGTGACAACGACGACTTGTACAAGTGGTTGTCGCGCAAGTTGCCATGATTGCGTTATTCCGGCCTATGTGCATCATCATCCGAGATTGTATCGTCCGTTTAGGCCTTTTCATCCGCGCTACCCACGTCATCATGGATGGCGTCATTTCTAAAGGATAATGGTGTGAAACTTATAAAGAATACAAAAAAAATAGGAGTTCTTACGATGTTAACGTGGTGCTTGGTTTGCATCACGTTGCAGTCGTCTTTGGCAAATAGTTACGTGGAGATGATTACAACTCCGCCTGAGCAGGGAGCTAAAACACAACAGGTCATTTATGCCGATGAGGTTTATGTGGTGCAGCAACAGCCAACTTATGTGCAAACAGAGACGGAAAATCTGCCGATGCAATATTCTAAAATATCCGGTGTGCCGGTGACATCTGCTCCGGTGGTGACATCGGATTATCCAAAATATGTGGCGTGGAAAAATGCACAAAATAACAGTTGTTGCTACGTTCATGACGGCGTCCAAAATTTTATTTATTTTTTAGGTGGCGCAGTGGCCGGGCGGCTTGCGTATGATATTTGGGGACCGTATCATCGGCATCATTTGTTAGACCATTGGTAATAAAAACAGTGAACTTGTCGGTATTATTTGGTGTAATTTGGCGGCAAGACTTGACTTAATCATTTTTAAGACCTAAATCTATTTCAGGTCAGTTTTTTATTTGTTTAAGAGGGTATTATGAGTGCCGAAAATGAAAATGTAAAAAATAAACAGTTTGAAGATGAAACAGAAAAAGAAAATGTTGCTGAAGATGTTGCTCAAAATGTAGAAAGCGGTGAAACTGAAGCATCTGACGGAGAAGCTAAGGCTGCTCAAGATGAGGGACGCGATAAGTTAGAAAAAGATTTTGCGAAACTCAAAGATGATTATGTTCGCTTATATGCCGAAATGGACAATATGAAAAAAAGAGCTCAGCAAGAGAGCGAAAAAACAATTAAATTTGCGGTTTCATCTTTTGCAAAAGAGTTGTTAGCCGTAGCGGATAATCTTGAGAGAGCTATTGCGGCAATGGGAGATAATAAAGAATCGTGTGCAGAGCTCTTAAAAGGTGTGGAATTGACGCAAAATGAATTGACGAAGGTCTTTGAAAAATTCGGAATTAAGCGTTTTAATCACGTGGGCGAGAAGTTTGACCCGAATTTTGAACGTGTTGTTCAGGAAATTGAAGATAAGAAGGCCAAAAGCGGCGTCATTTTAGCCGAGCTTCAGGCAGGATATACCATTCATGATCGTATCTTGCGTGAGGCGATGGTTGTTGTAGCAAAATAGTCTTAAGACTTTTAGCGGTTTTAGAGCGGTGTCAGCATATTGATGCCGCTTTTTGTGCTTTTTAAAATGTTGACAAAAAAATAGGGCGTGGTATTTTGATTTTAGAAAAAAATTATTGTAACTAAAATTTGTGGATTATGGGAAATTATGATGATGATGTTTCTGTTTTGACGGAACAATTTTTGAATTATTTAAATGTATGTGGACAAAAACTTGGTTATCCGTTTATGCTGTATTCTAATGGAGAATGCGGGAAAAAACTGGTTTCTTCTGATGGTAAGCACAATGCGGTGGCTAAAGTGCTTAAATCTTCTTTGCGGAGTAAGGGGGCTATATCGTCTTCTGCCTCAGATGTGGAGCTTAAAACGGATAAGGTGTCTGTTTGTGAAGTGTTTTTTGAATACATCAATAAATATGGGCGCGAGTTGGGGTTTCCATTTGTGATTTTGGAGGACGGTAGATTTGTTAAAGCTCAGGCTTCTGCACAAGATAAAACAGGGATGCTTGTTAAGGTTTTGCGTGCATTTGACGATGATGCTAAAATGTTGGGTGTTGATGAAGCAATTCTTTTAAAAGAAAAAAATGAAGAAAGAGAAAATGCTTATGCTCGTGAGCAACTTCAGATGCTTAAAGCTATTGTTCAGGATGATGATGTGGAAGGGCTTGCAAAGCTCGGAACTCTTAATCACCAAATGACGGAGTATCTGTTGACAAATGCCTCTAAAAAGATATTGATAGTGTTTTTGCGCCGTTGCAAGCGTAATTCTTTGAATCTGAAAGAGCTGGATTTGCTGTGGCTTAAAAAAGATATGGAGCTTTTGGATACATATTACTGGTGGGTTCGGGTTCCTGGTAAATAAAGGGTATTTTTAGGGCAGATGCAAATTTTATTTTAATGATTATCGGCAGGGTTCTTTTTGAACTCTGCTTTTTTGTTTAAAAATCAAGGGGCTTAGGCTTGACAATAAAAATATTGCGGTGCTAGATTGATGGTAATTTGTTATTATTATTCACTAAAATTTATGTCTTATGGAAAATTATGAAGCAAAAATTGAACAAAATTTAAGCTCGTTGTTCGCTGATAAAAAGTTTGTGGATTTTTGTAAAGAACAAGGGCAGAAACTTGGATATCCGTTTTTTGTGTATGATAACGGTGAGTGTGGCAAAAATTTTGTTGCTGATAATCCACAGGTCAAGACTTGTTTGAAAGTCTATCGTCTGTGTTCTATGGAAGATGAGGCCGGTAATTGTTGCGATTTGACAGAGGCACTGCGGAATAAAGAGGAAGCGTTGCAGGAGATTAGGACGCTTATTCTTTCTCAGAAAAAGCTTTCCGAAAAACAGGAATGCATATTGGTTTTGTGCGGTTCGTTAAAGGATGTTCGCTTATATTTGAGCTATGCTAAGCAGCTCACAATGTCTGCGTTCCAAATTCTTGTTAAGCGCGATAGTTTTCCGCTTCTAGAAATGTGTATCTATGGCGGTTTAACAGTGGAGCAAGATATTTATTTGGTGCAACATGGGTCCAGATATTTGCTTTCTCACTATGTTAAAGATTATAATCTCAAGCCGCAGGTTGAAATTGAGCTGGTTAATCGGTATGACTTTGAACTTTGGGATTTTTATACCGAAAATGGTGATTTTTGCCCAAGTACATACGATTATCTGCGAAAATTGGCGGAAAAAGATGAACAAGTGCGTTCTTGGCTTAGAGGCATGTGTGTTTATTGAGCTTAAGTTGTGGTTCAAATTTTTGAGGCAGGGTTCTTTCAGAACTCTGCTTTTTATGTACAAAAATGTTGACGAAATGTAAACATGTGTTAGTGTTTGCCTGAAAGAAAATATTATTGTTTCACTAATTTTTGTGTCTTATGGAAAATTGTAAATTAACAGAGATTTATCAGCTCGTAAATGAACGGAAAGTTTTATCGGATGAACAGAAAAAACTTCTTGTAACGCAGGGTGAGTTAAAGATGGTTGCGTGCTATTGGTCGTGGACGGAAAATGTGGAAGAAGATTTTTTTCTCAATATTCTGACACGTGATAGCTGGCGGTTATTAAAGGACTGTCTTATTATCTGGTGTGAGCATGAAAATTTATGCGAGCTGTTGATTGAAAAAGGTTCTAAATTCTTGGTGGCTTGTTTTTTGATGAGTTCGGAAAGACGCGGCTTGTAGGCTCACTTAGAAAAAGCGCTTATTCGGCGGAAAGATTTGGACTTGCTTAGTATCTACGAGGAAGAATTTTGTTTTGAAGACGAAAGCGTTGATTATTTGGCGGAACTGGCTAAATCCGATCCAGGTTTGGATAAATGGCGGCAGGGGTTGGATATTTAATTTATTTTCCGATTAAAAAAGCAGAATTATTAAATTCTGCTTTTTTGTTTTTAAAATCATAGAGATGTTTGTGTAGCAAAGGGATAAGTGTGGTAAAAAGAGAGGCAAACTTTGCTTAAATATTTTAATTTAAATACTTTTTTTTAAGATTTTAAAACGTAGAGTTTCTGAAAATAAAGTTTGAAAAATAAGTTTTAATAGGTTAGCTTAAGGGTTATGAAAATATTAGATATCTATATAGCCAAGCAAATTATAACCGGTTTTTTGCTTGTGGCACTTTCCCTGATGTCCATGCTTTGGCTGACACAGTCGCTTCGTTTTGTGGAAATGGTAACCGATAAAGGGTTGCCGGTTTATTTGTTTGTGGAGATGACATCGCTCTTGATGCCGCGCGTCTTTACCATCCTTTCTCCGATTGCGCTTTTTGTGGCGGTTATGTTTGTTTATAATCGTTTGCTTATGGATAGTGAATTGGTGGTTATGAAAGCGGTTGGCATCAGCTCGGTTGTGATTGCCAGAGCGGCTATTGGTATCGGGCTTATTTTGGCGCTGTTTAATGTGTTTGTACTTAATGTCGGTATTCCGGTGGCGGAAGGTAAATTTCGGGATTTGGAATATGAGGTTAAAAACAGCTTCTCTAAAATGATGTTGCGCGAAGGGGCTTTTACGTCATTTAAGAATAATATGACGGTCTTTATTGATAAATTTTTGGATGACGGCACGGTGCAGGGGATTTTAGTGAGCGACGGAAAGAATCCGCAAGAGAAGGTTGTGACTGTGGCGGAAAGCGGAACTTTGGAATATACGGATATCGGGCCGAAAATCTTGTTAAGAAACGGTACGCGTCAGGTGATGAATAAGAAAAGCGGACAGTTTTCTTCTATGACGTTTGATGATTATGTGGTTGATTTTGGTGATGTTTCCGTGGCGCGTAAAAAAGATAAAAGTGTGCGTGAAAGAAGTATTCCAGAATTATTTGCTGAAGCTTCTAAAGAAGGTGTTTCAGAAAAAGAAGCTAGGGCCTTTCGCGCAGAAGCTCATCGCCGTATCTTGGCTCCATGGTTTAATTTGATTTTTGCGCTGTTGGCTTGTACGGGATTGCTTATTTCTAATTTTAATCGTCGTGGACAGGGGAAGGTTATTACTATTTCTATTTTGGCGATGATTTTGGTGCAGGCTTTGGATATGACTTTTGCCAATATGGCGCGTAAATATGATTGGATTATTGTTTTGATGTATCTTAATTGCTTTTTGCCGTTGTTTATTGCGGGAGGATTGCTTTGGAAAACTCCGTCGTGGCGCAAGAAACGCTCTGAGGAGATAAATGATGAATTTTAAATCTTGTTTGACAGCAATCGCTCTTGTGTTGGTGGCTGTGCCTCTTTATGCGGCTAATGAACCACAGGCCGGCGCTATTGTGCGTAAAGATACGTCTGTTTCTCCAAAGGCAGAATTTTCTCCGGGGAATATGACTGATATTATGCCTTCGCTTGATGAGGATAACTCAAAAAATCAAGACGAAAAAGGAAAAGCTGAGCCGGAACAGGAAATTTTCTTTTCTGCCGATGAGATGGAGACTGACGAGGTTAACGCGGTTATTTTGGCGAAGGGTAATGTGGTTGTTACACGCGGCGATTTGGAGCTGATTTGCGACAGATTGTGGTATGACCAGAAAAAAGATATTATTGTTGCCGAAGGTAATGCGGTTTTGACGGAAGCAGACGGTAGTGTTCTCTATACGGATAAAATTACCCTCTCTGAAAAAATGAAACGTGCCGATGTTAATAAAGTTAAAGTTATTATGCGCGACGAATCCCGTATTTGGGCGGATACATTTGTTAAAAAAGTTAATGATAACAGACAAATGCGCAATGCTTCGTATACGGCGTGTGATATTTGTAACGGAAAATCTCCGCTTTGGCGGATTGATGCCAGAAAAGTTAATTATGACGCAGAGGGGCAAAATATTAACTATAATGATGCCGTGTTGAGGGTTAAAGATATTCCGGTGTTCTATACACCGTTTTTGAGCCATCCTTCGCCTGAAGTGAAGAGACGTTCGGGGTTGTTGATGACTTCTATGGGAAGTACTTCTTATACCGGACAGTATATCCAACCGACATATTTCTGGAATGTTTCTGACCAAACGGATGTTATTCTTTCGCCATATTTCACCACAGACAGAGGGATTGTTTGGGGTGGACAGTATCGGCAGTATTTTTATAACGGTGAAGTTAAAGCTGAAGGTACATATCTGGAAGATGATGGTAAAGACTATGATAATGTAGATTATAAAACTTTTAATCGGCCGAGGCGTCGTGGTAATTTGTTCTTGGATGCACGGTATGAAATCAATGATTATTGGGTGGCTAATCTTGACTTTAATTATGTATCCGATGTCTTCTATCTGAAAGATATGGATTTGGAAGGACGGGATGATCCGTGGTTGACTTCTAAACTTTCTTTTGAACGTTTTGAAGGGCGTGATTATGCAACTATTGAAGGGTATTACTATAAACTGACCAGTTATAGCTTGAAAGCCTCTAATAATGCCGAATATCAGAGCAGAATGAAAAGTTTGCCAACGGTGGCTCCTTATATGGAATATGAACATATCAGCGATGCTGATCAATATGGGGCTTATTTTAAAACGAATATCAGTTCGGCGTCGGTTTATCGGGATAATGATGAAGAATCTCAACGACTGACGATGATTAACTCTTGGGAGCTTCCTTATACCAGTAATTATGGTGAGCAATATAAGTTTGTTGCATCGGTTAAATCGGATGTGTATTATGTGGATGATTATATGTATAATACAACCGATGATTATGATGGAACATTGGCGAGAATCTTTCCACAGTTAGGCGTTGAGTGGCGGTTGCCTTTTGTGCGTGCAACGGATACTTCCAGACAAATCTTAGAGCCGGTTGTGGTGGCGGTTTTGGCTCCGGATAATGATAATGATGTTGAAAAAATTCCTAATGCGGATAGTGCTGATGTGGAATTTGATGATACGAATATTTTGAGCTTGGATAGATATGCCGGCTATGACAGAAATGATGACGGAAGTCGTATTAGTTATGGTTTGAATTGGAGCTCATATGGTAATATCTTAGGACGTACTTCGGCCTTTATTGCGCAAAGTTATCAATTTTCGGATAACAGTTCGTTTATGGAGGCTGTTAACGGTGTAGATAATAATAGTCGTCTTTCTGACTATGTCGGTCGTGTTTATGCGTCACCTAATAAGTATTTGGACTTAAATTATCGCTATCGGTTGGATAAAGATGATTTTGAACTGAAATATAGTGAATTGGGTGCAAAGATCGGAACAGATATTTTTAATGTTTATACGTCTTATATCTATTTGCAACCCAATCAGAATTCGTATTATAGAGCAAGTGAACGTAAAGAGCTTTATTTTTCAGTTAATTCTAAGCTGACAAAAGATTGGTCCGTTTCGGTTTATGATCGTATTGATTTAACTGATAATGGCGGTTCTTTGGAGCATGGCGGTGAACTTATTTATGAGGATGAATGCTTGAAACTGGCATTTGTTGCGAAGAAATATAATTATGATGATCCGACTTTGGATGATGATTATGAGTTGGGAGTTACGTTCTTCTTCAAAACATTGGGTGGAATGGGCTCTAAATAATAAAGGAGTGTGCGATGATGGTGCTTAAAAGAGGACTAGGTTTGATTGCCTTGGGCGCGATGGTGTCTTCTACAGCGTGGGCTGCTGATGTGGATTTATCCGGTTTGGATAAAGCGGTTCGTACTTCTACTTCTAATTCTATTATGTTTAAAAGAGGGCCTGAGGCGCAGATGGAAATGGAACGGCGGGCTCAACAAGAAGAGGAGGAGCAGGCTCGTCAAAAGGCTGAACAAGAGGCTAAATTAAAAAAAGAACAGGCGGTCTTTAGACCCTATAACTTGTTTGGCTCTGGGTGGAAAATTATGGCGACCATCAACGGAGAAATGATTTCCAATAAAGATTTGCAGGAAAGAGCTAATTTGTTTTCTTTGACGACTGGGCTTAATGCTAATGCCAAAAATAAGAAAATGGTTTCGGATAAAGTGCTCCAAAATACTATTGATGAAAAAATTAAATTGCAGGAAGCTGAAAAACAAGGTGTTCACGTTTCGGATAAAGAAGTGCGCGATGCTTATCGGAATTTTGAAAAAGCTAATGGCGTGCCGGTCGGAAAATTTAACAAAGTACTCAAAGAATATCATGTCAGCAAAGATGTGTTTATGACGCAAATTAAGGCTAATCTGTTGTGGAATAAGCTGGTCAACAATAAAGTCAATATGAGCGGTGTTGGTGTTTCGGAACGCGAGGTGCAAGACGAATTTGCACGGATTAAAAAAGATATGAGTACACCAAAATATATGGTTTCGGAAATCGTGATTAAGCGTAAAGACGGTGAGCATATTGATGAATTAGTGGATATCTTACGCAAAGATCCGCGTTTTGAACTATATGCGGCGCAATTTTCACAGAGTGCCAGTGCCCCTTCGGGCGGAAAGCTCGGTTGGGTTGCGGTGGGGCAACTTCCGGCACCGCTTGATAAGGTAATTCGCAATTTGAAAGAGGGACAAGTTTCTCAGGCTATTCCTTATCGGACGGATTATTATATCTTTAAAATGGATAGAATTTATAATCCAGCGACCGACAAACAAAAGATGCCGACGGAAGATGAAGTGCGCGAATTTATTAAAAATCGTAAAACCGATGAAATTGCCAATAAATATATTCGCGATTTGCGCAATCAGGCTGTGGTTGAAAAAAAATTCTGATTTGAAAAATGGAGCTTTTAGGAAAGACGATGGTTGAAGTGCCGACAACAAAATTTTTTGTAGAAAAATACGGCTTAATGGCTAAAAAAGCATTAGGGCAAAATTTTTTGTTAGACGGCAATATTACCGATAAAATTATGCGGCTTTCCTTAAACGCGCAGAAACTGAAAGATTTAAGCCATGAAAGCGTGGTTGAAATCGGGCCGGGACCCGGTGGTTTGACACAGGCAGTTTTGCGGCAAAATCCGCAGAAAATGACGGTTATTGAAATGGATGCAAGATGTTTGGATATTTTGCATGAAATTCAGGGCTTTTATCCGCAGTTGGAAATTCTTGAAGGGGATGCGCTGAAGTTTGATTTTTGTGCTAAATCTGAAGCTGAGGGCAAATTTCACATCGTCAGCAATTTACCCTACAATATTTCGGTGGTGCTTTTAACCGGATGGTTGAAGCATATGGGGTGCTATAAAAGCTTGACGTTGATGTTTCAAAAAGAAGTTGCCGACAGAATTACTGCTCATATCGGGACAAAAGATTATGGACGTATTTCGGTGATGGCGCAGTTGCAGTGCGAGGTGGTGAAGTTGTTTGATTTGCCGCCGACGTGTTTTGTGCCGGCGCCGAAAATTTGGTCTTCGGTGCTCTTGTTTTTGCCAAAAGAAAATTTGTTGGATGAAAAGGTGTTGGCAAAAGTTGAAAAGTTGACCGAACTTGCTTTTGGACAACGGCGCAAAATGATACGACAAAGTTTGAAGTCGGTTCCGAATTTGGCGGAAAAGGCGCAAAAACTCGGGATTGATTTAACTTTGCGGGCAGAGAATCTTACTGCGCAACAATATCTTGATTTGGCTAGTGCTTAATCTGTTCTTGTAGCTATATATCTAAACTTTAGGTTAGATACGTTTAAATCTCCAAAAAATACATTATTTCTTCTCTTGTCTTAGTTCGTAATTTTTATTTATAGGAGAAGAAAATGACAGAAGGTGTTAGATTTCCAACATTAGCATTTATTACCGGTGGTGCAGGGCAGGCAAATGATGGTATTCCGCCACAACCGTTTGAAACTTTTTGTTATGATTCTGCTTTGATGCAGGCTAAAATTGAAAACTTTAATGTTATTCCTTATACCTCCGTTTTACCTAAAGAAGTTTATGGTCATATCGTGCCGGTTGATAAGGTTGTGGATCAATTCAAACACGGTGCCGTTTTGGAAGTAATTATGGCCGGAAACGGGGCTAATCGTGATGACCATAAAGCTATTGCAACCGGTGTCGGTATTTGTTGGGGAAAAGATAAAAACGGTGAGCTTATCGGCGGATGGGCGGCTGAATATGTGGAATATTTTGATACGCATATTGATGACGATATTGCTAAAGGTCATGCCGAGATGTGGCTTAATAAATCTCTTAATCACGAATTGGAAATCCGCGGTGTTGAAAAGCATAGCGAATTTCAAATGTATCATAATTACATCAATATTGAACAGCAATTCGGGTATTGCTTGACGTGTTTGGGCTTCCTTAATTTTGAACACGCTCCGGCAGCGAAAATTTAGCTGAACTTTGTTTGACTATGCTTACAAAGATGTTTTGATGTGTAAAGGATAATACAATGGCAAATAAAGACAATTCAAAAGTTGTAGACACGGCTTCGGAAAATAAAATTTCCGGCGGTGGTCAACTTGGTGTTTTGGCTCTTGCCGGCGTTGTTGTCAGTTCAATGATTGGAGGAGGCATTTATAGCCTCCCCCAAAATATGGCTGCCGGCGCGTCGGTCGGCGCGGTGTTGTTAGCCTGGTTGATTACCGGTATCGGTGTCTTTTTTATTGCGAATACGTTTCGTATTCTGTCTGTTGTAAAACCGGATTTGACTGCCGGTATTTATATGTATAGTCGGGCCGGATTTGGGCCTTATGTCGGGTTTACTATCGGGTGGTCATATTGGCTTTGTCAAATTTGCGGTAATGTCGGGTATGCCGTGATTACCATGGATGCGCTTAATTATTTCTTTCCACCGTATTTTGCCGGCGGAAACGGATTTTATTCTATTATCGGCGGCTCACTCTTGATTTGGGGATTTAATGCTCTGGTTTTGAAGGGAATTAAGCAGGCAACGATTATTAACTTGATTGGGACGGTTGCTAAAATTGCGCCGCTGTTGTTCTTTATTGTGGTTTTGCTTATCTTCTTTCATTCCGATAGATTTTCATTTGATTTTTGGGGCGAAAATGAGCGTTCTCTCGGTGATGTTTCTAACCAAATTAAAGGGACAATGCTCGTTACACTTTGGGCCTTTATCGGTATTGAGGGAGCGGTGGTAATGTCTAAACATGCGAAGAATCCTAAAGCCGTCGGTACGGCGACACTGTTGGGGTTTGGTGCGTGTTTGTTGATTTATGTGTTGCTTTCTATTTTGCCGTATGGCTTGTTTACGCAAGAACAGTTGGCAAAAATGCCGAATCCGTCTACTGCGGCCGTGTTGGAACCGATTATCGGTAAATGGGGTGCTTATATCATGAATATCGGCTTGCTTATTTCGGTTTTGACGAGCTGGCTTGCTTGGACGATGGTTACGGCGCAAATTCCGCAGGCTGCGGCTGAAAACGGGACGTTCCCGAAAGAATTTGCTAAAGAAAATGCGGCACAGGCTCCATCTGTTTCGTTATATGTTACAAGCGGCTTGATGCAGTTCTTTATGCTGATGGTTTATTTTTCCGGCAATGCATGGAATACGATGCTCAGCATCACGAGCGTTATGGTGTTACCGGCTTATTTTGCCAGTGCGATGTATTTATGGAAACTCTGTGAAGATCATGAGTATCCGCAAGGCTTTTATATCGCACGTTCGTATGCGTTGTTATCGGCTGTTTTGGGCGCAGTGTATGCGTTGTGGTTGATTTATGCGGCCGGTTTAAGTTATCTGTTGATGGCGCTTATTTTTATGGCGGTGGGAATTCCTGTTTATATCCACGCGCGTCGGCAAAGTGCTCCGAACGAACCGGCGTTTTCTACCGGAGAAAGATTTGCGGCGGTGATATTGGTCGTGGCGGCTTTGTTTGCTATTTATGCTATGTCTACCGGTATTGTCAGCGCGTAATCGGATAAAAAATAAAAGCACCGCTTTTTTACGGTGCTTTTATTTTGAAACTGTTTTGTTATACATTTAATGCTTTACGATAGGTCTCAAGCAGAAATTCTTGTTCATCACGATCTGCTTGATTCATCTTTCTTAATTTGATGATGGCTTTCATGATTTTTACATCAAATCCAACGCCTTTGGCTTCTGCATAAATGTCTCTGATGTCTGAAGAAATTCCTTTCTTTTCTTCTTCTAAGCGCTCAATTCGCTCAATTAAGGAATTTAATCTGGTGCTGTCTATGCCGCCAACTTCATTTTCTGCCATAGTTATTCTCCCTTCAACTGTTATTAAAGAAATATTTTATGTTCGGTAACGGACTTTAGCAAAGATATTTTTTTTTGACAAGTAATAAATTTGATACATTTTGTTTAGGTTTAAATTGTTGTGGAGAAGTTAAAGAATAATAAGTTATTAAACTTTTATGGTATATACCTTACCATAACGAAAGTTTGGTTTTAATTTTTTTAGGGGAAGAACATGCCAAAAGATACTCGTACAAAAATTTTAGCAACCTTGGGGCCTTCTTCTAATACCGAAGAAAAAATTTCTGCGTTGATTGATGCCGGAGTTGATGGTGTTAGATTGAATTTTAGCCACGGAACACACGAAGAACATAAAAATACTTATGAATTGGTCAGAAAGTTGGCCAAAGAAAAAGGTGTGCGGGTTGCGGTGGTGGCAGATATGCAGGGACCGAAACTCAGAATCGGTACGTTTAAGGATGGGAAAGTTCTTTTACATAAAGGGCAGAAGTTTACGCTGGATATGAAAAATGAATTGGGCGATGAAAACAGAGTGACTTTGCCGCAT
Organism: uncultured Alphaproteobacteria bacterium; assembly: GCA_944392315.1. GTDB lineage: Bacteria > Pseudomonadota > Alphaproteobacteria > RF32 > CAG-239 > CAG-267. The sequence continues at coordinate 26,798 of CALXWH010000004.1, read as the reverse complement.
AAAGAGATTTTTGAAGCTTTGAAAGAAGGCGATAAATTGCTGGTTAATGACGGTAATATCGTTTTGAGAGTTTTGAAATGTAATAAAGAATCGGCTTTGACCGAAGTTGAAGTGGGTGGATTTATTTCGGGGCATAAAGGTGTTAATTTGCCTAATTCATCCCTTAATATCTCTCCATTAACACCAAAGGATTTGGATGATTTGGAATTTGCTTTGGGGCTTGGAGTTGACTGCATTTGCCTTTCCTTTGTGCAACGTGTTTCGGATATTAAAGAAGCGCGCAAAATTATTGGTAAAAGAGCTTGGATTATTTCTAAATTAGAAAAACCACAAGTTTTGGACGATTTGGATAATATTGTTAAAGCGTCAGATATGGTGATGGTGGCACGTGGAGATTTGGGTGTTGAATGTCCGATTGTGACGGTGCCTGTTTTGCAGAAACGAATCGTTTCCAGATGTCGGGTATTCGGTAAACCGGTTATTGTGGCAACACAAATGCTGGAATCTATGATAAATGCTCCGATGCCTACTCGTGCGGAAGTTTCTGATATTGCTAATGCTGTTTATGACGGATGCGATGTGGTTATGCTCTCGGGTGAAACAGCGGCCGGAAATTATCCGGTGGAAACGGTGCAAACCATGCATGGGGTTATTCAACAGGTAGAAAGCGATCCGAAATATTTGGAAAATGTGCATCATTTCTGTCAGGGAAATAACTGCAACAGCGAGGCTCATGCTATTACACATGCAGCGGGAGAAGTTGTTAAAACGCTTGATAAAGTGGCTTGTGTTGCTACATTTTCGGTTAGCGGCGCGACAACGTTGGCGATGGCTCAGGAACGGACGAATTTGCCGATTATTTCTATTAACCCGACAGAGCAAATTGCTTGCAGACTGAACCTTGTTTGGGGCGTTAAGACGTTTATTGATACTAAAGGTTTTGAAAGTTTTGATAACATTGAAACCGTTTGTCGTTCTTTGGCGTCAAGCTCCGGTTTGGCTAAAAAGGGTGAGTATATTGTCGTTACGGCAGGGTATCCGTTTGGACGTGTTGGCAGTACAAACGTGTTACATATCGTTAAAGCCTAATTGTTTGGTTATGATGGTTAAAATCCCTGCTTTATGGTGGGGATTTTTTTGTGGTTACATACGAAATAATCTGAAATAATTCGTGTCTTGATAAGCGTTTTAAACGCCTTGTTAATTTTTTATGCGCTATTATCTTGTCAATAGTGTTAAATTGTTATGGAGAAATGTAAACTATGGCAAAAGAAACTCAAGTTCAAGCTAATGAAGAAGCTGAAAAAAAGCATGTTGACGAGATTGTCGCTAAGGTTGCGGCAGCTCAGAAAAAATATGCCGAATATACTCAGGAACAAGTTGATTATATTTTCAGACGCGTTGCGCTGAAATTAAGCTCTCTTAGAATTCCTTTGGCTAAAATGGCTGTGGAAGAAACTGGTATGGGCGTTGTGGAAGATAAAGTGATTAAAAACCATTTTGCTTCTGAATATATCTACAATAAATTTAAGGATACAAAAACTTGCGGTATCTTGGAAGAAGATAAAGCAAATGGTATGATTAAAATTGCTGAACCTCTGGGGGTTATTGCCGGTGTTGTTCCGACAACGAATCCGACTTCTACGGCTATATTTAAGTCTTTGATTGCTTTGAAAACACGTAACGGTATTATCTTTTCTCCACACCCAAGAGCTAAGAAATGTACGGTTGAAACGGCTCGTATTATTCTTGAGGAAGCTGTTAAAGCCGGCGCTCCTGAAAATATTATCGGGTGGATTGAAAATCCGTCTATCTTGCAGACGCAATATTTGATGCAACATCCGCAAGTTGACATCATCTTGGCAACAGGTGGTCCGGGAATGGTTAAATCTGCTTATAGTTCCGGAAAACCTGCTCTTGGCGTTGGTGCCGGTAATGTTCCGGCGTTGATTGATGAAACGGCTGATATTCAAATAGCAGTTTCTTCTATCTTGATGTCTAAGACATTTGATAACGGTATGATTTGTGCTTCTGAACAATCGGTTACTGCCGTTAAAGATGTTTATGATGCCGTTAAAGCAGAATTTGTTAAACGTGGGGCTTACATCTTGTCTCCGAAAGAAAAGGAAAAATTGGCGAAAGTTATTATGATTGATGGTCGTCTTAACTCCGCTATTGTGGGACAACCGGCTCATAAAATTGCTGAAATGGCTAAAATTTCTGTTCCGGAAGAAACGAAAGTGCTTATTGCAGAATGCACAAAAGTTGGTGCGGAAGAACCATTCTCCGCTGAAAAACTTTCTCCGGTTTTGGCAATGTATAAAGCTGATGACTTTAAGTCCGGTGCTGCGTTGGCAAAAGAACTTGTTTCTCACGGTGGAAGAGGGCACACTTCCGTGCTCTATACTAATCCGCAAAATGATGACAGAATTAAATATTTCGGTCATTTGATGATTACAGGTCGTGTTATGATTAACTGTCCGTCTTCTCAAGGCGCTATCGGTGACATTTATAACTTTAGATTAGAGCCGTCGTTGACTTTAGGCTGCGGTTCTTGGGGCGGTAACTCGGTTAGTGAAAATGTGGGAGTAAAACATCTGATGAATATTAAAAGTGTTGCAAAACGTGAAGAAAATATGTTGTGGTTCAGAGTTCCACCGAAAATCTATTTCAAACCGGGCTCTCTGTCTTTTGCTTTGAAAGAGCTTAAAGGTAAAAAACGTGCGTTCATCGTTACGGATAAACCATTGTTTGACTTGGGCTTTACAAAGAAAGTTACCGATGTTTTGGATGAAATCGGCGTGGCTCATAAAATCTTCTCTGATGTTCATCCGGATCCGGATTTGACGACGGTTAATATGGCTATCGGTACTTTGCGTTCTTTTGAACCGGATGTGATTATCGCTTTGGGCGGTGGTTCTCCGATTGATGCCGGCAAAATCATGTGGTTGATGTATGAACATCCAGAATTGAAGTTTGAAGACTTGGCTATGCGCTTTATGGATATTCGTAAACGTATTTTTGAGTTCCCGCAATTGGGTGAAAAAGCGATGATGGTTGCTATTCCGACAACTTCCGGTACGGGTTCTGAAGTTACACCGTTCTCTATTATTACGGATGACAGTGTTGGAATTAAATATGCTATTGCCGATTATGCTTTGACACCGTCTATGGCTATTGTTGATTCTGATTTGGTTCAGACAATGCCGAAGGGACTTTGCTCTGCTTCCGGTATTGATGTGTTGACACACGCTTTGGAATCTTTCGTATCTTCTATGGCTACCGAATATACAAGAGGACTTTCTCTTGAAGCCGGTAAACTTGTTTTTGACAATCTGCCGCTTTCTTATGCAACGGGTGATTTGCATGCACGTGAAAAAATGCACGTTGCATCTACTTTGGCCGGTATGGCTTTTGCTAATGCCTTTTTGGGTGTTTGCCACTCTATGGCGCATAAATTGGGTGCCGCATTTAATATTCCGCACGGTGTTGCTAATGCACTTTTGTTCTGTCAGGTTATTCGTTATAACGCAACCGATAAACCGGCTAAACAATGTGCTTTCCCGCAATATAAATATCCGCACGCTAAAGCTGCTTATGCAGAATTTGCAACGGCTATGGGCTTTAAGGGTAAAACAGATGACGATAAAGTTAATGCTTTGATTGAAGGTATTCAGGATTTGAAGAAAAAAATCGGAATTCCGGGGTCTATTCGTGAGTGGTTTGCTATTAAAGGGCAATACACTGATGAAGACTTTAAGAAAGCTATGGAAACGTTGCCGACACTTGCATTTGATGACCAATGCACCGTTTCTAACCCGCGTTATCCTCTGATTAAGGAAATTCGTAAACTTTATGAATTGGCTTATGAAGGTGTTACGGATTTTGAAATGTAATCGGTCGTTGAGCTGATTTTAAGGGGAAGTACTTGTTACTTCCTCTTTTTTTTACTTGATATTTACTCATCTTGTTTTAGGCTAGTCATAAACTTATTATTTTAAGGAGTTTAATATGAAAGATAAAGCTATGTGGTGGGTCATCGTTGCTGATGTTATGGCGGTGATTGTGGTTGGTTTGTTGCTATGGGCATCGTATATTGAGCGTGAGGTTGCAAATCAGCAATTAGAGGCTCAGGCTGCGGCTCAACTCGGGCAAGATGCTAATGCCAAAAATTATGATTTTGATTTGACGCTAACACCACAAAATTGTGAAGGTGTTGATGGGGTGGTTAATGTTGCGTTGATTACCGATGCCAACTATATGGATTTCACGAGAGTTGCCATTAATTCTGCTAAGCAGACAAAGTGCCCGAATAGCTTATATAACTTTTATGTGATGACTCTGGATGTTTATGATTCCGATATCACGGCGCTAAAGGCTATGGAAACCGATAAAGTGAAAGTGACGGTTTTGCCGCAAAAAGAAATTGATTTGTTCTATATTCGTGATACGCATGTTTCTAAAACTTCGTTATTAAAGTATTATATCGCACAAGTTTTGCCTGAACTTGATAAAGTTTTGTATGTGGATTCCGATGTGCTGATTTTGCATGACTTAAACGAATTATATAATACGGATATTGAGGGTAAATATTTGGCGGCGGTTAAAGATCCTTCGTGGTTTTTTGAAAATGCTCATGTCTTGGAGCTTAATTTGGAAGAACGCGGGTTTTACTTTAATGCCGGGGTTATGCTGATGAATTTAAAGAAAATCAGAGAGGATAACTTGTTGGCAAAATTAGAGGATTATACGAATAATAATTTCCGTACTTATATGGATCAAGATGCCTTTAATGTGGTGGTTGGAAATGATGTCGTTTTATTGCCGTTTAAAGATAATACGATGAATTTCTTTTTCAAACATATAGATTTGCCGACGATGGCGAAATATTATGGCGAGAATTGGAAAACATTGGAAGATGTCTTTGCTCCGGCTACAATTTTGCATTTTGCTTCTTCGCAAAAACCTTTGGGGACGGTGGTGAAAAAAACAGATTTCTTCTATATGCTGCAGCGGTTGTGGTATAAATATTATCGCGATTTACCGCCGCTTGAAAATTAGAAGAAATGCAAAAGTCCGAATTTTTATTCGGACTTTATTTTTGTGTATCCTTTGAAAATAAAGTAAAAGCGTCCGGAAATCGGACGCTTTGTATTTGGAGAATCTCTTAAGAGTGTTGAACTTACTCTATCTCATTATAACATTGCAAGAGCTTTTTTCGTATATTCAGATAAAGTTTCCGCACTCTTAGCCAGAGCTTCTTTTTCACTCTCACACAACTCCGGTGTCAAAGATGTTTCAACGCCATTCTTGCTGACAATAGACGGCAATGAATAACAAATGTGACCATAGCCGCCGATACCTTCATCATGATGCGAGCTTACCGTCAAAATAGCGTGTTTGTCGCTGATGATAGAATTACAGATGTATTGGGTGGCTGAAGCTATACCAAAGTATGTTGAGCCTTTGCCCTTAATAATAGTGTAGGCAGCGTTGCGTACTTCGTTATCAATAGAGGCTTTGATGACTTTATCTAAATCTTTGCCGGTTTGTTGAGCCATGCGTTCTACGCAGGTTGTTCCTGCTACGGCGCTGGACCATACCAAAACTTCACTGTCACCATGTTCACCGATAACGTTTGCGTGAACAGATTTTGGAGAAATACCTAAGTGACGGCCTAAAATGCTGCGGAAACGAGCCGAATCTAACACGGTACCTGTTCCAAAAACACGATTTTTCGGGAAACCAGACATCTTTAAGGTTACTTCTGTCATGATATCAACCGGGTTTGTGGCAATAATCAAAATGGCATTCGGAGCATATTTTACAACTTCCGGAATGATGCTCTTGAAGATGCCAACGTTCTTCTCTAATAAATCTAGACGTGTTTCTCCCGGTTTTTGATTTGCACCGGCGGTGATGATGATGATACCGGCATCTTTTAAGTCTTTATAGTCGCCGGACATAACTTTTGCGCCAAAAGTAAATGGGGTGGAATGTGCGATATCCATTGCTTCTGCAACGGCACGTTCTTTGTTGGCATCAATTAAAATTAACTTTTCTGCACTACCTTCGCTTGCCAGTGAATAAGCGATGGCACTGCCAACCATTCCGGTTCCGATAATTCCTATCTGCATGTCTGTTTTCCCTTCTTTTAAAATATAGATTATGGTCTTACTTTTTAATTCATTGGTATATATAGTATGTCTTTTTTTAGAAATAAAGTCTTATTTTAAAGGAAAATGTAATTTTTTTTGCATATTTATCCTCTCTTTTTTTTGAGGAACTAATTTATTAAAATCAATATGTTAGTTTTTTGCTCGTGGGCTTACAAGTTGAAAAGTTTAAAAAAATGCTTGTCAAATAAAGATTTTGTGTGTAGCGTCTATTCCAGACGTTAGTCTAAGATTTGTTTTAATAATTTTTAGAGGTTGAATTAATGACTGATACCGCTGATCGCGTTAAGAAAATTGTTGCTGAACATTTAGGTGTTGAAGAAGCAAAAGTAACAGATAACGCAAACTTTATTGACGATTTGGGTGCTGACAGTTTGGATACTGTTGAGCTGGTTATGGCATTTGAAGAAGAATTTGGTTGCGAAATTCCTGATGAAGCAGCAGAAAAAATTCTTACAGTGAAAGATGCTATTGACTATCTTTCTAAAGCTGCGTAAGTCTTTGGATTTGTCATAAGTTAGAACTCGCTCAAAGGTTTTAAGCGAGTTTTTTCATACTAAAGTTATTCGTGTTGCCGCTCAGGCTTTAGGGCTTGGGCGCACACGGATAAGATTGAAGAGGTTTTTTTATGAAGAGAGTTGTCGTTACAGGTTTGGGCGTTGTTTCTCCGCTCGGAAGAGGAGTTAAACATAACTGGGAATCTTTGATGGCCGGTAAATCCGGTATTAAACGTATTGAAGGTGTAGACCTGAAAGATATTCCGGTTATGATTGCAGGACAGGTTCCGTTTGGTGAAAATGAACCTGATTTTAATCCGGATACAGTATTTGCACCAAAAGACCAAAAGAAAAATGATAAGTTCATTATGTTTGGTATGGCGGCTGCAGGTGATGCTTTGAAAGATGCCGGTTGGGATCCTGAAACGGCTACAGAAGAAGAAAAATATCGTGCCGGCGTTATGATCGGTGCCGGTATCGGAGGTTTGGAAGGAATTTATGAAAATTCTATTTCCTTTAACGAATTCGGTATGAAGAAAATTTCTCCGTTCTTTATTCCTTCTGTTTTGATTAACTTGATTTCCGGAAATGTTTCCATCAGATATGGCTTGAAAGGCCCGAATCATGCTTGCGTTACAGCTTGCTCTACCGGTACACACGCTATCGGTGATGCCGCAGCGATGATTGCCAGAGGTGATGCTGATATGATGGTTGCAGGCGGTGCCGAATCTGCTGTTAATGTTTTGGGTTTGGCGGGGTTTGCTCGTATGAAGGCAATTACTTCTGACTTTAATGATGCGCCTGAAAAGGCTTCTCGTCCTTGGGATAAAGCGCGTAGCGGCTTTGTTATGGGCGAAGGAAGCGGCGCCGTTGTTTTGGAAGAGTTGGAACATGCGAAAAAACGTGGTGCGAAAATTTATGCTGAAATTGTCGGATATGGGATGAGCGGCGATGCTTACCATATTACGGCTCCTTCCGGTGATGGTGCGTACAGAGCGATGAAAATGGCTGTTGACCATGCTAAGGAAAATGGTGTTGAACTTTCTGATATTGGTTATATCAATGCGCACGGTACTTCAACTCCTGCCGGTGATGTTGGCGAAGCTATGGCTGTTAAACGTTTGTTTGGTGATGAAGGCGTTAAACATGTTTCTATGTCTTCTACCAAATCGGCTATCGGCCACTTGCTGGGTGCTGCCGGTGCTGTTGAGGCTGTTTATACCATTATGGCTATTCAGGAACAAACTTGTCCTCCAACGTTGAACTTGGAGAATCCGGCTGATGAATTGGCTGATTTTGATTTGGTTCCGTTGAAGCCGAAAAAACGCGAAATTAAAGCTGCTATGTCTAACTCGTTTGGTTTTGGCGGCACAAACTCGTCTATTATCTTTAAAAAGTTTAATGGTTAATTGCTGAATTATTCGGGTTTGTAATGAGAATATTTCGTAAGCTCCTGATGTTGTTGTTCTTGATGATGGCATCGGGAGCTTTTTTGTGTGTTTGGATTCAGGGGCAATTTTCTAAAGTGAATGTGATTGCTCCTCAAGTTGAGGTGGTGATTCCCAAAGGTTCGGGCTTAAATAAAACGGCCTATCTGTTGCAAGAGCGTGGGGTGATTGGTGATGCTCGTTTGTTTGTACTCTATGCTCGCTTAAAAGGGTTATCGGCTAAGATTAAAGCCGGTGAATATTCTTTTTCGGGGGCGTTGTCTTTGGTGGATGTGGCGAATCGGTTGGCCGACGGTGATGTTATTGTGCGGACGGTAACTATTCCCGAAGGTAAGGCTCTTGCTGAAATCAAAAAGATTTTGCTTGCTAATCCGTATCTTAGCGGTGATATTACGCTTGATTTGAAAGAGGGCGATGTTTTGCCCGAAACGTATCATTTTTCACGTGGAGAATCGCGCAATAGCATCCTTAAAAAAGCCAAGCAAGCGATGCAAACGGAATTGCAAAAGGCATTTGCCTCAAAAGATAGTGACTTGCCGATTAAATCGCCCAAAGAGTTGTTAATTCTTGCCAGTATTATTGAAAAAGAAACAGGAATCGCAACGGAGCGTCGTAAAGTGGCTTCGGTGTTTGTGAATCGTTTGAATTTGGGGATGAAATTACAAACAGATCCAACTGTTATTTATGCGGTTACCAAGGGGCAGATGAATTTGGGGAGACCTCTCTATCGTAAAGATTTAGAGGTGGATTCTCCTTTTAATACCTATCGTTATGCCGGGCTTCCGCCGGAGCCGATTTGCAGCCCCGGAAGAGAGGCTTTGATGGCGGCGGCTCATCCGGATAAAACTAAGTTTTTGTATTTTGTTGCAGACGGGCTTACGGGCGGGCATCGCTTTGCCAAAAGTCTTACCGAGCATAATCGGAATGTCGTTTTGTATCGGAAAAATATGCGGAAATAGCTCTTAAGATATTGATTGAAAAATTTAAGCGCTGAGGGGATGTTTCAGCGCTTTTTGTTTGTACACTATTTACTTATTGCTAGCTAAATCAAGCGGTTTGCTTGGTGCTCTCGTTTATCACAGACAGCAGTTCTTGCGGCTTATCTATGATGGTTTGTGCATGGAGGTGTTGCAAGGTTTCTTTGCTTCTAAATCCCCATGAAACGCTGATGCAAGGCACACCGGCATTGTTTGCGGTTGCTATATCTACTTCTGAATCGCCAACGTAAAAATTCGGTTCATTTTCGGCGTGTTGTGCCTTGATTAAGGCAAAAACAGCATCGGGGGCCGGTTTCTTTTTTACAGTTTCGGTGACGCCTTGCGCATAGTCAATCAAACCGCCAAAGAACTTTTTAGCAAGAGCTTTTACTCCTTCATCAAATTTGTTGGAGATAATTCCCATCTTGATACCTTTTTGTTGGAGGGTTTGCAATAGTGGAATTATTCCTTCATAGGGAGTGGTGTAATCATTTAGGTGTGCCGAATAATAGCTCTTAAAGGTGGCAAAAACGGCCGGAAAATCCGGATTGGATTTACCGTTTGGAATAGCGCCTGCCACAAGCATATCTATTCCGTTACCAAGTAAGGCTAGAGTTTCTTGTTCATTTTTTTGCGGTAAATTATGCTTTTTTAACGCATAATTTAGGGCTATTTCCAAATCTTTGGCGGTGTTTAGCAGTGTTCCGTCTAAATCAAAAATTATCATTTTTTTCCTCGTTGTTTTGGCTGTTTTAGTTAGATGCTAATGGGCTTCTCCCCAGTTATTTCCGATGCCGACATCTGCTATCAATGGGACTTTCAGCTCTATGCCGGTGATGTTTTCCATCTCTTGTTTGATAAGGGTAGAGGCTTTTTCTACCTCATTGAGCGGTGCTTCAAACACCAACTCATCATGAACTTGCAGTAACATTTTGGTTTGCATTCCGGATTGTTTCAATTTTGCAGATATGCGGTTCATAGCTAATTTGATGATGTCTGCAGCCCCGCCTTGTATCGGCGCGTTGATAGCGGCGCGTTCGGCAAAAGACGATATACGTTTGTTGCTGTCTTGAATACCATAGATGCTGATTTTGCGATTAAACGGCGTGGTGACAAAACCGTTTTGGCGCGCAAAGTTGATGGCCTTTTCCATATAGGTTTTAACCTCCGGCATATTGGCAAAGTAGGCATCTATATAACGTTGGGCTTCTGCCGGTGTGCTCTCTATTTCTTTAGATAAACCAAAAGCGGAAATGCCATAAACAATACCAAAATTGATGGCCTTGGCACGGCGGCGATGGTTGGCATCTACCTCCTCATAAGGAATTCCAAAAACTTGCGCGGCTGTTTTGCGGTGAATATCTACATTTTCATGGAAAGATTCTTGCAAAAATTTTACGTCGGCAATGGTGGCGAGCAGTCTTAACTCTACTTGTGAGTAATCGGCCGCGATTAATTTACACCCCGGTTTGGCAATGAAACATTCTCTTATTTCTCTTCCTATCGGTGTGCGCACGGGAATATTTTGTAAATTCGGATTTAATGAAGACAAACGTCCGGTGTTGACCGAAATTTGGCTATAAGTCGTGTGTACGCGATTGTTTTTATCTATTAATGAGAGGAGGGCTGTGGTGTAGGTTGATTTTAGTTTTTGGTATTGGCGCCACTCCAAAATTTTGCGCGGCAGTTCGTGCTCTTCGGCCATTTGTTCCAGCACTTCGGCACTGGTATTTAAGGAGCCGGAAGTGTGTTTTTTGCCCTTTAAACCTAATTTGGTATATAGAATTTCTCCGATTTGTTTGGGGGAGCTTAGGTTAAACTCTTCATCGGCTAAGGCGTAAATCTCTTCGGATAATTTGTTCATCTCGGTATCAAAACGTGTATCCAACTGCTTTAATTTGAGCGTATCCAGCATGATGCCTTCGCGTTCCATCTCCTGCAGAACAGATGATAAGGGGCGGTCTATTTGTTCATATACATAAAGTTTCTTTTCCGGCACTAACTGAGCGCGAAAATGTTTGTATAGTCGGTAGATTAAATCTGCTTCTTCGGCAAAGAAACTTAATGCTTCTTCCGGCGGCAGAGCTTTGAAATCTGTTTTTTTATACTCCGGGGCGGTTATTTTGGGCGTCATGTTTAATATATCCGCCGATAAATTTGGCAGTGTGTGCATTACCGATGAACTATTTATGTCATAGGACATAATTGCGACATCATCATACGGGAAAGCATTCAGCCCTTGGTTTAGCTCTTTTTCTAAAAGGCGAAGATTTTCTTTGATATTCAGAGAAATTTTTAAGACTTCGGGATTATTTAGCAAGGGGAGCAAAAATTGTTTTAGCTCTGCTAAGGTAATGCCTTTTTGGGTGGTGGTGATGGGCGCAAATAAATCGGTTGTCGGGGTTTGTTCCTGTGTGGTCGGAATATAATATGCTAAGGCGTTATCTAAGCCGACGGATATCCCCAATAAGGTGTTATCTGAAAGATGTGTCTTAAACGAAAAGGCATTGTTTTTTAAGATTTGATTTTGTAAATTTTTGAGCTCGCTTGAAGTTTGGATGAGCTTATAAACCGGAGTTAATTTCTTTTCTTCCGGTAAATCGCAACATTTTTGTTTGAGCCAGTTGGTGGCTTTGTTTTTTAAACTTTTGAATGCGTGGCGGTCTAATAGATTAATCAAAATGTCTTCATGAGGCGCCATACAGCGTAAATCTTTTAGCGGTAATTCTACCGGCACATCTGGTTTTAGGGTGACGAGCTTTTGAGAAATCAGAGCGTCTTCTTTGTGGGATAGTACCAGTTCGCGGCGCTTGTTTTGTTTGATTTCGGTGGCGTGATCCAATACGCCTTCCAATGAACCAAAGGTGTTTACCAACTCTGCAGCTGTTTTGATGCCAATTCCGGGGATGCCGGGGATGTTGTCGGTGGAATCTCCAGCTAAGGCTTGAACGTCGGTTACTCTTTCCGGATATACGCCAAACTTTTCTTTGACATCTTCGGGAGTGAAAAATTTGTTTTTCATCCCATCATAGAATTTTACACCCGGGCGGATTAACTGCATTAGGTCTTTATCGGCCGATACAATGGTTACTTCTTTGTTTTCTTTTAAGGCTAAATTGGTATAAGTGGCAATCAAGTCATCGGCTTCGTATCCTTCCATTTGCAGCCAATGCAGATTTAGGGCCTCAACAACCTCATGTATTAAGGCAAATTGTGGTTTTAATTCCGGCGGAAGTTCGGGGCGGGTGGCTTTATATTCCGGAAAAAACTCGTTACGGAAATTCTGACGTTTGGCATCAAACAATACTAAGCAATAATCGCACTTGATGTTGGCGGTTAGGCTTAAAAACATATTCAAAAAGCCGTATACGGCGTTTACCGGCAGACCTTCGGGATTGGTCATCATCGGACTGGCGAAAAAAGCCCGAAAAATATAGCCGGAGCCGTCTATTAAGCATACTGTTTCTTTGGTGGGTTCTGTTTGTGTTTTCGTCATTTTTCTATCCTTTATCTTTTCTTTTTGGAATATAATCGTTTAATTCTTTGTGGTAAAGTGAAAACTCTTGGTTTTGCTATTTTTGTTTACGTGGGGTTAATTTTATGGTATTATGTATCTAATATAAGTTATGTAATGGAGAGAGACTATGGAAGAGGGATTTAACAGTATTGAAATGAAAGAGCTGCTTCCGGAGCTGTTTGCACGAGAAAAAAGTTTTTCTAAACAGGATTATTATAATGAAGTTGTACGTATTTGTCCTGAATTAAAGAAAAAATGGTACGAAACAATCCCTTCCGAAAAAGAAATTCAGAAGATTGTTATGGATTATTATGGAGATGGTCTTGTTGATGGTAAAACCAGTATTCCTGAAGCGGAAAAGGCGCTTGGAATACAAATTGGCGAAAGATATAAATTTCCGCATGGTATGACTGATTTGGAATACGCTAAAGATCATTTTTACAGATATGGCTTGTTTCCTAATTTTCAAACAGATAATGGTCGTTCTGCTTGTTTTAAGACGGTTACGAAGCGTGATGGTACAGAGGTGAAGAAACCTGATAAAAAATTAGCTTATTTGCAGGCGTGGCGTAATTTGCATTATCCGGACAGAGAGGCTGTGCGTCAGAGTTTGTTGAAAGATTGGGATGAACTTTGTGAACTTAATCCGCAGCTTAAAGAAATTAAATTTGATAAGTCTAAAATCTCTTCTTTGATTATGGCTAAGGCCGGTGTTAAATATGATTTTCCGCATAAAGATATTGAAATGTTTGTGCAAGAGTATGAAAAAGGCGTGAAAAGTATTGGGAATACGCATAATGAACGTATTACAAGGGAATTGAAAGAGGCCGGTATCAAAGATTTTCGTCCGCATTGGGTGCCAAGCTCCAGTACTATTCAAATGATGGGTGAGAGATTACGCGAAAAAGAGGCGCAAAATAAACAACAAAATTCTCAGGAAATGGCGCGCGTTAAATCTTTGGTAGAACGGAGACAACAAGAAAATTCTTCTGCTGCTTCGGTGAAGGTGGCTGTTGAACAAGACAACGTACAAAATCATAGTCCTGAGCGGCAGAGTTCTACAATTGATGCTGTATCACTTAAAAAGAAAACGCAACATACTATTTAATTAAACCTTTTCTAACCAAAATGTGTTATACAACATTAAAATCATGGTTGTAGAGGCACTTTGGAATGAAAAAATTACGCTCAAATCATAGAAAAATTAAAAAAACGGCAGAAATTGACGATAATCAGATTAAACGCCAAAAAAAATTACGTCCAGCAGCAAGAAAAAAATCAACTAAAAAGAAGGCGCAGAGCAGGTCGTGGAAATTTAAGCTCTTAATGATATTGCTCTGGTTGGGGCTCTTTGTCGGGATATTGGGCGGGCTGTTTGTGTTTTATTGTTATCAAACCTTGCCGGATTTTTCTAAAGCGGTTTATGTGGAACGCCAGCCCGGTGTTAAAATTTTAGCTGCAGATGGGCGAGAAATTACTTCTTACGGCGGTTTGTTTGCTGAACCTGTGGATGTTGATGAGTTGCCTCCTTATGTTTATCAGGCTGTGATTGATACGGAAGATAGGCGCTTTTTTAAGCATCATGGTTTTGACTATATCGGGTTTATCCGCGCTATGGCGATTAATGTGGTTAAAATGCGTTATGCGCAGGGGGCTTCTACCATTACCCAGCAGGTGGCTAAAAATCTCTTTTTGACACGCGAAAAAAGTATTAGGCGTAAAGTGCAGGAATATCTTTTAGCGCAGTGGTTGGAAAAACATTTTACCAAAAAGCAAATCTTGAATATTTATCTTAATCGGGTGTTTTTTGGCAGTGGCGCTTATGGGCTGAACGCGGCGGCTAAGCGTTTCTTTAATAAACAAGCTAAAGATTTAAATTTGCGTGAAGCAGCCATTTTGGCCGGTGCACTTAAAGCGCCGAGCCGCTATAACTATCTTAGCCATAAATCTCTTGCGCTTGAGCGTTCGGAGGTGGTTTTGAAGTTGATGCGGAGAGCCGGTTCTATTTCTCGCAAAGAGTGGGAAAAAGCTATCAATCTTCCGATTGGGGAGGCTAATAAAGATAAAATCTTGGGTGCGCGCTATTTTGGTGATTACATTATGGCGGAGTTGGGGAAATTTGTTAAAAGTTCTAATCAAGATATTTATGTCAAGACGACGTTGGATTATGATTTGCAACAGCGTGCTGAATATTTGTTACGTAGACATTTACGCGAAAACGCTAAAAAACATGTTACCGAAGGGGCGGTGGTGATTTTGGATAGAAATGGCGCCATTAAAGCGATGGTGGGGGGAGCTGATTATAATAAAAGCCAATTTAATCGCGCTACACAGGCGCTTCGCCAGGCTGGTTCTTCCTTTAAGCTGTTTGTTTATTTGACGGCGTTTGAAAATGGTTTTTCTCCTGATGAATTGCTGGCTGATGAACCTATTCGGATTGATGATTGGGAACCACAGAATTATGACAGAAAATTTAGAGGAGCAGTTAGTCTGAAACAGGCTTTTGCGCAATCTCTTAATGTCGCTACGGTGGATTTGGCAACTTACCTTAATTTGGAAGATATTATTTCTATGGCGTTGAAACTGGGGGTTACGACAGATATTCAAGATGAACCATCTATTATTTTGGGAGCTGCTGATGTGCGCGTAATTGATATGGCAGCGGCCTATGCCGCAACGGCTAACGGTGGATTTGCCGTCTTTCCATACGCTATTCGTGAAGTTGTGGATACGGACGGATATCGGATTTATCAGTATCATTCTTCACCGCGTGAGAGAGTCTTGCAGCCTAAGACCGTGCAGAATATCAATATGTTGTTGCGTGAGGTTGTGGTTTCGGGAACCGGAAAACGCGCACGTTTAGTTAAAAATGCACGCGGTAAAACAGGTACATCACAAAACTATCGTGATGCTTGGTTTATCGGTTCTAACGACAAATATACCGCGGCGGTTTGGGTTGGAAATGACGATAACTCACCAATGGATGGAATCGGCGGTGGGACGCTGCCTACCATCATTTGGGCTGATATTATGAAGTAAATTCTGTTTGGGTGATACTTCTATTCTATACACCCATGTCACGAATAAAACGTGTGCCCGAGATGCTGCCATTGGAGAATTTACCGCGAACTTCTATCAGGTGATTGTGAAATTTGCGCCATTTGTTGACAGTGGAGCGGTTGCGCGTGAATTCTAATTCTATATTGGCGGTGCCGCTTTCTTCAGCGCGTTTGGCATACCCATTTAGGCTGCAATCTGAGCTGCCTATGCCGAAATCGTTGCGGGCAAGGCGTATATAGCCGCGACCGTCTTGTTCAAAATATTTACCACACCAGTTTTCGGTCTCGGCGAATACATTTGGGGCATAACTGTTACTTAAACATAAAAATAGAAGCAGTAATGCCGTTTTTTTCATGATCAAACTCCTAATTGGTTAATATTTACTTAATGTATAAGCTAATTTTGTTTAATTGTCAATGCTTTTTGTCTATATTTCGGTTAGTGTGCAAAATTGTTTCTCTGTGAGGGGGAATATATATATAAAAAAACAGACCGCTTTTCAACGGCCTGTCAGGTTGCATTTGTGTTTTGTCTTGTTTTTTTGTTACGGTGCGATGTGACTGCTTAAATCAACAACTTGGTAACAATTCTTAAATGTGGCGGCGGAAATCCCGTAAATGTCAAGATTGTTTGCGTGCAAATAATCTCCGGCTTTTAGGTATTTGGGGCCGTCATGCCATGGAACTTCATAGCGAATGTCTTCGCTTATTTTGATGAAAGTGTGTACACTCTTATCTGATTGGAGACGGCTGTAACAGTAGACAAGTTGGTAATTATACGGTCTTGATAACTCCTGCTTAATAAAATTCTGCAACTCTTCGTAAGTATACGTTTTCATAATCCTTAGTATTTTATAGTAATATCTTCATAATTCAAAAACGGATGAAGTCTAATGAGTTTGTGTATAAATAGCAAGATTTTTTTTAAGAAAATTATCTGTCTTTTGGGAGATTTATTAAGTTTATGTTTAGAAGCGCGGCGCTAGTATTACGTTAGTTTACATGATGAGATGAGGCTTTTTGATGACTAAGCTCAATTTTAATTTGAAAGATGTTTTTGCTCTTACTGTGGTGCTGTGGTTGTGGAATTTGTTTATGCCATATACGCTCGCGGCGGGCGTTTTGATTTGTCTTTCTTTTATCGGAATGGGATGGAAATACGGTGTGCGTCCGACGGCGGTTGATGCTTGTTTTGTGACGGCGTTTGGGCTTAATCTATGGTATATCTTGGCTTCGTGGGGAAATGTGCGGCAATACGACTACTTTAACTTTGTAATGCATAGCGACTATTTTTTGCAGCATAATTTCTTTTTATCGGACCCGAAAGGATATCTCTCCTCTGTTTTCTTTCAGCCGCCGTTGTGGGGATTGATAACGGCGGTGGTTACAAAACTTTCTATGGGTTTGGGCGCCACGCAAAGTATGGGGTTTGACAGTGTGCGGTTTATAAGCTTGTTTTGTATAACCGGTGCGGGAATCGTATTTTGGCACTTGTTAAATATGTTTAGATTTTCAGATGGGCTTAAGCTAGGATTATTCGCATGGTTCGTTTTTTTTCCCGTACATGGGCTTGTTGCTAATTTGGTAAATAATGATGCGTTGACTTATTTTTTGATGCACCTGATGATTTATTCGGGCTATAAATGGTATCTTCAAAAAGAGTGGCGGGATTGTTTGCTCTTAGCAGGGGCTCTGTTTTGTGCCGGATTGGTTAAATTTTCCGGCTTAATGCTTGTTCCGGCGTTGGCGGTTTTTGGACTTTTTATGTTATTGCAGGCCAAAGATAAATTTGAACGCAAAATGTGGGCACAATTTATGACGATTGCTTTAGCCGGTATTTGCGGTTTTGTTTGGGGATGGTTTTTGCTTTATCATGACTTTCCGTTGGTGCCGCCGCCGGTTAATAACAATTTTCAAGATTTAAGCGCTTACTCCATTGGGCAGCGTTTGAGCAGTTTGCAGCATATTTTAGTTCCGTTTGCCGATATTCGCCATGGTCTGACAGAGCCTAATGTTTGGTTGGCGTTGGTTAAAACCTCTATCTTTGGCGAGTGGGGTTGGCAGGGACTCTTTTGGGCTTGGATTTTATATGGTTTGGGTGGTGTATTTGCACTTATGGCGCTGTTGAGCTTCTTTGGGGTGCTTAAGTATAAAATGGGAGAGGACTGGAGCTTTAATCTATTTATTCTTATTGCGGTCTTTTCGGTCTTGGCGGCGTGGATAAACTTTTGGATTGAATATCCGTATTTTTGCTCTAGCGAATTTCGCTATGTGATGATTTTATTTCCGCTTTCACTCCTTTCTATCGGGAATTATTTGGCACAAAAAAGCCTGCCAAAATATCTCAATTATACTTTGGCAGGGCTCATTGTTGTGTTTATTTTAGCGCGATTTATGCTTTATCTAAATACCATTGAACTGTTTTAACAATGCCGGTTTTGAAAGTTTCATCCGGTTTGTATCCCAATTCGCTGGTGATTTTTGTCGGATCTATCGCATAGCGTAAATCGTGGCCGGCACGGTCTTTTACAAAAGTGATTAAGTCCGCATATTTTTTGCCGTCTTGACGTGGGCGAAGATCATCTAAAATGGCGCAAATGGTATGAGTGATTTGCATATTAGTCAGCTCGTTATGCCCGCCGACATTATATGTCTCACCACTCTTGCCTTTGTGGAAAATCATATCTATGGCTTTGGCGTGGTCTGTTACGTATAACCAATCGCGGATGTTTTGCCCATTGCCGTAAATGGGAATCGGCGATAAGCGCAAGCAATTGCGAATAATGGTCGGAATTAGCTTTTCGCTATGTTGTTTCGGACCATAGTTATTAGAACAGTTGGAGGTCGTGGTGTTCATCCCAAAAGTGTGATGATAAGCACGGACTAAAAAGTCTGAACCGGCTTTGCTTGCCGAATAAGGACTGTTTGGCGCGTATGGCGTGGTTTCCTTAAAGTAGCCTTCTGCTCCCAATGTGCCATATACCTCATCGGTTGAGATATGGTGAAAACGACGATTTTCACAGCCGGCTTTGGGCGTAAACGGAGCATCAAACCAATGCGTTCTTGCGGCCTCTAACAGATTAAACGTGCCGACTAAATTTGTGTTGATGAAAGCGCGCGGGCCTTTGATGGAATTATCAACATGGCTTTCGGCGGCAAAGTGTATTACGCCGGTAAAGTCATATTTGTCAAACAAATCATTGACCAGTTGTTCATCACAAATATCCCCCTTAACAAAGGTGTAATTCGGATTGTTTTCTACTTCTTTTAAGTTTTCCAAATTGCCGGCATAGGTCAATTTATCTAAGTTTACAATCTTATAATCTGGGTGTTTTTCCATAAAATACGGAATAAAGTTGGAGCCGATGAAACCTGCTCCTCCGGTTACTAAAATTGTTGCAGACATTTAACTAATCCTTCTTTCCAATGGGGGATTTCTATCTTAAAACGCGTTTTGATTTTGGCTTTGTTTAATACCGAAAAGTGCGGACGATGTGCCGGTGTCGGATAATCTTTGCTTTCTATCGGGTGCACTTTGCAGTTTAATTTGGATTGCTCCATAATCTCTCTGGCAAAATCATACCATGAGCAGACGCCTTCATCCGTGAAATGATATATTTCCTTTTCTCCGGATTTAATTTGCGGAAGGGCTTTTACGATGGCTTCGGCTAAATCATAAGCGTTGGTTGGGGTGCCGACTTGGTCAAACACCACATTTAAGTTTTCTCTCTCCGCACCTAATTTGCGCATGGTTTTGACAAAGTTGCCGCCGTGCGGAGAATATAACCATGCGGTGCGGATGATGATAGCCGTGTCGGCGTTGGCTAATACATTTTTTTCCCCCTCTAGCTTCGTTTTACCATAAACGGATACGGGGTGAGGGGTGTCATCTTCATTATAGGGTTTGCAGTTATTGCCGTCAAAGACGTAGTCGGTTGAAATGTGCACAATTCTTTTGCCGTATTTCGCAAGATAGAGAGGTGCAAGCGCATTAACCTTGTGCGCATTTTCAGCATCGGCTTCGGCTTTATCTACGGCCGTGTATGCGGCGCAGTTGATGATATATTCATAATCTTTGTTTTGTAAAAAAGCTTTGACGGCGGCTTCATCCGTTAAATCTAAATCTTCGCGGTCAATGTATTCGGCTTTGTCTTGTAACATTGTTTGCAAGGCTGTTCCCAGTTGACCATTGGCTCCGGTGACTAAAAACATGGCTCTAAATCCTTTAATAAGGGGTGATTTAAATCTCTTTCCAAGACGTTGGCTTTATTCATGTCTATTTGCCAATCTATTCCTAAAGTCGGGTCATTGACGCATAGTCCGCCTTCTGCTTCTTTGCAATAGAAATTATCGCATTTATATGCGAAAACGGCTGTATCCGATAAAACGGAAAAACCATGTGCGAATCCTCTGGGGATGAGCAACTGCTGTTGATTTTCGCCGGATAATTTGACGGCAACGTGTTGCCCATATGTTGGCGAGTTGCGGCGGATATCTACGGCTACGTCCAATACTTCTCCTGCAATCACCCGAACGAGTTTGGCTTGTGCGTGTTCTCCTTTTTGGAAATGCAGACCTCTTATTGTGCCATAGCTTGAAAAAGATTGGTTGTCTTGAACAAAGTTATAAAACAGACCGTTTTGTTCAAATTCTTTTTGGTTATAACTTTCAAAGAAATAGCCTCTTGTATCTGTAAATACACGAGGGGTGAGGATGTAGACACCCTCTAATTTGGTTTTAGTAAAGATCATGATTTTCCTCATATACTTTTTGTAAATAAGCCTTATAGGCTACGCCGTCTTTTAAGCGGTTAATCAGCTTTTGCATCTGGATGCTATCTATGAAACCTTGGCGATATGCAATCTCTTCTATGCAGGCTAGTTTTAAGCCTTGACGCTGTTCTATGATTTGAACAAATTGAGCAGACTCCATTAAACTATCCGGCGTGCCTGCATCCAACCAGGCATTGCCGCGTTTGAGCGGAATAACCGAGAGGCGTCCTTCTTTTAAGTATAATTTATTCAAATCCGTAATCTCTAATTCCCCACGCTTGGAAGGTTTAAGCGAGGCGGCTTTTTCGGCAACGTCTTTCGGGTAAAAATATAACCCTGTTACGGCATAGTTTGATTTTGGCTTTTTCGGTTTTTCTTCTATGGAAACAACACGTTTTAGCTCATCAAACTCTATGACGCCGAAACGCTCCGGATCGGAAACATGGTAACCAAATACCGTGGCGGTGTTGTCTTCTTCTTGAATGAGCGTGCGGTATGCGTTCATTTGCGATTGGATATAAAAAATGTTATCACCCAATATCAAACAAACTTTGTCATCTTTGATGAAATCTTTGCCCAAAATAAAGGCTTCGGCAATGCCATTCGGGGCATCTTGAACTTTGTATTCCAAGTGAAGACCCAAATCACTTCCATCTCCAAACAAGTTCTCTATATTTGGGGTGTCTTTGGGTGTGGAGATAATCAGAATATCTTTTATGCCAAATAACATCAAAACCGATAGGGGATAATATATCATCGGTTTATCATATACCGGCAACAGTTGTTTGGATACGCATTGGGTTAACGGGTATAATCTGGTGCCCGAGCCACCGGCTAAAATAATCCCTTTCATTGATTCTTCCTTTGCGGGTTGATGGTTAGTGTTTGCATTAGTTTATTGATATTGTTGAAATCGTCAACATCTTTATAACAATTGTCTATACTTAGAGCATAAATGTAGGCTTTTTTGTTGGCAAAATCTTTGCTTGTTTTTTCAAGTTCCGGATTCTTTTGCAAATAACTCTTGTAGTCTTCGGTTTCTTTTATCTTGTTTCTCAATAAGCCGCTGCGGCGAGAGAACATGTTGTAATAGTAGATTATCAGATATACCGCCAGCATTTGGATGATGGTGTAAAATAGAGAGCTGTAAATACTCAAAATTCCCGCAGCCCAGATTAAACCTAACAATAAAAATCCTTTAAGCGTGTAACGCCATATTTTGCGTTTCGGATTAACGTTAATGAAAATGGCCATGTAAGGGAAGAGCAGCAGTGTGAATGTTGCTAATATGCTGAAACTGTTCCAGGGGTTTATCGCCAGCATTGATCCGCCGATGATGCCGCAGAGCAACATGCCGATGCTAAATACCAAATATAAAGCATTTAGTTTTAGTTTGAAAAGGTGTATTTGTTTATAGGTGTTATATTTGAGGTACGTATAGGCGCGTTTTAGTTTAAGCGTTGATTCCGGTCCATCGTTTAAAACGGTTTCTTGCCCAGGATACAATAAAGTCATTAACTTTTGTTCGGTTTTGGAAAGGCGGCTTAGATTATCACTTTTTTTGATTAAGGTGACTTTGCCGTCGCTATTGAGCAAATCTAAAATGTTTTTGGCGCATAGGTTTAATATTTCTGCTCCGAGAGATGTCTTATCATAAACATTTAAGTTCAGCATACGATAAATGGCCGGGGTCTTTTTCAAATAAGCGCGTGTTTTATCTTTGTTGCGGCGAATTTGTTCAAACGAAATACGATAAGACAGTAAAATCGCAAGAAGCGCAAACAGAGCAAATAAGTTCGCCCCATAATCATGAATGAACCATTGATATTTCTTGGAGAAATCCGGCGGAAGCAAAGTGCCTTTTTCCATTGTTAAAAAGAGATGAATATCTTCTCCGACGCCCAAAGCATTGGTGTCAGCAAAGCCCAGTGCATTGGGGGCTAGGGTTGTGATGGTAACACGCTCACGGTCTAATCCTTGCTTAGTGCTGGCGATGGCGTTTTGGGCGATGAAACTCTTGTTTTCCGGTAAATATACGATTGCATTTGCCGAACCGACAACGTTCTTTAGGGTTTTTGCGGTGATGTCCCAATACAGTTCATCAAAATTGTCATAGTACCAAACGGCGCGGTCTATGATATATTTGAAACGATAGGTGTAAATCCCTGTTGGTAAATTGAGCGGTTCTTGCGGTTCTATATGTAAATAATTACCGATTTCGGTTATCTTATAAGGGGTTTCTTCTCCGTTGATTGTAACGGATTTTAAGGTTATATCCGTGCGGCGTTTGTCGCCGTTGCGTGAATAATTATATTTAGGTAAAATACGGAAGAAACCATAGGGAAAACTTTCATTATTGGATATAAAGGTAAACTCTTCGGTCACTTGCAATAATCCGGTCGGCTCAATACGGAGGGTCGTTAAAACATACGGAAAATGCTCATCTGCCGGGGCTAAAATTTCACGCTCATCAGATAATTTGACGGTTACGTATGGAAAATCCGGCACAAACGGTTTTGCTTCTTTGGTTTGATCTTTGAGGCGGTAGAATGTGCCTTGCAATTCCACGTCTTGATTGACGGTATCGGAGATGTTTCCTGCTTGACGCATACTGTCGCGGTATATCTTTTCATAGGCGGATAAAGTCTCTTCTTCTTTTTTGTGTGTGTCTATGATGCTGGTAGAAGAAGGATTTGAAATTTCTTCAGGGGGAATGTCTGCTTCTTGTCCGATGGCAAGTCTTTTTTGAAAAAATTTCTGCAGAGCCTCCGGATTGGTTAAATCGGGTAGGTCTGCATACAGCTTTTTTAACTCGTCCAAACGCTTGTTCGGATCTATGTAAAGTGTGTTGTCTGGGGCTGCTGCACTTGTTACGCCTGCATATGCTAGGGAGGTGTTGGTTATAACTAATAATGCCAGAAAATACTTAAAAAAGCTCTTCATATCTTTTCTTTCAAGTTGCGGTCAGTTTTGATTTGTAGTATTAGCATAAATATGTTTTAATATAATGACAAGTAGTTAATTTTTTGAAAAGGGGATAACTCTTGGATTTGAATTTTCGGACTTTGGGATTAGGGGATTTTGATGATGAATAATGGAAATATACGTCAAGGTGATGAAAATGCGGCTGCTATTATTTTGGGTGCCGGTAAAGGAACACGCATGAAGTCTGATTTGCCGAAAGTGATGATGCCGGTGCATGGCAAAGCGATGGTTAAACACATTATTGATACTTTATCCCAGATGGGAATTCAAAAGATTGTTACGGTTATTTCTGCAGATGGGGATTTGGTTAAAAAAGAGGTTTCTCCTTATCCGACGGTTGTGCAAGAACAGCAACTGGGTACTGGGCACGCCGTTAATTGTGCCAAATCCGAATTAGATGGATTTGAGGGGCCGATTTTGGTTGTGTTCGGCGATACGCCCTTGATTACGGCAAAAACTTTTCAGAAAACCATTGATAAAATAAAAGAGGGTTTTGCTGTGGTTGTTTTGGGCTTTAAGCCGCAAGATCCGGCTCGTTACGGGCGTTTGGTGATGGATGGTGATGAACTCACCGAAATTGTGGAATTTAAAGATGCAACAGATGCACAAAAAATGATAAATTTTTGCAATTCCGGCTGTATGGGGTTTGACGGACGATATTTATTTGACATTTTGAGCCGAATCGGTAGTGAAAATGCCGCACACGAATATTATCTTACTGATGCGGTTAAAATTGCCAGACAGATGGGGCTGAAATGTACGGCTATTGTCGGTAATTCCAAAGAAATCGCCAGCGCTAATACACGTGAAGAATTGGCGCAGTTGGAGGAATTTTATAAGGATAGGGAAAATTGGTAGAAAAAATCAAAGAGTATTGGTTTGGTGCGTTGCTGTTTGTCTTTTCGGCGGTGTTTTTGGTTTTTGTCGGGATTGTGGCGGCGGCTCCCCATGATGATTTGAAAATGCGCGGCTTTGCGCCTTGTACCTATCAGATGGTTTATGATGTTAATCTTTATTCTACACAAAGTGATGTCGGCGGGGTGTTGGGAGCTATTGCCGGCAGCTATGTGTGTTATGCCTCGGTGATGGGTGAGGGGGTGAAACTTTGGCTTAACGGTAAACAATCAACGCCTTGGGCTAATTATTTCTTTAAGCCGGAGACGTTTAGAGTTCCTGAAGAAATGAGTGAGCCGTTTTCGGAAGATTTGCTTAAGGCTAATCGTTTGGATGATGAGGATGAGGAGCAGGATATTTTCGGAAATTATCAAAAAAATCAAACAAGGGAGATAGGTAATGAGTGATAAAAAAATGCCCGATTGGGATTTGTCTGAATATTATAAAGGGACAGATGATAAAAAAATTGATGAAGATATTAAAAAATATGCTCAGATGGCGGCTGATTTTGCCGCCAAATATAAAGGAAAGGTGGCAGAGCTTGATGCAAAAAGTTTTGTTCAGGCTTTGAAAGAAATGGAAGATATGAGCCGTCTTGGTTCCAGATTGGACGGATTTGCTTATCTCAATTCTACAACAAGATTGATGGATGCTAAAGCATCGGCCTTGTATCAGAAAGTTGTTGAAGCGCTGAGTGATGCCGGTAGCAATTTGCTGTTTTTTGGGTTGGAATATAACAAAATGGATGAAGAAGCTATCCGCAAACTGGAAGAAGATAAAGAAGTTCAGACGTATGCACCGTACTTAAAAAGAGTGCGCAAATTTAAGCCGTATGAATTGTCCGAAGATGTGGAAAAAACATTGCTTGAGAAAGATGTTACTTCCGGTTCGGCATGGGTTAGATTTTATGAGGAATCTATGGCGCGCCTATCTTATGAAGTGGATGGTAAAAAGTATAATGATGCACAGGTTAGTCGGTTATATTTGAGCCCGGATGCGAAACTTCGTGAAAAAACCGGTAAAGAGGTCAACAGAGTTTCTAAAGAAAACAGTTTCAATGTCTGCTATATCTACAATATGATTATGAAAGATAAGGCGGTGGAAGATAAAAAACGCGGCTTTAAGTTGCCGATGTCTGCCAGAAACCTTTCTGAAGAGGTTAGCGATGAAACCGTTAATGCTTTGGCGCAAACCGTGCGCGATAATTATAAAAATATTGCATGGCGTTTTTATAAGTTAAAAGCTAAACTTTTGGGCGTTGATAAAATCCAGTATTGGGATAGAAACGCACCGCTGCCGATTGAAGACGATAAATCGTATTCTTGGGAAGAGGCGGTGCAAACGGTGCTTAAAGCCTATAAAGAATTTTCTCCGAAACTTTATCAAATTGCTAAGGAGTTTTTTGAAAATCCGTGGATTGATGTGGCGCCTAAAGATGGTAAGCGGAGCGGGGCATTTTGCTCGGGGCCGCTTGTGGAAGAACATCCGTTTTTGATGCTCAATTTTGTGGGGAAGCGTAATGATGTGTTGACGCTTGCTCATGAATTGGGACACGGTTGTCATCACCAGTTAAGACGTCAAAACGGTGTGCTTAACGAAACAACACGTATGACTACCGAAGAGGTGGCTTCGGTGTTTGGAGAAATGTTGGTTTTCCAATCTATGCTTAATAATGCAAAGACAGATGATGAGAAAATTGCTCTTTTAGCGATGAAGGTTAATGACATGATTAACACGGCTATTCGTCAGATTGCATTTCACTTTTTTGAAACGCGTGCCCATGAAGAACGGCAGAAGGGCGAGCTTTCTTCTGAACGCTTAAATCAGATTTGGTTGGAGGAAATGAAGGAAAGTTTGGGACCTTGGGTGGTTGTTGATGAAAATTCGGCTTATTTGTGGGAACAAATCGGTCATTTCTTCTTCTTACCATTTTATGTGTATGCTTATTCTTTTGCCGATTGTGTGGTTAATTCGCTCTATTGGGTTAAACTTCAGAATAAAGTTGAAAATTTTGAAGATAAATATCTGGAATTACTCTCTAAAACGGCTATCGGTAACTATAAAGATATTTTTGCGCCGTTTAATCTTAATCCGGAAAGTCATGACTTTTGGCAGGGTGGTTTGAACCTTATCAGCTATTATCTGGACCAGATGGAAGAGTTGGTGAATAAAAGAGCATAAAAACTTTTTTAGACTTAAACGAAAGCTCTCGGCTAGTCAAGGTCGGGAGCTTTTTTATGATTATGATAAGAGAGAGATAAAAATAAAGCCAAGCTATACACTTGGCTTTATTTGCGTTTCATCCGTACGCTTTTTAGAACTTGTACTTGACGCCTAAGTCAAAGAGCTGCGGGTCGTTCTTTTGGATGAGGTAGTTGTACTTCGCATATAAAGAGATGTCTTTATATTCGTAGTCAATGGCTGCCTCAAGAACGGCGCGGTCTCTTTGGTATAAGTTTGCGTAGTCGTTGAT
>CALXWH010000003.1 GCA_944392315.1 uncultured Alphaproteobacteria bacterium | reverse complement strand
CTTGGAAATCTTTATCTGAAGGACAAAAGATTAAAGCTTCACCTGATGTTAAATCCGATATATGGTGGGTTCGTTTGAAAAACGGAAAGTATGGTCTTACAATAAATTTTGATGGTATTGTGCATATAGACCTTTCTCAAATTCGTTTTAGCGGAGCCGATGCTAATTTAGCAGAGGTTAATGGAAAATCAGTTTTTGCTCTTTCTTTACGTGAAGATGCCGATATTGAAATTTTTAACCGCTTTGGTGAAGACCTGGTGTCCGTTACCGTATACGATGATAAGCAAAAGTATGCAGATGCTCTGTTTGTAAGGATGAAGCAATGGATGAAATTCTTACAAAGACTGAAAAAGAAAGAAATTGATATCAGAACCCAAATAGGATTAATTGCGGAATTAAAATTTCTGCAATATATGCATTCTGAACATTCTCGAACATATGAAGAATTATTGGCGGCATGGCAAGGTCCGGAAAGAGCCGATAAGGATTTCATGTTTGATGACTTTTTCGCTGAAATTAAGGCTTGTTTTGATGATGAAAACGGGGTTCATATTTCAAATGAACGACAATTAGCACGAGAAAGCAAAGATTTATTTCTTGTGTGTTATAAGTTTGCTCAAGATGCCTCAGCTGACAATCTCGCAGATGTTATATCCGTATTAATACAGCAAATAAAAAACGAAAAAGAAAATCTGGTTACCGTATTTGAACAAAAGCTTTTGTCGGTCGGCTATAATCCGGCACTTTCATATGAAAATCTTGTGTCCGTTAAAGACGTGTCGGTAACTTATTATAATGTTACCGATGAGTTTCCGAGTATCACGGTAGCTGATATTCCGGAATGTATTTCGAATGTAAAATACGATATTAATTTTACGGGTATGTCAAAGTATGCTGTACAAGAACTGATTGAAAGGAAAAAATAATGGCAGACATCCAATTAGAAGATTTTTATCAGGGATTTTACCAAGATGCTTTGACTGACTTTCAGGTAGACAAGGATGCTTCGAAAGCACAAATTTTTACGCAAAAAATAGGAAGCTATTTGGAACAAGACGGAGATGTTGCTGATATAACTTGGAGTGAATATATTCAATCGGATATAGAGTTTTCCGGATATGCTTATGATGAGGAAAGAAAGTTATTAACAATAGTCGGAAGTCAATTTTTTCCCGGAGAGAAGATTGAAACTCTGACAAAAGACTTGTATGAACGTAAGTTTAAAAAAATGAAACTTTTTTTTGAAGAAGCGGTTAATTCGACGCAACCGTTGTATTCGGTTATGTCTCCCAGTGATGAGGCGGTAGAGTCAGCCAAATACATATATGATCTTTTTGCGTCTAACGGAATTCAACGTCTTATGTTTTTGATCATAACAAACGGAACTTTAACACGAAATACCAAAGTAATTCCTTTTGAAACCATTCAAAATTTAAGAGCTGATTTTCAGGTATTTGATTTAAAAGATATTTTCAGAATTTCAACACAAGAAAATAATTTGCAAGAAATTGAGGTTTCCGTTAACGATTATACCAAAGAAGGTCTTTTATGTCTTCCCGCTTCATTAGAGGCACAAGATTACGCTTCTTATCTAGTCGTAATGCCGGGAGAAGTTTTAGCTCAAATATATGATAAGTATGGCCAAAAATTATTGGAACAAAATGTGCGAACATTTTTGCAATTTAAAGGCAATACGAACAAAAAAATGCAAATAACAATTAAAGAAGAGCCGGAGCGTTTTTTTGCATATAATAACGGATTAACATGTACCGCTTCATCCATAGAAGTCGAAAAACAAGATAATATATTAAAAATTGTCAGATTGAATGGTTTGCAAATAGTGAACGGAGGACAAACCACTTCAGTTATATATAATTGCTACAAAAATAAACTTGATGTAAAGAATATTTTTGTACAGATGAAGCTATCGGTTGTTTCAAAAGAAGAAGAATATGCTGATTTTGTCGGAAAAGTCGCAAGATATGCAAATAGTCAAAATCCGGTTAAGGAATCAGATTTCTTCTCAAATAGTCCGTTCCATAAAACGTTTAAAGAATTATCCGAAAGAATTTGGGCTCCGATGTCAGGTGGTCTGCAAATTAAAAATAAATGGTATTATGAGCGTACTCGCGGACAATATTTGAATGAAAAAGCAAAATATTCCAGAGACGGAAAAGAAAAAGAGTTTTTATTGCGTTATCCGAAAGAACAGATGATTGATAAGCATGTGTTGGCTAAAACCGAAATGATATTCAGTAATTTTCCTCATCTTTCAACTAAAACCAATCAAGCTTTTCCTAAATTTGCTAAACAAATAGAGGATATGTTGGAAAAGGATGAGCTTTCAATTAACGAATCTTATTTTAAAGAGGCTGTAGCAAAGATTATATTAACCAAAAAAACAGATAAACTCATTGCAGAAGCGGAATGGGCAAAAAGCAGAAAATCAGTAAGAGCATATATTAAAGCATATGCGTTAGCTCTTTTGAATAAATACGTTAAAGAGCATGAAGCATATTTGAATTATGCCGATATCTGGGACAGACAAGATATTTCCGAGGCAATGGAACAAGTTTTGGATATTTGTATCAATGCAATCAGAACATACATCGAAGCTCAAGAAAACGAAGCTGATTTGCGTGAAAAGTTCAGTAGAGAATATACATGGAAGGAAATCCAACAACTAAATCTTGATATTCCCGAAAATTTATTTAAAAATATTACGACTAACAAGGAGACTGTTAAATTTGAAAAGAAAGAAGCTAAAAAACAGCAAGCAGTCGATAATGGTATTGAACGTCAAAGTTTTGTCGTAACATTGCCTTTTCCCGTATGGGAAAAAATGTTGCTATTTTACGGAGCAAATAAAACGTTATGCAGCTTAAAGGAATTTGAAATACTTGGGAAAATGGCAAAAGGTTATCTTTTACCTCCAAGCGAAAAACAAGCTCAAATTTTATATGCTTTGTATGAAAAAGCAAAATCTATGGGAGTAAAATTGTAATTATGGATACACGTACATCCGAACAAAGACATAAAAACATGCAAGCTGTTAAAAACAAAAACAGTAAAATAGAATGTGTCTTACGAAAAATTTTGTGGATGAATGGTTTCCGGTATAGAAAAAATTGTTCAAAAATATATGGTAAACCAGATATTGCTTTTATTAAAGAGAAAGTGGCAATATTTTGTGACAGTGAATTTTGGCACGGATATAATTGGGAAAACAGTAAAAATCAAATACATTCCAACCGAGATTTTTGGTTGAAGAAAATTGAAAGAAATATAGCAAGAGATGTTGAAGTCACCGAAAAATTGCAAAAGGACGGATGGATCGTTTTGCGTTTTTGGGGAAAAGACATTTTAAAGAATACACAAGATTGCTATGATAAAATAGTGGCTGTAATTGAGAGTAAAAAATGAAGTATCGGACAATAGATTTATGTGCAGGAATAGGCGGAATTCGCAAAGGGTTTGAAATGACCGGCGGATTTCAGAATGTTTTGTCTGCCGAAATTGATAATTATGCATGTATGGCTTATCAAAATCTTTACGGAGAAAATCCCAAAAATGATTTGACTTCAGATCAATTCAAATATATCTGTTCCGAAACCGAATATGATGTTTTATTAGCCGGTTTTCCTTGCCAAACTTTCAGTAGAGCCGGAAAGCAGGAAGGTTTTGCAAACACAACAAAAGGAACGATATTTTTTCATATAGTAGATATCATTAAACAGAGTAGGCATAAACCCAAAGTAATATTTTTGGAAAACGTGGACCACCTGACAACTCATGATAACGGCAATACATTCAAAACAATTTTGAACGTATTGGTTAAAGAACTAAAGTACAGAGTAGTTGGGGTTCATACGGATACTGAAGGAAATTTGTTATATAATACAAAAGATTTTATAAGAAATTCAAAAGATTTCGGAATTCCTCAAAACAGACCAAGAGTGTATATTATAGGATTTGATGCCGATACATTCTCGGAAAAAGATATGAAAACAGCATTACCCAAAAACAGAATGACCAAGATATATCAAAATTTAAATGATTTGTTGGATAAAAATGTATCAGGAAAATTTTTTATGTCAGCCGGTTATTTGGAAACACTCGAAAAACATGCGGTTCGTCAAAGAGAACATGGTAACGGTTTTGGGTATAAAATAATTAATCTTCCGGATAATCCTCAACCATTGGCCAATACTATATTGGCGACAGGGGGATCCGGTAAAGAGCGTAATTTAATTTATGATCCGTTAAACGGGAAGAAGTATGCAGGAAAAGTTATTGGTTCAAAACAAACACCGGTGAATGATAAATTCATTAGAGTAATGACTCCAAATGAATGGGGAAAATTGCAAGGCTTTATAAATTATGCTTTTAAGCAATCGGACGGAACAGATATGTTTTCTTTTCCGAAAGAAGTTTCAGATACTCAACAATATAAGTTATTCGGAAATTCCGTTACGATTCCCGTCATAGAGCAAATGGCTTATTTTGTGTTACAACAATTGAATGACAAGTTTCAGTCAAAAGAAGAAATAAAATGTGCTTAACCTGAGTGAGTTTGTTTTCAAAAAAATAAAAGTTTTATCATTTAAACAACTTGCACGATAATTTAAAAAAATTTTTTTTGTTTTGATCATTTTTTTGTAAAAGTGATATTGACAATGCAAAATTTTTATTATACCCATGTTCATATCGATGGTGCCTCGATTATATTATAGAGGCATTCGGAAACCGAGTATCTTTTTTGTAAGTTCTTACTACTCGTAAAGTTCCTGAAGAACACCGGACAATATTGCGGTAATGGTGTTCCAGGAATTTTTTTTTGGTCATTTTACCGCAATAAACTGAAACGCTTAGACCAAGGTCTTGTCCGCTGTGAGAGCAAATTTCACAGCGGACAAAAGCGAGGAAGTTTACGGTGATGACAGATTTGAGCGAGTAGTATAGAAACACACTATACTTTATTCTCATTCTTTTCTCTTCATTCCATCAAACGTTGCTAAGCTGTGAAGGTGCATTGTTCGTCCAGTAACATAACTTTAGGCGAAAGGTAAGGCCGAACAATGACAATTAACAGCGAAGCATATCACGAAGAAATACGATCTTCTTGTCCGAATCTTTCTGAAAAAGAAATTTCGGAAGCTGCTGATTCTTTGCTTCTAATTGCCAAGATACTGGCCGAAACGGTTCAGAATACCCCAGAGTTAAAAATTTTAATCACTAAAATTTAGGAGAATCGTAATGCTCGATAATAAAAGCAAAAATGTCTGTGATACCTGTGTTTTATTGGTGGATTATGCGGATATTGTTATTAATAAACTTTCTTGCTTCAAACCAAGCCCCGAAATTCTGTGGAATATGCACGGAGCTGAAGCAGTAACTTGTTATTACAATGCCAGATTTGATGATTTGCGATGGGGTTATTATCCCAAAGTTTCATTAAGCAGTGTTGTTCGATACGGTGGGTTTAGCGTTAAACTCAAAATTGAGTTTT
The DNA here is from genome assembly GCA_944392315.1 of uncultured Alphaproteobacteria bacterium. Taxonomy (GTDB): domain Bacteria; phylum Pseudomonadota; class Alphaproteobacteria; order RF32; family CAG-239; genus CAG-267. Next base: position 120,865 of record CALXWH010000003.1, on the reverse strand, counting down.
CAGCTCCAAATCTCCTTAATTTTCCACCAAATAATTTGGAAGAAATTGGCGATGCCGATTTTGACAATCTTATCGAAAATTTGGCGTCAAGGTTACGAGAAATGGGGATTGATGTTTTACCTCAAGCACTGCGATCCGCTCAAGTGGTAAGAATCGATTATGGCAAAAATGTTCCGGTGAATATCGCTCCATACATAATTTTGCAATATCTAAACAAAGCCGATATCACACGCAGACTTGATTGCACCAAAGTTTCGTACAGAAATGAAGGACATTCATTACACTTTTTATCTCAACATCGAAATGTTGTTATTTACGATAAAATTAAAGACATTCAAAAAGCGCAGTACAATAAAAAACGTGCGGTGAATCCAGAAAATGCTGAAAGTCTTAATTTGGCTTTATTGGGTTCCAGCCAGTATCTGCGGATTGAAATTCAGCTTGGCAATTCAGACAATATTCGTAAAGCAATAAGCAAAGCGGGACTTCCCGTGCCAGAGTTAACTTTCCAAAATCTTTTCAATAGCCAGATTTGCCGAGCTGTTACATTGACTTATTGGAACGAAATTTTATCCGCCGTCAAATACTTGCAATTAAGTGACGAAGATGCAGGAGATTTGTTTAAACGCCTGCTGGATAACAAATACAAATTTCTTAAAGCCCTTCAGTTGGTCGGTTTGGTTACAATTCTGAAAAAAATGGGAAAACGAGAGTTAAAACTACATGCCGGAAATGTTTTCTCTCCTGCCATTTATGATCTTTTTCGAATGATTAATCAAATTGAGCCACGGAATAATTGGCTGCAGCCAGATTTAGAGGCAATTACTGCCGCTATCGATGAAAATAATGTAATAATTTTAAGAAAAGGAGAAAAAAATGACTGCCGCTAGATCCGCAATCATTATGTGCCGTATTTCTTCGGTAAAGCAAAACACTGGAGCATCTTTGATTGAGCAAGAAGTTATCTGTAAAGAGTATTGCCGGAATAATGATTTAAAAATTATAGAAAGTCAAATGGCAATCGAAAGCGCCTTTGCTCAAAGACGCCCCAAATTTGATAAGATATTAGAGATAATAGAAAAAGTCTCAAGCGAGCCAATTGCTTTGGTTGTCGCTTCTGCGGATAGGCTTGCCAGAAATTTTAACCATATATCGATATCAGATGTATTGGTAAAGGAAGAGAAGGTTGAAATACACTTTGTTAAAGAGGCTATGGTTATCAAGAGGCTTTCCGATGCTGATACAATGTTTAAATACAGGCAGTTGATAGCCAGTGCCGAGCATTTTTCTGCAGAAAAATCAGAAAAAGATAGAAAGGCTTTGCAAGACATGAGAGAAAAAGGCTTATACCCAGGCAAAGCCCCGATAGGGTACAAGAATTGTCGCCCAAGTTGGATTCCTTGGATTGAGTTTGATGAACAGGCTGATAAGGTTAAGTGTCTATTTGACATCTATTCGCAAACGAAAGTTGATATCAAAATGTTGCTTGAGCTTGCAAAGTCTATGCCGCTGTATACAACATCAGGTGCATTAATCAGTCGAAGAACACTGCTTCATTTATTGCAAAACCCTTTCTATTGCGGGCTGATGCGTAGTGGAGGAAAGCTTTATCGCCATAATTATGAGAGATTAATCAAAGAAGAAGTTTTCATGGCGGTGCAAGATAAATTGGCACGAGAACTTCACCATAATGCTGAGGAAGGAAAAAATATGAAGTTGGCAGCATAGAGAAAATCAATTCAAAGAAGGCTGGATAATAAATCCGGCCTTCATTGACCTAAGGAATAATAAAACTTAAAAATAAATTTTAATAAAAAAATGAAAGGTAAAAACATGGGCAGAAAAGTCGTAAAAGTTGTAAAAAATGAAAATATAAAACACGCTGTTTTATGGATAAGAGTGTCAAGTCGGGAGCAAAAAGAAGGTTATTCACTTGATGCTCAGGAAGACAGGTTAAAAAATTATTGCGTGCAACGAGGGTTAACAGTGGCTAAGCAATTTACCGTAGTGGAAAGTTCGACCAGAGGAGAACGGGAAGAATTTTATAATATGATAAATTTTATCAAAAAATATAAAAATCCGGTTGCTTTGGTTTGTGATAAGGTTGACCGTTTGCAAAGGAGTTTCAAAGAATATAATGTTTTGAATGAGCTGATTGAAAAAGAAAAAATTGTCATTCATTTTAATACGGAACAATCGGTGATAGCCAAGAATGCTAAAGCTCATGATAAGTTGATGTGGAACTTTCGGATTACTGTAGCTCAGTCGCAAACTGATACAATGAGTGATAATGTAATAAGAAGTTTTGAAAAAATGCGTAAAGAGGGAAAATGGGCACATCATGCACCTGTCGGCTATAAGAATGTAAGAAATGAAAATGGAAATAGCGAAATTATTTTAGATGCAGATAAACATTTTATAATTACTCGCTTATTTAAAGATTTTTCAATCGGCACATATAATTTGGAGCAGATAACGAGAAAAGCCGCTGATTACGGATTAAAAATGAAAAACAGTAATAAAATCCATAAGCAAACCATACGAGGCATATTGAGCAATCGTTTTTATATGGGAGAAATGTATAGCGGCGGGCATTATTATCCACATTGTTACCCAAAATTGATAGATAAGGAGACGTTTGAGAAGTGCCAAGATATTTTGGAAGGAAAGGCTAATCATAAGGTTCAGAAGCATGATTATGTTTTTAAGGGATTGGTTCGGTGCAAAAAATGTGGCGGAATCATTTCGACGGATATCAATATACATAAAGCCAAAAAGAAAGGAGATGAAAAAATCGTTTATAAGTACCTTTTTTGCCCGCAATGCAGTGGTTATCGAACAAGAGAAGAAAAAGGGGTTGAAAAAGTGAAAGAGGCGTTAAAAACGCTTAAAAACATACCTAAAGGCGTTGTCGAAAAAATGGTGGAATGCTTAAATGAAGAAATGTATAAAGATCATAAAATGGAAATAGAAGCCAAGAAGGCATTGGAACGACAAATTGCAGGTTTTACGGAGAAGGAGAGTCGTTTGATTGACCTGTATACAGAAGCTAGTATTACACAAGATTTATATATTAAAAAAATAACCGAGTATAGACATGAAAAGAAAAAACTGGAAGAACGATTAACAGACTATAGTCATCTGACTAATCAAGGATTAATAACGCTAAAATACTTAGCAGGATTGCTTGTGATGTCAGATCAGATATGGAATTTTCTGAACAACGACAAAAAACAGCAGATTTTAAAATTACTTTGTTCGGAAATTTTATTAGACGGTAAAAATATAGAAATTTCAATAAGAAAGCCTATTTTAGCACTCGCTAAAATAGGCTCTTGTCAACTTTGGCTGGGGTGGCTGGATTCGAACCAACGAATGTCGGCACCAAAAGCCGATGCCTTACCACTTGGCGACACCCCAACGATTTGTGGTAAAAACTTAATCAACTTAAGCAAAAACATATCTATGCTAAAAAATATATAAATGCAAGTGTTTTTTTGCAAATTGTGAAAAATATTTGCAAGAAGAAAATAAAGCATTGCAATTAAAGGAAAATATTTAAGATAAATGTGGACTAACAACGTTATTCTTAAGAGGATAAATGAATAAAAAACTAAGAATAAGAAGAACATAACATGAAAATAAAAAAATCTTAGTATAACTTTATCCATCCCTTTACAGCCCCAAAACTCCTACTTATACTGCGCACAAATAACAGAGTAAAAAAGAGGGAAAAATGGCTGTGGAACTAATCAAAAGAAACGGAAAAAAAGAAGAATTTTCAATATTTAAGATTCAAAAATTATTAAATTACGTATGCAAGGGGTACAAGCTTGATGCGCATAAACCGCTGCTTAATTTGGATGAGTATTTGAAAGATGGAATGACAACATCAGATTTATTTAATGCTCTGACAATGAATGTCTTAAATCTGACATCGGTAGAAGAACCGGAATGGAAAAATGTCGCCGGACGCCTAAAAATGTTGGCTCTCTATAAAAAAACATCGCAACTGCGCCAAATCCCTAAGAATGCATCGCCCTATGATTATGTTCGTTTCTTAGACTATGCGATTGATAATAAGGTGTACGATGCGGTTATCAAAGAAAAATACTCCGCGGAAGAAATTAAAGAAGCCGCAAGTTTCATTAAGCCGGAATTTGATATGGTATACGATTATGCCGGCGCCAATTTGCTGATAAAGCGTTATTTGTGTGAATTTAAAGATAATATTGTGGAATTGCCGCAAGATATGTTTTTATCCATTGCGCTATTGGTGGAGCAGAACGAAGATAAGGCAACACGCATGGCCAAAGTAAAAGATACTTATGAAAAACTGGCCGACCGCAAGATTTCTTTGGGCACACCGTTGTTGATGAATTTAAGACGCCCGAACGGCAATTTAAGTTCTTGTTTCATAACCGCCATGGAAGATACGAGAGAGTCCATATTTTATGTCATAGACCAAGTTGCTTCCATCTCAAAATTTGGCGGTGGTGTTGGCGTTAATATCTCACGCGTCAGAGCTAAAGGTGCAAGAATTAAAGGGATTAAAAACTCCTCCGGTGGTGTTATACCGTGGATTCGTATCTTAAATGATACAGCCGTTGCCGTAAACCAACAAGGCAAAAGAAAAGGGGCTGTCACGGTATCTTTGGATATGTGGCATTTAGATATTGAAGATTTTCTGGAATTGAGAACCGAAAACGGCGACCAACGGATGAAAGCCTATGATATCTTTCCGCAGATTGTTGTGCCGGATTTATTTATGCAGAAAGTAGAGAATAATGAAGATTGGTTGATGGTAGACCCGCACGAAGTTCGGACTAAATATGGGATAGAATTGGCCAATCTTTGGGGCAAAGAGTTTGAAAAGGCCTATAATCAACTGTATCTGGAAGCCTCTTTTGGTAAGTTAGAGTTATATAAGTTCTATCCGGCCAAAGAATTGCTGAAAAAAGTAATGCGTTCACAAATAGAAACCGGTATGCCGTATATTGCGTTTAAGGATACCCTGAACAGATATAACCCGAACAAACATGACGGTATTATTGTCGGCACCAACCTCTGCACAGAGTCACATAGTAATGTACGTCCGAGCCACATTGAAGATGATGTTTTAGAAAATGGCAAAGTAACGAGACGCGCCGATGGCGGATTAGTACACGTTTGCAATCTGGTTTCCATAAACTTAGCCAACATAGATTCGGATGAAGAGTTAGAAAGTGTATGCGAAACCTCTGTTCGGTTGCTGGATAACGCGATAGACTTCACCAAAGTGCCGGTATTAGAGGGGCAACAACATAATAAACGCTATCGGACCATTGGTGTCGGAGCAATGGGATTGGCAGATAAATTGGCTAAAAACAATGTGCCGTATATTTTGTCAGCGGATTATGTGGATGCATTGTTTGAAAAGATTGCCATATTTAACATTCGCGCATCAATTAAGCTAGCCAAAGAGAAGGGAACATTTGGAGCTTATGAAGGTTCGGATTGGAGTAAAGGGATTATTTTAGGTCATGATGAAACCTGGTTTGCCAAGAATGCCAAACATCCGAAAGCATGGGAAGAGATTTTTGCCGATTTACAAAAATATGGGATTAGAAACAGCCAAATAGCAGCCATCGCACCAAATACAAGCTCATCGCTGATACAAGGCTGCACCGCTTCGGTATTACCGATTTATAGCAAATTTTTTGTAGAAACACATGGTAAAGGCTCTATCCCGAATTGCCCGCCGTATATTCGTGAAAAATTCTGGTTCTATCAAGAAAACCGCAATATCAGTCAAGAAACGGTAATAGACGTGATGTCTAGAATTAACAAGTGGATAGACACGGGAATATCCATAGAGTTGATGTATAATTTGAATCGCAATATTCGCGCCAAAGACATATATGATACAATTATGAGCGCCTGGAAAAAGGACATTAAAACATTATACTATACAAGAACCATTCAAAAAGACGGATCCAGTCTTGAAAAAGAAGAATGTGTCAGCTGCGCCGGATAAGTTAGGAGGTTAAATTAAAATGCAAAGAAAAAAACTGTTTAATATAGATGGAAATGATGAAATCATTAACCGCCGGATGATTGGTGGAAACGTGACAAATTTGTTCAATTTAAACAATGTAAAATATCAGTGGGCAAATAAAGTCTATCGTTTGATGATGGAAAACTTTTGGATTCCGGAAAAGGTATCTTTGTTTGATGATAAAAGAGCGTATGAAGAACTAACCGTATCAGAAAAGAAAGCCTACGATGGAATTTTATCATTTTTGGTATTTTTGGATAGTATTCAGACAAACAATCTGCCGAATATCAGTGAATATATTACAGCGCCTGAAGTAAACTTGATTTTAGCCATTCAAACTTATCAAGAGGCGGTACACTCTCAAAGTTATGCTTATATTATTGAAAGCATTATTCCTGCAGCAAAACGTGCCGAGATATATGACAAGTGGCGTGAAGATAAGATTTTGTTAGAAAGAAACAAATACATTGCCGAGATATATCAGAACTTTATAGATAATAAGAGTGATGTAAACTTTGCACGCGTATTGATAGCCAATTATTTGTTGGAAGGCGTATATTTTTATAATGGATTTAATTTCTTTTATAACCTTGCGGCAAGAAGTCTAATGATAGGAACGGCCGATGAGATAAAATACATCAACCGCGACGAATTGACACATTGCGTCATCTTTGCGAATATGATAAGAGAAATCATGAAAGAAAATTCAGGATTTTTTAACCAAGATGAAATATATGCCATGTTTGATAAAGCAGTTGAGCAAGAAATTGCTTGGAGTAATCACATTATCGGCAACAACATTATCGGCATTACCGAAAAGACCATAGAAGAGTATACCAAATTTATTGCCAATAAGCGTTTAAAAGATATAGGGTTGCCCCCAAGATATGAAGGGTTTGACACAAATCCATATAAACAACTGGAAAAAGTTGCCGATACCAACGGTGAAGGTAATGTAAAAGGTAATTTCTTTGAAGCCAATGTATCGTCATACAATCAAAGTACGGCGGTAGAAGGCTGGGATGAGATTTAATAAGATTAGGAAAAACAGAGGTGCAGAATGAATTTCTTTGCAGAGTTTAATCTTCGCGAGCTCTTTAGTGCATTTGTTGTATTACTGGCAATTACGGATATTCCAGGGAATATCCCGATCGTCATCAGTATGCAAAATAAAGGAATACACATCAGTGCTCGCCGAGCCTTTTGGTATTCATTGGTTCTTCTGGTATTTTTCTTTTATGCCGGAGAAGCCTTTTTGAAGTTATTCGGATTGGATATATCATCGTTTGCGATAGCCGGTGCGTTGATTGTCTTTTTGTTTAGCTTAGAGATGATACTAGACATCAATTTAGTGAGTGAAGGAACGGATATTTCCAGCGATGCGACATTTGTGCCGGTTGTTTTCCCGTTATTTGTCGGTGCCGGTGTGTTGACAGCACTGTTGGCAATACGGTCACAATATGCCGATATCAATGTATTGATAGCCGTACTGTTAAACTGTGTCGCTATATATGCCACAATCAGGTTATCACGCTTTTTCAAAAAGCATTTAAGCGGAGCCGCCATATATGTGATGAAGAAGTTTTTCGGAATGGTCTTGTTGGCAATCTCAGTAAAATTATTTATAACAAACGTTGCTGTTCTTGTTCAGCAAATTAGCTAATAACGAAAAAGGATAATACAATAAAAAAGAGCCCCTGAACAGAATATCTGTTAGGGGCTCAGCGGTTTTAATAAGCATGATTGTAAGCATGAACAGTTTCTTTAATTAAAACCATTTCATGCTCGTTGCAAGGCAACTTGGCGATATTTTCAATAGGGTGAGGAGTGGAGTCGGAAAGTGTAAACGGCGACCATATTTCTTGGTAATCAAGTATAATATTATCCCAAGTTGTCGCGCATAAAGTATAAGAGTTTGCAAAAATAGGATTTTTATGAAAAATTTTCACAAAAGCCTCATGAGTGCAAATAAGAACAATATGCGAAGCATGAATATGTTTACCTTCCATCTCCAGATAATCCAAAAAAGCCCGAATATCGGAAGAAGAAACCTTATGATTAAGAGCTGACGTTTCGCAAATTCCGCGAACGGCACAAACAAGATTAAAAACTCTGGCAGAAACTAAAGCCTCATCATTACCGGAAGCAAAAAACATCTGCGGTTTTCCGAACTTGTCGGTAACAATTTTAGCCAATTTAAACAAAGCTTTTGCATCACTAAGAGAAATACTGCCGTAAGCATTTAAATCTGCGCAACGAACAAAAGTTAAATGTACCATAAAATAATAGATTAATGATTAAAATAAAAATTACAAAACTTCCGCAAGGATAAGCAACGGCAAGAAAAAAATCAAGATTTTTTTGTATAAATTATCTCAAAAAGTCATAAAAACAAAATTTCTGCAATAAAGCGGATAAAGTCTTGACAAAGAAGATAAAACATTTCAAACTACAATCAAACAAAGTGAGGAAAAATGTTGAGAGTAAATGAAATCAAAGAGTGTTGTTGCGGCAAAGCGTAAGATTGCTGCCACGCTGGTTTCAGCTACAAAAAAACAATGAGGCAGCCTGAAAAAGACTGTCTTTTTTTTATTAAACACAAGAAGGAAAAGAAAATGAGTGTATATTTATATAATACCAGGACCAGAAGCAAAGATGAGTTTAAACCGTTAAATCCGCCGTTGGTAACAATGTATTGCTGTGGTCCGACTGTATATAACTATGCACACATCGGCAATTTGCGGACATATATATTTGAAGATTTGTTGGTCAACACCTTAAAACTTGCCGGATATAAAGTAAAGCACGTTATGAACGTGACCGATGTCGGACACTTGACCAGTGACGGTGATGAGGGTGAAGATAAGATGAAAGTGGCAGCTGAACGTGAAAAGAAGAGTGTTCTGGAGATTGCCCGCATGTATGAAGATGCCTTTTTCCGTCATACCAAAGAATTAGGGTTGGCACGTCCGACAGTCGTATGCCGTGCAACCGAGCATATTCAAGATATGATAGATTTTATCAAAGATTTGGAAAATAAGGGTTTTGCCTATATTTCTAACGGTAACGTATATTTTGATACGTCAAAGTTCCCGAAATATGGATGCTTATCCGGCCAAAGTCGTGAAGATTTGAAACATGGCGCACGTACCGAGCAGGATATGAACAAACGCAATCCGTCAGATTTCGTGTTGTGGTTTACGTCGTCAAAATTTGAAAATCAGATATTGCAATGGGATTCTCCATGGGGAAGAGGGTATCCGGGGTGGCATATAGAATGCTCAGCCATGTCTACAAAATATCTTGGGGAAAGAATAGACATTCACTGCGGCGGAATTGATCATATTCCGGTTCACCACGAAAATGAAATAGCACAAAGTGAGGCCCATTTAGGCCATGAGTGGGTAAATTTCTGGGTACATATGGAATTTTTGAATAATAAATCCGGCAAGATGAGTAAGTCCAAAGGTGGCTTTTTAACGCTGGATACATTAAAAGAAAAAGGATATGAGCCAGTACATTACAAATATTTCTGCTTAACCTCGCATTATCGCAGCTCAGCCATCTTTTCAGATGAAGCGATGGATGCCGCAAAGAAGGCGTATGAAAATCTGGCAGATTATGTTGCAACCTTCAAGGCCGAAAATGAGCATAAAATTTTATCGGCTCAAGAGCAGGAAGAATTGGCTAAATTGACCGCAGAGTTTGACAGTTATTTGTTTGATGATTTGAAAACACCGGTTGCATTGTCATATATGTGGAATGTTGTTAAAGATAACAGCAAATCATCAGGTCTACGTTTGGCCTTTTTAATGCATGTGGATGGTGTTTTACATTTATTCTTAAAAGACATTGCGCCAAAACAAAAAGAAACGGTAGAAGTAACACCGGAGATTAAGGCTTTGTTGGATCAAAGAGCCGAAGCAAGAGCAGCAAAAGATTGGGCAAAATCAGATGAGATTCGCGACAAACTGGCGGCTCTGGGCGTTGGTGTTAAAGATTTGCCAAATAAAGAGATAGAATTGATAAAACTCTAAGAAAAGGAGGTAAAATGAGAGCATTTATTTCCGGAGCAGGCGGAGGAATAGGCGGAGCTATCAAAGAATTATATCTGCACAGCGGATATGAGGTAGTGGCACCCCGAAGCGCTGAACTAGATTTATCAGATATGTCAGCCATTCATAAATGGTTTGAAACACATCGTGCCGAGTTTGATGTCATCATCCATTGTGCAGGATACAATAAACCGATGCCGGCACCGGAAATTCCTTTAGAAGAGTTTATGAAGACGCAATATGTGAATTACATATCATTGCTGGAAATCGTTAAAGCAAATGATTCATATTTTAAGGAGCATGGCGGTCATATTGTGGGGATAGGGTCTTTATATGCCAGCATATCACGCGAAGGTAGAGCCGCATATACATGTTCCAAACATGCATTGGTTGGTTTGATTAAAACATTGGCATTAGAGTATGGTCCGTATAATGTTTTATGCAATACGGTATCACCGGGGTTTGTAAATACCAAAATGTTCCAACAAAACAATAACGAAATGAAACGAGCCGAACTTGCGGCCAAGACGGCCATCAATCGTTTGGCAGAGCCGGAAGATATCGCCAAGATGGTATATTTTTTAGGCAATCCGGCCAATACATTCATAAGCGGACAAGATATTATCGTAGACGGCGGATTTATGGCCGGAAGCTACCAGACAATCAGGAGATAAAGATGACAGAAGAAAATATCAATTCGGAAGATTTAAGCAAGCTGAGCTTTGAAGATGCTTTGGCGCAATTAGAAAATATTGTACGAGAATTAGAGAGCGGCAGAATAAAATTGGATGATGCCGTCAATGCTTACGAAAAAGCGATGGCTTTGAAGAAGTTATGCTCAGAAAAACTTGCTGCAGCCACACTAAAGGTAGAAAAAATTGAGCTGAACAAAGACGGCAGCTTAAGCACGGCGCCATTAGATAATGTAGAGGCCTAAGCCGCAAATAAGAGGAGTGAGAACGAAAATAAGGACGAGGACTAGGGTAGGGAAATATGATGACTGAAATTGAAGACGTATTGAAGAGTTATTCAGCAACTTTTAACCAAGATATGGAAAAATATTTTCCTATAACCGATTCACCGGAACAACACGCGGTCAAAGCCATGCGTTATAGCGTGATGAATGGTGGAAAGCGGCTGCGTCCGTTTTTATTGCACGAAACGGCAAAACTATTCGGCGTAGGATATGAAAAGGCTCTTCCGGTAGCGATTTCACTAGAAATGTTGCATACTTATTCGCTGATACATGATGATTTACCGGCCATGGATAACGACGATATGCGCCGCGGAAAGCCGACTTGTCATAAAGCCTTTGATGAAGCAACGGCGATTCTGGCTGGAGACGGCTTATTGACATATGCTTTTGAGGTTTTGAACGGTGCCGATATAGAAGATAGCAAAAAAGTAGAGCTGACATTACTATTATCAAGATCCGCCGGTGCGTTTAAGGGCATGATAGCCGGCCAAGTTCTGGATTTATATACGGATACTCACAAAGATTTTCCAAATCCGGAAAGCATTATTCGTCAAACCGAGGAATTAAAAACAGGGTGCTTATTGCGATATCCATGCGAAGCCGGATGCATATTGGGCAATGCCAAAGCCGAAGAAAGAGCTCTGTTGGTCAAATATTCACGAAATATAGGCATAGCTTTTCAAATCACCGATGACATATTGGATGTTGAGGGAGATGAACAATTAGTAGGCAAGACTCTCAAAAAGGACAAAGCGCAAAATAAATTAAATTTTGTCAGCATATATGGTGTAGAAGGAGCAAAAAACATAGCTCAAAAGCTGATAGCGGAGGCAGAAGACATTTTGTCGGCATTTGGAAACAAAGGTCAAACACTAAAAAATTTGTCAAGATATATTTTAACCAGAAATCACTAAAATATGGCATTTTTGTAACAAAAAACACCTTGCCAAGGTCTTAAAAATCTGGTATACTCCAATTATAAATAGAAGAGAATTATTATAGGAGGAGCAAACCATGAGCAAAGAAGTAAAAAAGGAGCTAAACGGCAAAGACTTTGTTGCGAAGCTGGAAGGCTGCAAGACCCCAAAGGCTATATTTGGTTTATTGTCAGAAACGATGGATAAAGAAGTCCTGAAAAATCGTCTGCAAAATGTGCGGGATAATGACTTGGTTGTTGCTCTGAATGCGCAGGTAGCAAGGTTTAATGCCAGCCAAGGCCTAAGGACATCACATCAAGACTGTGTGAACATGGCTGCCGATAAATATCAACAAATCAGCAAAAAAGGAGTGAAATTCTTTAAAGCTGAAATGAATAAATACATTACCGGACAAGAAAAAGATGCAAATGCAAAACAATTGGCAAATGCAGTCATTATGGCAGGTCAAAAATATACCCGAGATTGATAACCTTAAATTTTATAAATTCATTATACAAAAAACTCCCTTATCAAAAAGGGAGTTTTTATAATTTGGTAAAGGGCTAAATACTTATTCAACATAGATATTGTTGCCATATGCGTTGTCATCTTCTTTTCCTTTGATAAAGGGAAGGATAATGATGGTAACACCAAGCAACAACCACCAACCACTCATATTTAAATCATGAAAGCGTCTCCATGCAACGCTAAAGAGCGGATAGATAAAGATTAAAAGAAAAGCTGCAATCCAAAACGTGGCTGTTGCTGGGAGGATATAAGCCATAAGACAAGGTAAAACAACTAAAAGCCCCCAAAAAGTATTAAATTCTTTACGAGAAGCCCGTCCTTTGAGGGTGCAAAAATTCTCAGTAAAAATAGAACAAGCAATTTGCCCAAACGAGCGGTTGCTATAACTGATTTTTTCAACATTTGGATCTTCATATTCGCTATAAATATTTGTATCAAAACGGTTGTCTGCTCTGTCACCTTTAAAGAAAGGCGCAAAAAGCGAAGGAATAAATAACAATAACCACCAACCTCTCAAATTAAAATCGTGCAAACGACGGACGAGAAGACTGATTGACGGAACAGAAACAAGAAAGAATGAAACGATATCATTGATATGCGTAAGAGTGGTGATATCTTGAGCATTATGAGAAGATAAACCAAAGACAATTTTCCCGCCAAAGTAGATGAAAAGAAAAATCACTATAGAATAAACATATCCTAAAACAAGACCGGCCCAATATTCTTTTCTGGAAGCACGTCCCTTAAAATTAAAATAATTCCGTCCCCAAAAATCAGTCACAAAAAAGTGCCCCCAGTTAGAAGAAGCGGGCAAGCTATAAGAAGGTTGTTTATTTGCAGCAACATCAAGTTGTTCAGTTGCGTCATCAGTTAGAGTAGTCATATGAATTCTCCAAAATTAATTTTTTATAGAATAAAAAGAAATAGTTAAAAAATATAAAAGAAATATAGTACAGAATAAAAAAAGCGGTCCAATGACCGCTTATTAAGCATTATATAAAATCAAACAGATGATGCTACTCAATGCAGCAATCAACCGCCTTGCGAACAAAGGCTTTCATCTTGGCAAATGCGGTTTTAGGCTCTTCGTCAGCAACAGATTCGGCTACGGCAGTAGCAGGTTCCTCTATGGGAGAACTAGCTGCCACTCCGGCGGCATCAATTTTTTCGCTGATTTTCTTAATGTCCTCAACGCTGTCTTCAATCCATTTAACGTTGTTGACATCAAGCATATTCATATTTAAGCCCCAGAAGAGACAATACAAATCATAGGCTTTGTTAAAGAGGTCATAGGCTTGTTCTTTGTTGCCCAAACTCTGCTGTTTGGTACCAACTTCCATCAAACGCATGGAAGAAGCCAGCAAGTGCTTAGATATACACCAAACTTCCCCCTCATAGCTTGGGATAATTTTCATCATGAGCTTTTTGCGAGTTTCACGAACATCTTCAATCAAATCATAAAAAGAAGTTTTGCCTGTTTTAGCTCCAGAAAAAACAAGATGCTCCTCAATGGAAATAAGGTTCATGATAGCAATCGTCAAATCCTGATCCGAAGACAAATCTTTCGGATTAACTTTTTTGGTTGCATCAATACGCTCCACAAATTCCTTAACGTTTTCTGCTTTTTTCATCTCAAATCTCCACTTAAATATTACTCAAATCCGGAAGCGCCGGGGTGCAAAGCTGCAGATAAGCAAATAACCAAGAGATAAGAGCCAGAGCCACCACCGGAACAACAACTTTTTCAAACGGAAAATGCGCATGTCCGCCGTTATTTTTCTTCATCCATTGATAAAATTCGGAAGAATAGTGCAAAACCAAAGCCCCGCAAATAGTAGCGAACAAGAACGGATCAATCCAAAAAACAAGAATAGCCTTAGGCGTATAAACCAAATGAGAAATATAGATAAAGCCGATCATGGCAACAGATAAAGTAAGAACAATAAAATCTCTGCCTTTAAAGAAATAATTTTTCTTATCCATCCATTTCAGCGTCCAATAGCCGAGTAACAACAAAAAAGCACCGGACCAAACCCCGACAACAGCGTCATCAACGCCCAATCTTCTGGCAATTTCAAGCGAAGCTCCCACAGCAACCGTGCATACGGCACAAGCAGGGTTAGCCAAGGCTTGCATACTAATCAAACAAAGCGATACAACAAATAAAGCTAACATTTCAAAACCTCATAAAACAAATCTCAAACAAGTATGGCTGATATATAAGCAAAGTCAAATTTTTTTTAAGAGTTATAAGCCAAGAAAGCAAGGCTTTATTTCGCCAAATACTGCCAAAAAATATCTGTTTGATAATCTTTTGCCGTAAACTGGTGATTAGCGCTCCAACCAAAGACCGGCATAGTGACAACTTTTTGGTTAAGGGTATAAATCCCGTCTGCCACCAAATCTAATTGATGATGTTTTTGCACAAAATATATCCCTCTGAAAAATTCAAAACCGGGCGTTGCAGCACCCAAAATGAGCAGGAGCACCAATAAACCCTTCGCCCACCGTTTATGTTCCTTTTCAAAAATAAAGCGGAAAACATAGATAGAAAGAACAATCAGCGGCGGCAGAGAAGCTCGCATACAAAAATTATTTTGCTGATCTAAGCGGAGAAAAGGAATAAGGCATAATAAAATAACAGAAGTCACAAAGAAAAGATGTTTTCTGTAAGCCGGAGCAATAATCAGCGCATAGAGCAGAAATTCCAAGAGCAAGAAAATGAGCAACCGCCACGGCGAAGTTTGGTCAAAAATATACCACAACCGGTCAATACCCTCAGAGTTGGTTATAAAATATAACACACAAACCGGCAATAGCCAAAAAACACCGATAATATTCGGAATAGAAAAGATATTCGTGAAAATAAACTCTTTTTTCTGCTGCGTTTGCATAAATTGTTGAACGGCATAAGCGAGCATAAAAATCCCCAGAGAGGCCGCCGGATAAGGCGAGAAGAACAACGCTAAAACAATCAAAAATCCAAAATTCTGAATTTTTCTTTCATTAAAAACAAGCAGCGTAATCAAAGCAATCGGAATAAATTGGTTAAAAACCCAAAACATCGCCGTAGAAAAAGAAGAATATTGCATAAAAGTCGCCCACCAATCCAGATGGAAGATAAAAGGTTGCGGCTGTGTTCTAAAAAAGATAATTCCGATAATATCTAACCCTGAAAACAAAATAAAGAAAAGGGCAACAGCCATAGATTTTTTGAAAGAAACCGATTTAAGCGCCAAAGCCAGATGCGCAAAAATTAAAATCGTCCCGCACACGGCATAAATAAATAAGAAAATATTGGCAATATAAAAATTCCAATAAGCACTGTTTACCAAAAATGCAGAGAGTTTACCTAAAGCCGCCGGAACGAGCCAAAAACCCATGTAATAAACCAAAGGCGTATCGGCTTTATCATAAAAAACCGGCCACTCGTATGTCAGCAAATCACGAAAAACCGCATTTCTGAAGTGATAATCAAAAGATTGATAATAAAAATATCCGATACCGGCACAAAAACACCAAATTACGGCAAGAATACCGAAACCGTAAAAAGTTTTCGCACGAAGCTCCCAATTAGATGAAGATGCGGTGCAGCCCTGATAAATTTTATACAAAGCTCCTAAAAACAAAAACACAAGAGGGATGGCAAAAAAACAGTTTAGCCACGAGCAAATAAAGATAAATAAAGGCAGCGCCAAATAGCCGTAAGAAACCTTAAAAAGTGTTTGAGTATTAAAACGAAACATTTGGTACTCCTCCAAGGCAAAAAGGGGCGTTTCCGCCCCTTAACAGAGATAAAGCCTAGGCTTTGATATGTTTATCTTTTTTCTCTTTAAAGAGCGACAAGAAAATACTGCCGAACAACAGAGAGAACGTAACGGTTAAAGAATGCCATGTCTCAAGCTCTATACCAAATTTCGGCAAGAAAATTTTAAGTCCGATAAAGATAAGCACGATAGACAAGGCCTGTTTGAGATAAACAAAACGATGAACCGCCGCCTCAAGCAAGAAATAAAGCGCTCTCAAGCCTAAGATGGCAAAGATGTTACTGGTGTAAACGATGAATACATCATCCGTGAGCAAGAAAATAGCCGGAATACTGTCCAGAGCAAACACCACATCCATCAATTCAATGGTAATAAGTGCAAAGAGCAGTGGTGTAATATAATGTTTTCCGTCAGCTTTCTTAGTGATGAAATGCGGACCGTCAATTTCATGCGTAACCGGAAAATATTTTTCCACAAAGCGGTAGATGGCGCTGTTTTTGATATTTTCTTCATTATTTTCATGTTCATCTTTTTTGAGTGAGTGCATAGCCATCTTGACGCCTGTATAAATAAGAAAAGCAGAGAAGATATAGAGCACCCAGTGGAAGTTTTTGATTAACGCTTCACCAACGCCGATAAGTAGCGCACGCATAACGATAGCCCCTAAGATTCCCCAAAAGAGCACACGGTGCTGATAAATTCTCGGAACGCCGATGCTTGTAAAGATAATGGACATCACAAAAATATTATCCATAGACAAACTTTTCTCAACCAAGAAACCGGTAAAATATTCCATAGCTTTATTGGTGCCTTCTTCATACCAAACAAAAACACCAAAAAGAAGTCCGGCACCGATATAAGCGACACAAACCCACAATGTATGCGCAAAACTGGGAACTTCATTTTTACGGTTAAAGACGCACAAATCTAAAAACAACAAAACAATAACGGCAATACCGAAACAAGTCCACATCAATTCTTGTGAAAGTACGGCATGATGCGTAAACAAATACTGTAATTTTTCTAACATAATTCCAATCCGTATGAGTTAAATTAAAAATAAAGTCTGATAAACAACATGATAGATTACGATTACGGTTAATAAGCGCAATGTCAAGGCTAAATTTCCAAATTCCACACCGTTTGAATAATATCTTCAATATTGGTATATTGCGGAGACCAGCCTAAAATTTGGTGTGCCAAATCAGCATTAGCCGTCAATTTAGCCGGATCTCCCGGGCGTCTTGCGGCGTAATCATAATTTAATTTTTTACCGATAACTTTTTCTGTCGCCTCAACAATTTCTTTAACACTGGTGCCTTTTCCCGTACCGAGATTAAGCACAAGAGACGTATTTTTATTCATCATATATTTTAAGGCCAACGTATGCGCGCGTGCCAAATCGGAAACGTGAATATAATCCCGAATGCAAGTTCCGTCTGGTGTGTCATAATCATTACCGAAAATAGAGAATTTTTCTCTTTTTCCGGTTGCGGCTTCCATAATAATCGGTATCAGATTTTGCGGATTTCTCTCTTTACCGCGAATAGCCCCTCCGGCATCATATCCGACGGCGTTAAAATAGCGCAAAGCCGTGTAGTTTAATTTACCGAGCTGAGAAAACCAACGCATATTGTCTTCAATGGCAAATTTCGTATATCCATAGTAGTTAATCGGGTTAATCGGGTGTTTTTCATCAATCGGGCAATATTGCGGCATACCATAAACAGCGGCAGAAGAAGAAAATACAATATATTTAACGTTGTTTTCAACCATGGCGTTTAAGATATTGATAGAGCCGGAAATATTATTTTCCGCATAAAGCGACGGGTTAATCATAGATTCGCCGACAGCTTTTTTGGCCGCCAAATGAATAACGGCGTCAATACCGGTCTTAAAAACATTGTAAAGTTTTTCTTTATCAAGAATATTACCCTGAACAAACTCAGCCCCCGGCAAGACGTTAATCTTATCGCCGCTTGATAAATCATCATAAACCACAACCTTAAAGCCCTCATCCAATAATTGCTTTTGAACGTGGCTGCCAATATAACCGGCCCCTCCGGCAACTAAAACTCTTTCCAAAACTTAAAACTCCCTATAAAAAAAGCACTGTTTGCCTACAAAAGATATCACGCAAGTGTATAAAATAAAGGCGCGAAAAGACTTTATCCACACAATCCACAAGCCAAAGTTTTTTTGCGTGCAATTCATCTCTGATTGTACCATAACGCGAAAAGAAAGAGAGTAAAAAGGATTCTTAAAAAATGGAAGAACTGGACGTCACGCGTTTACCGCGGAATATAGAAGCAGAACAAGCCCTTTTAGGGGCCTTATTAGCCAATAACAAAGCCTATGAAAAGGTCTCGGAGTTTTTGCGCCCCGAACACTTTTCAGACCCCATACACGTCAAAGTCTATGACGTTATGTCGCGTTTAATTCAAAAAGGTCATGTTGCGGATGTTATCACCCTCAAAAATTATTTTGAGCAAGAAGGCACTTTAAATGATGTCGGCGGAATGGCATATCTGATAAAGTTATCGGAAGCATCTTCGCCGTTGACGAATATAGAATACTACGCCCAGTTCGTATATGACAAATACCTTCGCCGAGAATTAATCGCCACCGGTTATGATATAGCCAGCGAAGCGATGAATGAAAATTTAGAAGATACAACGGCCTCCCAGATAGAAAAAGCCGAAAAGAAATTATATGATTTGGCCATGCATGGGGATGGGCAAAAGGGTTTTCAAGACTTCGGCACCACATTAAATTCCACGTTGCAAATGATTCAAAAGGCCTACGAAAAGGAAGGCAAGGTTTCAGGTCTTTCAACCGGTTTAAACGATTTGGACTACAAAATGGGCGGTTTAAACGATTCTGACCTGATAATTTTGGCCGGACGTCCGGCGATGGGGAAATCGGCCTTGGCGATGAATATTGCCTATAATGTGGCAGAAAGTATGCGCAACAATGACAAGATGGACCCGCACGATAAAGGCGTGGCTATCTTTTCGCTGGAAATGTCTGCCGAACAATTGGCAGCACGTATCCTGTCCAGTATCACCGATACCCCCGGACATAAATTAAGAACCGGTGATATGGAATTAGGCGAGTTCAACCGTATAGCAACCGCCGTCCGCGAATATCAAAAATTGCCATTATATATAGACGATACGCCGGGAATTAACATCAATACGATACGAACACGTGCCCGCCGCCTAAAAAGAACCAACGGATTGGGGCTGATTGTGATTGACTATATCCAATTGATTAGCGGTTCCGGAGATAAAAAAAGCGAGGGCAACCGTGTGCAAGAAGTTTCAGAAATTTCCAGAGGCTTAAAAATATTGGCCAAAGAACTGAAAGTTCCGGTCATAGCGCTTTCACAATTAAACCGTGGTTTGGAGCAAAGAGATGATAAACGCCCTTTGATGTCAGACTTGCGTGAATCCGGTTCTATTGAGCAAGATGCGGATATTGTGATGTTCGTTTTCCGTGAAAACTACTATATACATAATGCAGAGCCAAAGCGTAATACCGGAGAAACCGATGAACATTTTGCCAAAAGAACGGAGGAGTGGCAGCAACGTGACCGTGAAACCGCAAATTTAGGTGAAGTAATTATCGGAAAACACCGTCACGGTTCAACCGGAACGGTAAAACTGTTTTGGAACGGTGAATATGCGCGCTTCAGCAACTTATCACCGGATGACCACCTGCCGGAAAGAAGAGGATAATCATGACACCGGATGCCATACAACACTATACGCCGGAGGCTTGGGAAAAAATCTGTCGCCGATGCGGAAAATGCTGCTTGATAAAGTTAGAAGATGCCGACAGCGGCGAGATATATTATACCAATGTGGTGTGCCGCTATTTTGATGAAGAAAAGATGTGTTGCACGGTGTATGACAAACGGTGTGAGCTTGTTCCGACCTGTTTGAAATTGACGCCGCAAAATGTAGATAAACTGCGGTGGATGCCAAAGACTTGCGCTTATAGAGAGCTGTTTGAGAAAAATCCGTCTCCGATAAAGACCACCATAAAAGGCAGAGTAGTAAGTGAAAGTCATGTGCCGGAAGAAGAACTGGAAGACCACATTGTAGAGTGGGAGGATTTGTGATTGTCAAAAGAAGCCAAAGCAAGAGAATATATTTTAGAAGAAGATTACGATCCGCAAAGCCGATTTGCGGATTTATCCGATGTTGAGCCGGAATTTTGGAAAAAGAAAAAATTAGAAGAAATGAGCAAAAGAGAGTGGGAACTTCTATGCGACGGCTGCGGAAAATGTTGTTTAAATAAAATAGAGATAAAAAGAAAGATATATTTTACAAACACTTATTGCCGATTTTTAGATACGAACAGTTGTTTGTGCAAAATTTATGCAAATCGTTTTCAAAAAGTTAACGATTGCCGTGATATAAATATCTCTGCGATTCGAGAGAAACCCCGTTGGCTCCCGAAAACTTGCGCTTACGTGTTATTAGATGAGGGAAAACCTCTGCCGGAGTGGCATCCTTTAATAACCGGCCGCGCAGATTCGGTTCATAAAGCGGGTATGTCTCTGCAAAAAAGAAACTTAATAAATGAATCTGAGGTAACAGACTATGAAAATTACATTGTTGAGTGGGAAGACCTTTGAAATCAATGCTGATTTAGGCTTTGATATGAAGGTTGTACATTCCGGTCGTTCACGGCGATTAACGCTCCGCATTGATAAAAAAGACCGTATGGCTGTATTGACGATTCCAAAGTATTGCTCGCGTAAAAAGGCCGTATCGTTTGTAGAAAGCCATCAAGACTGGGTAAGAGATAATTTAAGAAAAATACCCGAGCTAAAATATTTTCAAAATCACGATAAGATAAGCCTGTTCGGCAAAGAATATACGATTGAGCATAGCCCGATACGAGGCAATACCCGTTTAGATAAAAAGAATAAGATATTGTATGTTTCGGGCGGTATAGAGTTTTTGCACCGCAGAGTAAAAGATTTTATCAAAAAACTTGCTTTAGAAGAGTTTAGCAAGCGCTCCGCTGAAGTTGCCGATAAAATAGG
Organism: uncultured Alphaproteobacteria bacterium; assembly: GCA_944392315.1. Taxonomy (GTDB): domain Bacteria; phylum Pseudomonadota; class Alphaproteobacteria; order RF32; family CAG-239; genus CAG-267. Next base: position 99,526 of record CALXWH010000003.1, on the reverse strand, counting down.
CAAAACCGTTCATAATGTGTGCATCAAAGACACCAAATCGCGGTGGGCAAGCTGCTCAACCTTAAATAATATCAATTATAGCTGGCGTTTGGCGTTGGCGCCGGAATTTGTGATTCGTTATATTGTGGCGCATGAAGTATCGCATTTGAAACACCAAGACCATTCAGCTTACTTTTGGGCTTTGGTTGAGTTTTTGGATGAAGATGCCGCAAAAGGGCGGGAGTGGCTGACCGAAAACGGCCATTTGCTTTATACGTATAAATAAGAGAAAACGCTAAGACACGACACAAAAAATCTCCGTTTTTAATCAAACGGAGATTTTTTAATGCCAAATAAAACAATGCGTTAGAGGAAATAAACTCTATAAGCCGTTGTTTTCTTTGGTGGGTTGAATAGGCATATAGCCCACACCGCCAAAGTATTTTTCCATAAAGGTTTCTTCGCTGCCCATAACCGGCGTTTCATCTTTAGAGATAACAATATCACGACCGTTTTCTTTAGTGAGCTGTACAACTTTTTGTACTTCACCGTCGTGATTAAATTCAATGGCAACGACATTGCGCTCTAATTCTTTAGGCTCAAAGAAAGCCATACGCTCCATGGTGGAGTTCATATAAATCCAAGTGCGATGATCAAGGCTGGAGATAACACTCGGCGACCCCATAATATTTCTGACTTCATTTTGAGACATGCCGCGTTTGATTTGCATAATATCGTCCTTAGAGGGCATATTACCTTCTGTTTGCACAAAATACTCATGCGAGCAGGCAGTCAGTAAGAAAAAAGAGGCAACCGTTGAAAAAAATACTTTGTTTATTGACATAGCACTATCCTTACAATTATATACTGAATATATATAAGCCTATAACACAAGGAAAAAAGGAATGCAAAAAGATTTTTCTTATCCGCTGAAAATTGAGGATATCAATCAAGGTGAGCAAACATATCAATTAAGAGCCAACAAGGCTCAACTTGAAACTTTAAGAGAAATTCTGCAAATTCCGGCTGTGAATTATTTTGAAGCCGATATAAAACTGACGTTTCAAAAGAAAAAGGGAATTTTGGATGTCAGCGGAGAGGTTCGCGCCGGTTTAACATTGATAAGCGTCATCAGTTTGGATGAATTTAAGAGAGATTACAAAAACGACTTTACCGTAACATATGATACAAACGCGACTTATGAACAGATTCGCGAAATAGATGAAGATATAGAAGATGACGTTCCGGATATTGTGATAGACGGGAAAATAGATTTAGGGGATATCGCCATAGAACAGTTGGCTTTGGTAATGGAAGACCATCCGCGCAAAGAAGGGGAAGAATTCACTTCATTTATAGAGGATGATACACCGGTTAAAGAAAATCCGTTTGCGGTGTTATCAAAATTAAAAAAGGACGAATAAGCATATTTCCAAGCATAAATGCACAAGGAAGCAACAAGCAAGGATAAAGAAAAAATAGGAACTTGGCCTAAAAAGAAGAAAAATAATAAAAAAACACTTGCCAAATACAATTTTTTTATATAAAAGCTAATCCAGCGACCCTTGCGTAATTTCTGCATAGAGATTAGCGAGAGTTATTTGTGTCAAATAATTTAAGGTAAAAAGAGTAAAAGAGATGGCTACACCAAAGAAGAAAACATCACAATCTCGTCGCAATATGCGCCGCTCTCATGATGCATTAAAACCAAATGCATATCATGAATGCCCGAACTGTGGCGAATTGAAGAGACCACATAACGTATGCCCGAAATGCGGCCAATATGATGGTAAAGAAGTTATTGCTCACAAAACACAAGATGCCGAGTAATAACTAAGGAAGATTAATTAATTTATTTTTATGGAGCAGGTTTTGTCTGAGAGTAATCTGGTCATATCAATAGATGCTATGGGGGGAGACAAATCCCCCGCAGTAGTGATAGAAGGTCTGGCTCTTGCCCACAAAAGAAATCCGGATATAAGATTTTTAGTATATGGGGATGAACCGAAAATAACTGCTGAGATGAATAAATATCCGGCACTAAAGGAAGCTTGTCAGATTTTTCATACAGAAGAATTTGTTCATAATGAAGATAAGCCGTCACACGTTATCCGTAACCGTGAAACAAGCATGTACAAAGCTGTGGAAGCCGTAAAAGAAGGCAAAGCAGCGGCAGTTGTTTCAGCCGGTAACACGGGGGCGTTGATGGCTATTTCTAAATTAGTGCTAAAAACGATACAAAGGATACATCGTCCGGCAATCATAAGCATTATGCCGCATATCAAAGGTAAATATGTGATGCTTGACTTGGGCGCAAATACAGACTGTGACGGTATCAATTTGGCTGAATTTGCGATAATGGGCAACATCTTTGCCAAATATGCCTTAGGGATTGAAAGCCCCAGAGTCGCATTGATGAATATCGGTGCTGAAGAGATGAAAGGCAAAGGCGAGATACACGTTGCTGCGCACATTATTAAAAACACACATCTGAATTTGAATTTTACGGGGTATATTGAACCTCATGAAATTCCAAATGGTAAAGCGGATGTTGTCGTTGCCGATGGCTTTTCCGGAAACATTGCCTTAAAATCGGTAGAAGGCACCTGCAATTTAGTGATGAAATTAATAAAAGCAGCAATTAAACAATCATTTTTAGCAAAACTTGGCTTACCGTTTATGATTGGAGCTGGTCGCAAATTAAAAAAGACCATGGATCCGCGCTTATATAACGGAGCGATGTTTGTCGGATTAAACGGATTATCTGTAAAGAGTCATGGCGGAACCGATGCTTTTGGATTTTCTGTAGCTGTTGAAAACGCTGCTCGTTTGGTACGCAAAGATTTTGTCGGATCAATCCGTCGTGAGTTAGAAAATATAGATTTAGATGAACTTTCACAGGAAGCTTGCTATGAAGTGTATTAGAACAGAGATTATCGGCTGCGGACATTATTTACCGTCCAAAGTCCTGACAAATGATGATTTGTCTAAAATGGTAGATACCAACGATGAGTGGATAAGCACCAGAACGGGGATTCGCTCACGTCACATTGTTGCCGAAGGGGAATTAACCTCTGATATGGCTCTTCATGCCGTAGAAATGGCTATGCAACAGGCAAAAGTAACTGCAGAAGATTTAGATTTGGTCGTTGTTGCCACCTTAACGCCGGATAACACAACGCCATCTGTATCGGCAAGAATAGCCGGACGTTTAGGCGTCAAAGTAGGTACACCGGCATTTGATATTGGCGCAGCATGTTCCGGATTCGTATATGCGATGACAATGGTAGATAATATGATTCGCCTAGGCCAAGTAAAAACAGCCGCTGTAATTGGGGTAGAAAGCTTATCAAAAATCACGGATTGGACGGATAGAAACACCTGCGTTCTGTTTGGAGATGGTGCCGGAGCGGTGATTGTCAGAGCAACGGAAGGCGAAGGCGTTGCGAGCGATACAGGTGTTCTGGCAACCAAAATCTATGCCGACGGTACAGAGTATGAAAATTTGTATACAACCGGTGGCGTTGCCCTAACTCAAAATGCCGGATTTATCAAGATGAACGGCAAGGAAGTTTTCAAATTTGCGGTTGGTGCAATGAGTGAAGCATGCATGGAAGTCATGCGCCAAGCAAATGTAACGGCAGAAGAAGTAGATTGGTTACTGCCGCATCAAGCAAACATCAGAATTATTGCGGGTGTTGGTCAAAAATTAGGTGTTCCGACCGAAAAAGTGATTGTAACGGTTGATCATCACGGTAACACATCCGCCGCATCAATTCCTTTGGCTTTATCAGAATCAGTTGCTTCCGGAAAAATCAAGAAGGGAGATTTGGTACTGATTCCGGCCATGGGTGCAGGCTTTACATGGGGCGGAATGCTCGTAAGATACTAAAAAATTACTCTGTATAATTTTCAAGAAATGTTGAATTGTTACAGAGGCGAGATTATGGTATAAAGCAACAAAAAGGTAATATTTATTTTTAGGAAGGTAAAAAATGACAACAGTAACTCGTGCCGACATAGCAGAAACCATTTGTGAAGAGATTGGTTTATCCAGAAAAGACGCCGGAGATATTTTGGATATGGTAATTGATGAGATAAAAGGTGAATTGATTGCCGGAAGAGATGTCAAGATATCATCATTTGGTTCATTTTTGTTGAAAAAGAAAAATGCACGTATCGGACGCAACCCGAAGACGGGGGTGGAGGCAGAAATCACCCCGAGAACGGTAATATCTTTCCGTCCGTCACAAAATTTGAAAATGTCAGTTAATAAGTAAGAGATAAACGAATAAGAGTAAGAAAAAGGACGGAGAACCTAAAAGCGGTGCTTCGTCCTTTTTAATGTAAGGGAGAAAATCATGGGCGTCAATAAATCAAAATCAGCATTCAGAAGCATCGCGGAAGTTACCGAAGATTTAGGAATTGCGCCGCATGTTTTGCGCTTTTGGGAAACAAAATTCAGCCAATTAAAACCAATGAAGACCAAAAGCTCCAGACGTTACTATCGTCCGGATGACGTAGAATTATTAGCCCTGATTAAAGAGTTATTGTATGATCGCCGCTATACGATAGAAGGCGTACAAAAGTTATTTAAAAATCGTAGTTTAAAAGACATTTTGGGCACGGAAATTCAAAAAGATTTTTTTGAAGAAGACGAAGAAAAAGCAGAAATAGAAGCAGTAGTTGCCGAAAATCAGACAGCGATTGAAGAAGCCATAAAAGATTTAACAAAAATCCGTAATGATCTGCAGATGATGTCCTCAGCGATATAATCAAGACAAGTTTTTAATAGTATTGCATTACTGAAGAAAAGCGCTTTACAATCCGAGCTTAGAAATTTATTCTTATGGAAGAAAAGAGAGTAAGGGATAAGTCTTTGTGATGCAAACAAAATTAAGCGAGAACATAAGTAATATACTCTATGCACTGGTTTGGCTGATGATATCACTATGGTGCGGTGTTAATCATGAAATTTTTGCAGATGAAGCCCAAGCCTATTTGATAGCAAGAGATGCCTCCATGTCAGAAATATTAACCACGGTTGCACGGACCGAAGGAACGCCGACACTATGGTTTTTATGGCTGAAATTGTTGATATTTTTGGGCTTAGATTATTCTCATCTGTATATAGCTTCAATTTTGCCAAATTTCATCGGTGTATGTTTATTTATCACCAAAGCCCCGTTTTCCAAAGTTGTTAAATACGTATTACCGCTGACATATTTTGTGTTGTATCAATATAACATCGTTGCCAGAAATTACAGTTTACTGTTTTTAACGACCGTAATCGCATCTATAGCGTATGCACAAAGGCAAAAACATCCATATAGATTAGTGTGGAGTTTAATTCTCTTAGGCTCAACAACATCGCACGCCTTTTTGTTATCTTGCTCCATTATGCTGTTTTGGATGTATAACGATGCACAAAAGGCAGAAGGTATAAAGGGCTATCAGGAATTTATAAAAGGCAATTTAAGAGCTTTAAGTCTTTTCGGAATTTATATTGTTTTCAGCGTGTTATATCTGTATCCTGAATCATCAAATCAATATATAAGCAATTACGAATTAATAAAAGGGTTTCGTGCCCGAAATGTGTTGACTTTATTTGCGGTAGGGTTAATCACATCAAGTGAGCCGTCTCCGGAAAATCTGGGATACATATTTATAGGCTTATGTTATTCTATATGTATGATGTGCCTGATGTCCAAAGAATATAAGATGAAATTTGGGATATTATTGCTCCCCAATATATTGTTTATGCTATATGTCCCCTATAAACCATGGCACGCCGGTATCATCATCATGAGCGTTATGTTTTTACTTTGGCAAGAGAAAAGAGAAGTGCCAACTCAAATAAAAATCGGCATAGGTGTTTTATTATTTCTGCAAATAATATGGGGGGTAACAGGAATTATCAAGGATGTAAGAGGAAAATATTCTGTCGGAGAAGAGATATATACTTTTTTGCAAAACAAGAATATAACAGCAGCAGAAACTAAAATAGCCACATTTAACGGGGTTACGCTGAATTTATATGAAAATAAACCAGACTTAAGCTATTGGGATTGGCGATACTTGGGATTTACACAAAAAGTGAAGAAAGAAGACATAAAAAACAAACGCGCCATAATTATCAATAAAGAGGTCTATGATAAATACAACAAGCGTGTTAAAGAGATTCAAGAGCAAGGAAAATATCAAATCAAAGTTTTTGAATCAGATCACTTTTTTGCATTGCAAAATATGAGCAAAGATGAAACGTTATACGTTTTGTATAAGGATGAGCCATGAGCAAAAAGCATTTAAAAACAGATGAATATATCAGCAATTTTAAGTTAGGTCTCATCTACTTTATTTTTGCAAATATACTTTTTTTATATTACCAAATGACTTTTTTCATCGGCAATCATGATTGGGATTGGGTAAAAGGAACGACCCAAGTTCTGAACTGGGATACCGGTTTATTTGAAGGAAGATATGCCAAGTTTATCTTAAACGTCTGCTTATTCGGCGGTCAGATATTGCCGCTTTTGAATAATATAACCGCACTGGGATTATTGTCATTGGGACTGGTTTTATTAACAAAATATTGGAAGATAGAAAAAACAAGTTCAGCCATAATCATCGGTGCGCTAATCATCAGCTCGCCATATATATGGGATTGGTTATATTTCCCGATAAATATTATCGGAAATTTTGCAGCCATTCCGTTAGTCGTAGGCGGTTTAATTTGGGCTGAACGCCAACAATGGTATTACAAACTGGCGGCTTTAATTTGTTTTTTGACGGCATTGGGGGTATATCCGAGTGTGGCAGAAATGATGATAGTGTGTTTAGCCATAAAGAGCCTGCAAGAAAAAAATATCAAATACGGCGCTTGGGGAACAGTGTTATTGTCTTTGGTTGTATTTGTCTTGGTTTTGCAAATATTAACGGTTCAAGGAGTCATTTATACCGAGCATTATAATGTGCAAACAGCAGGCTTTGAAGAGTTAAGCAAACGAATTCCAGAAATGTTGACGCTGGCAGTTAGCCAGTTATATAAGAGCATCCCGTTTTTCCCAACAGAGCTAAAAGTAATCGGAATCTTGATAATTCTAGGAGCTGTCATAACAACACTACGAGAAAATTTTAGTTTGAAAACTGTGATACTTTTGGGAATAGGACTTGGCGCAACAGTTTTGAGTGCATTTTTAGCAGCGCGCTGGGAAGAGGCGGCGTATATGGCACGTATCAATTTTTATGGCATAAATTTCTTATATGCGGGGGCCTTGGCGCTAGTGTTAAGCAAGCGAACATTCAAGTTAACTGGAAATTTAGGCTTACTGTTAGGTATATTGTTTATATGCATAGCCTCAAGAGAAGGATTTTATGTACAAAAAGTCTGGCAAATGGGGAAGCTCGCTGAAGAAAAGATGATAGAAAGAGTAGAAGCCAGAATAGAAACGCGTCAGGAGCCCAAAAATAAGTCTCTTCTGATACCGATTGTTGCCGGAGAAAAGGCTTTGCGCCCCCGTTATTATAGTGAAAAGTATCAAAAAAATAATCCATATATGCTAACCAGTCCATTTATGGTACGCCATATTCCCGCCGGAATGTTGAATTTTTATGCAATAAAACCCATGTATGCAGGCCAGTCGCAAATAGGTGAGTTGACCGTTCCCTTATATGTCTTTTTAAGAGATGCCAAATCCCCATGGCCGGCAGAAGAGGGGCTGTATGTGGATGACACATATGCTATCATTTTGCTGACAAAAGAGGGAATAGAGGCTATCCAAGCTCAAATACCCAAATAAGTAAAACTATAGATACCCCAGATTCTTCGTTGGTAAATAAAAAAAATAAAAGCGTTTTAGAAAAATCCCCTTGATTTTGGTAAATACCTCACACTACATAACAAGATGAAGGAGATGAACAGGATGAATATAGAAAAATACACAGTCAAAAGCCAAGAGGTGATAAAAGGAGCGATTGATTTAGCCATCAAAAGAGGCAATCAATTCGTAACCCCTTTGCACTTGTTGGGAACAATATTGGATTTAAATGATCCGACGACTGAAAATTTAATCACGGAAAGCGGAGGTAACCTTGCCGTATTAAAATCAAGTACAGACAGTGAGTTGAAAAAATTACCGTCCGTATCCGGTGAAAACGTTCAAAGCTCAATGTCGCAAGAATTGAGTCGTCTATTGCTGGAAGCAGAGAGCTTTAGCGAAAAGAACAATGACAAGTTTGTAACCATAGAGCGCTTATTGCAAGTACTGGCACAATCAGCCGGAAACAAAGCATCAGAGCTCTTAAAAGCTGCTGGTGTTAACCCCGTCAAATTAAATCAGGCGGTTGCAGCATATCGTAAAGGTCGTTTGGCAGATTCGGATACGGCAGAAGACACCTTTGAGAGCTTAAAGAAATTTACCGTAGATTTGACGGCACGCGCCAAAGAAGGAAAGCTAGATCCGGTGATAGGCCGAGATGCAGAAATACGTCGTACAATACAAGTCTTATCACGTCGTACCAAAAACAATCCGGTTCTTATCGGTGAGCCGGGTGTTGGTAAAACGGCTATTGTTGAAGGCTTGGCAATGCGTATCATCAATAATGATGTACCGGAAAGTTTAAGACATAAACGTTTACTGGCCTTGGATATGGGCGCATTGATTGCCGGTGCAAAGTATCGTGGTGAGTTTGAAGAGAGACTGAAATCAGTCTTAAAAGAGGTAGAAGAAGCCGCCGGAACAATAATTTTGTTCATTGATGAAATGCACACGATTGTTGGTGCCGGAGCAAACGAAGGCTCAATGGATGCTTCAAACTTATTAAAGCCTGCCTTGGCGAGAGGCGAATTACACTGTGTCGGTGCAACAACTTTAAGCGAATATAAAAAATACGTTGAAAAGGATGCTGCCTTGGCACGTCGTTTCCAACCGGTTTATGTAGACGAGCCGGATGTGGAAGAAACAATAACCATCTTGCGTGGTATTAAAGATAAGTTTGAACTTCACCATGGGGTCAGAATATCCGATGCCGCTTTGATTTCGGCAGCCACCTTGGCCAATCGTTATATTGCCGACAGATACATGCCGGATAAAGCGATAGACTTGATGGATGAAGCCGCATCATCCTTGCGTATGAGCATAGATTCAAAGCCGGAAGAGTTGGATACTTTGGATCGTAAAGTTCTGCAGTTGAAGATAGAAAAAGAGGCTTTGAAAAAGGAAACCGATGAAAACTCTAAAACAAGATTAGCAGAAGTTGAAAAAGAACTGGCTAATTTGGAAGAGCAATCTCGTACTCTGGATGCAAAATGGAAACAGGAAAAACAGAATTTGCAACATATCACCGAGATAAAGGATAAGTTGGATAAAGCCAGAAGCGAAGCACAAATAGCCGAGCGTAACGGACAATATGAACGAGCCGGTGAGTTGCAATACGGCATCATACCAAAGTTGACCGCCGAGTTGAACGAACTGGAGAAAAACACAAAAAAGACGGAACAACAAACCGTTCAACCGGAAGATATTGCGAAAGTTGTTTCTAAATGGACCGGTATTCCGACCGATAAGATGTTGTCATCCGAGCGTGAAAAACTGTTACATTTGGAAAGCTATCTGAAGAAACGTGTTGTCGGTCAGGATGAAGCTGTTGAAGCCGTTGCCAACGCGGTACGTCGTTCACGTTCAGGTATCTCCAATCCAAATCAACCAATCGGTTCATTCCTGTTTTTAGGTCCGACCGGTGTTGGTAAGACCGAATTGAGCAAGAGCTTAGCCGAGTTTTTGTTTAACGATGAGAACGCAATGCTGAGAGTAGATATGTCCGAGTATATGGAAAAGCACTCTGTGGCTCGTTTAATCGGTTCACCTCCGGGATATGTCGGATATGAAGAAGGCGGTATTTTAACCGAGAGCGTTCGTCGTCGTCCATATCAGGTTATTCTGTTTGATGAGGTAGAAAAAGCGCATCCGGATGTATTTAACATCTTGTTGCAGGTTTTGGATGATGGTCGTTTGACAGATAGTAAAGGCCGTACGGTAGACTTCAAAAACACGATTATCATTATGACTTCAAACCTTGGTGCGGAATATCTGATAAACCAGAATTTGACGGAAGAAGAACAACGGGCAAAGGTCATGGAAGCCTTGAAAAATGCTTTCCGTCCGGAGTTTATAAACCGTATTGATGATATAGTCGTCTTCAAACGTCTGACGAAAGAAAATATTAAGGCCATAGCTGCATTGGCGTTGGCTAATATAGAAAAACGTTTGGTAGACAGAGGTATCAAATTAAAATTGACGCCGCAAGCCGACCAGTGGATTGTAGATAACGGCTATGATGAAGTATACGGAGCCCGTCCGTTAAAGAGGTTATTGAAGAAAGAATTGGAAAACAAATTAGCCTATGCGCTATTGTCCGATACAATTCATGATAATTCCGAAGTAACCGTGGATGTGGGCAAAGATGGTCTGGAAGTAAAAGAATAAAACTTTCGGATAAGAGCTACAAAAGACCTCTGTTTGTGAAAATAAGCAGAGGTCTTTGTGTGTCTAAAAAACTTTACAAGCCCTAAAAAATGTGGTAAAATAATAAAGAATTGAGACGAACACGTCAGATATTTTTAGAGAGGCTGTTATGTCAGATACACGTTCAGAATTAAAGAATAAAATGAAAGAAGATGCAAAACGTGCATGGCAAACGATTAAAGATGTATTTAATCGTTACAGTCAATATGGTGTAGTTGCTTTAGGGCTGGTAACGGGTGTAACACTGGGAGCGGATGAAAGTTCCACCCAATATGCCAAAAGTCTTTCTAAAGGAAATCAGAAGTTAGAAAACAAACTAAAAATAAAAGAAGTCAAACAACAATCAGTAATGATGAGTCCATTAAGACAAGAAAAGAATGCTCAAATAGATATAAGTTGGAGTCAAATAATGCCACAAACAAATGAAGTTCCGTGGCAAAAGAAAAGCACAAAAGAACAGGCAGAGGAAATATATCAAGAAAAAGTAAAAGACAACATAGTAGGCAATATAAGTGTGCAAGACTTATTTGATAGCATAGGCGTGACGAAGGCAGATATCCAATCAGTAGTAGATAAAGATCCATCAATATTAACCCAGATGTATGCAGGAGATATAAATAAGAGATTAGAAAAAGCAGCCGATCAAGTGCGATATGATGGAAGTAGGGGAAAATGTACATATGGTGTACAACAATCATTTTGCAAAGCAGGGATAGGGGAAGAATTAGATGGTAATAGCCCAAACTGGCCAGAAAAAGAGAGAGGAGCCGGAGGAAGCAATTCGGGCTGCAATGTACATATAGCATTAGAAAGAGGAGGACTATTCACAACGGTGCATATAGAAAACAAAGCATATAGTCGTCGCGGAAATGCGCAAGATAAGAATAAAGAGAATCAAGAGATGAATGAATTTATACAAAGACTTCCTGGGGGAACGACGTTAAGTATAGATAACAAGGTTGATGAATACCAAGGTTTGAGGCTACCTAAAGACAATCAAGGTATAATCCATGGGCATACGGGAATAATAAACAGTCGCCACAATTTAGCATGTGATTTTGAGCAGATAAATGGTGTTAATTTCAGCCGTTATGGAAAACAAGTAAATATATCCATAGCAAAAGATATGAAGTTCAGTCCAGAATTTGCGAAAAGATGTATAGAAGCAAAACTAGAGCGAGAACAGCGTGTAGCACAAGCCGAAAAACAACAAAAAAAGATGGCCTATCTGGGAAGATAGAGGGAGGAAATCATGGGTACGGAAAATTTAAAACAAGGTAGTGTTGTGAGTGATAAAATAAGTTTGATGCTGCGTAACGGTGAAAATGAACAAGCATTAGCTTATTTGGAGCAAAATTATGGTCCAATGGCCAAAAACGCCTTAGAAAAAGTAATGAAATACAGTAACTTAAGTCAAGATGAATTAGTGCGTGTTTTTGCCAAAGTGGCAGATATATTGGAAAATGTTGCTGAAAAAATAGAAAAAAACGAGCGGTTAAATATTAAAAAAGAACAACTGGCCATAGAAAAAGAAATGGCCGAAGATGCTAAAGAACTGGCCTATATGCAAGAAGCAGCTCAGGAGCGCCAACAAAGATTTGAAGATCGCATAAAATGGATGGAAGAGCAAAAAAGAAAAATGGCCGAAGAAAAACGCCAGTTGGAAGAAGAATATCGCCGTGAAAGAGATGTGCGTAAACGTAGAGAAATAGAAAAGAAAATGAAGAAGTTGGAGGAACGCAAGAAACATCTGGAAGAAGAGCGCCAAAAGCTGGAAGAATTAAAACAACAAAATGCGACAAGGGATTATTCTAATGATAATAAAAAAGTAGAAACAAAAGAGAATAGCTATAATCAAGAAAAGCACGAGCTAGATAAAGAGCCAAAGAGTGAACTGGGAAAAGCGCCTGAAAACACACCGAATAATCAAGCTCCGCAAAGAGTTGCCTTGCTTAAAGCAGAAAGGTCAGCCGGAAGATAAATTACTCATAAAAACTCAAATAAGCAGCCGAAGAGTGCATACTTTAACGTAAGTATGACACAGAAAGGTAAGTATTGCCAAAAGAGCAAATCAAAGCATATTCTAAGATTTGTTATTGATAAGGGAAAGCGGGCTATGATGAAGTAGCTTTGCGAAAGGAGCAATTATGAGTAAAAGAATTATAATCTTAAACGGCAGTCCTCGTCCCAACGGGAACACCAAAGCATTAATACAAAAATTTACGGAAGGCGCAGAAAGTAAAGGCCACACAGTAAAATGTTTTGATTTACAAACCATGAACATCCATGGATGCCGCGGATGTTTTGGTGGTGGCAAAGATAAATTAAGTCCATGCGTGCAAAAGGACGATATGTTAAAAATTTATCCGGAATACATGGCCGCAGAAATAGTCGTATTAGCGTCCCCGATGTATTATTGGGGATTTTCCGGCCAATTAAAATGTGCTTTTGACAGATTATTTGCCGTAGCAGAATGTAATCCATCTTATGAAAACCCAAAGAAGGACTGTATTTTACTAATGGCCTCCGAGGGCGACAGTAAAAGCAATTTTGAACCTGTAGAGAAATACTATATGTCGTTACTAAAAAATCTGGAATGGCATAATCTCGGAATTGTGGTTGCCGGAGGTGTGCTGCACATTGGAGATATAGAGGGACACAAAGCCCTGGAAGAAGCCAAATCCTTGGGCGCATCATTATAAGTGCGGACGGTTTTTATCTCCCCAATCACACAAAGAAAATAATATTGGAATAAGCGATTTTCCTTTAGGTGAAAGGCTATATTCCACCTTAGGAGGCATCTGGGGGTAGACGGTACGAATAACCAAACCGTCTGCCTCTAATTCTTTTAAGGTAGAGCTAAGCATTTTAAAGGATATTTTACCGATAAGACGTTGCAAAGCGTTATAACGCAACACATTAAATTCGCCTAACCAATATAAGATAATCATTTTATATTTACCGCCGATAATAGACATGGTATATCCAAAGCCGGTATCTTCAATTTTAATATTAGGTTCAATACAACGCTGCATAGTACGCTCTCCAATGAATAGGTATAAGTCTAAAACAAAGTGTAGATAAAAAAATTGCGATTTCAACAAAAAACAAATGTTATAAACGAAAAAGCCGTCTTAACTATAAATTAACTCATAATTCTATAGCATAAAACGGTACCTTGAGAAAGGTGCGGAGCTGTCGTAAGCTCTTTAATATGGTTCGGTGTTGGATAACATCGTTAGTTATTGTAATAAGACAATGACGTATATCCCCGATGAAGGTCGGGGGGCTTTTAGCGTATGTCCAAAGACTATCTTGATCCTTGAAAAAAATAGTCTGAAAGGCTAAAAGAGTCATCTAACCATATATGATTTACGAACTCTCCGACCGCCTTTTTGAAGGTGGTTTTCTTTTTAATGCAATAATGGGGAGATTTGTTATGAAAAAAATCATATTACCGCTAATGACTATTTTACTGGCAAGTGCAGCGTTTACCAATAGTTTTGCCGAAACTGATAAAAAAGTAAAGGAACCAATTGTTGTGACTAAAGTGAGTGATGGAGATACAATAAAGGCCGTAAAGGGACAAGAAAAAGTTACCATAAGGTTAGCTAATGTGGATTGTCCGGAGATTAGAACAAGTGATAAATCTTTAAAACAAGCTCGTGAAATGAAGATTGAACCGGAAGAAGTAAAAATATTAGGTAAAGAGGCTCAAAAGACATTGAAAAAATTATTAGATTTCAACGAAGGTAAAATTTACTTTGAAGAAACACCGGAAAACGTATGCAAAGGAGAGAAGCGTCTGGTTGGAAATTTGTACGCAGGTGAAACAAATGTAAATGATTATATGCTAAAAAATAGCAAATGCAGACCATTTACTTGTGCGGATAAATAGAAAACATGAATAAATATAAAGAGTTTCTGGCAAAACATTCTGATGCAGTTATATGGAGCATTTTGTTCTTATGTGTTACATCTGTTTTTTTGTATAATACTCGTATGCAGAAAGTCTATGACTATAGAGTGATAGACGGAGATACGGTTACTGTGTTTTTAGAAAAATGGCAAGGTAATCTGGATACGGTACAAACAATCAGATTTACGGATATCGAATGCAATGAAATAAAAAGGACGGCCAAGGCTCGTCAACAGGCAAAACAACAAAATATAACAGCAGAAGAAGTAGTGTCTATAGGTAAAAAATCAAAACAAATATTATCGGATTTACTGGCTAAACATAAAAATGAAATTTATTTCAAAGGTCAAATACTTCCACATTATGATGTATGGGGCAGATTGCTGGGAACTCTATATATTGGCAATAAAAGCGTGACAACATATATGATAAATCAAGGAAAATGCTCAGCATCAGATTAAAATTAGGGAAACAGTATGTCTAAATATTCCAAAGAAGAAATCAGTGAAGTTTATCAAAAAGAAACACATCCATTATTAGATGAAGAAGATAGGGTGGCAGAAAAAAGCGCTTCCGAATATGAAAGAATGGTATTATTAGATGATCCGGAAAAATATGAGGAAGAAGATTTGGAGTATGATGATTATGAACCCGATAGATATGAAGATGATATCGTATTGGAAGATGTCGTCTATGCCAATGAAGAAGAGGAATTATCAATTACGGATGAAGATTTAGCCGAACATCAGTTGAAAGAAAAAATCAGACGATGCCTGCCGTTGGTAAACAATGATGAAGTCAGTCAAATATCAAAATATTTTATTAGCCGATATGGAAAAGACAATCTACCTTTTGATAGGCTGCAACAGTATATTTACGGGCAAATAATCAGTAAGATGTACGAAAGTATACCTTGGCAGAAAAAAATAATAATTACACTCAAATCGTACTATTGGAAGATAAAAGGCCTATTAACAAGGATAAGGGCGCATACAAATAAAGAAAATACGGAATTAACGAGAGAAAAGAATGGATATCCTAACGAGTATCAAGATTCGGATATAGAATACTCAGATAATGAAGGTTTGAACGAAGATCTCGGCAATTATGATGAAGAATGGAAAAAAGTCTCTCAAAAGCAAAACAAGAAACACGATATAGATGATGATGTTCCCTTTTAATGCTAACCAGAATAAAATGCAATTTGACAGAAAGCATATAGGTAATGCAATTAAATAGTTGACGAGAAGGCGAATTATTTCTATATATAAAAGTGTCCTCGGCTACTGGGAATGAAATCGAAATCGCCCAGTCAGTATCTATTGGCACGCTTGGATGCGGCTAATAGGATCCGAGGATATTTTCTTATATTAGTGGGCGGGCGTATAAAGCACAATAAAGCTATAATAAAAAGCCGTCTCATATGAGACGGCTTTCAAAGTGGTAGACGCGCAGGGATTCGAACCCTGGACCCACTGATTAAGAGTCAGTTGCTCTAGCCAACTGAGCTACGCATCCATAACCAAAATCTTTCATGACTATAACCAAAAGATTTTTTTTTGCAACAATTATTTTTAATTTTTGATATTTTTTTTAAGCTCCCGATAAACACCTTGCAAAATAGAGATTATTTTATTACATTAAACCAACAAGAAAGGGAGCAAAATGCGTTTTTATCAGGTTGGCGGTGCCGTCAGAGACAAGATATTGCAAAGACCAAGTCAAGATAAAGATTACGTTGTTTTAGGCGGAACTGAAGAAGAAATGATATCTTTAGGCTTTAAGAAAGTGGGCAAAAGCTTTCCTGTTTTTTTGCACCCAAAAACCGGTGAAGAATATGCATTAGCGAGAAAAGAAATAAAAACAGGCAAAAGACATCAAGATTTTAAGTTTGAGTTTACGCCGGATATCACGTTAGAGGAAGATTCTCTACGGCGCGATTTTACCTGTAATGCCCTTTACTTTGATGAAGAAACAAATCAAATCATAGATTATCATAACGGGTTAGAGGATATCAAAAATCATATTTTACGACACATTTCCGACCATTTTTGTGAAGATCCGCTACGAGTTTTACGGATGTGTCGTTTTGCCGCGCAGTTAAATTTTGCGG
This sequence comes from uncultured Alphaproteobacteria bacterium, assembly GCA_944392315.1. Classification (GTDB taxonomy): domain Bacteria; phylum Pseudomonadota; class Alphaproteobacteria; order RF32; family CAG-239; genus CAG-267. Next base: position 82,992 of record CALXWH010000003.1, on the reverse strand, counting down.
TGGCTTTGGAAACCATGGAATTATGCCGCCGGATGGTGCAAAACGGCGAGTTAAAAAATTTGAGCCCGCAACGCATCTGGTGTGAAATAGAAAAGGCTTTGCATTGTAAGCATTTTGACAAATTCATCTTAACAGCCAGAGAATGTGGCGCATTACAAGAAATATTGCCTGAAGTAGACAAACTCTGGAGCGTTCCGGAAAGATTGGATTATCACCCTGAAGGTAATAGCGGACAACATACATTGCTGGCGCTCCAAGCAATTGCCTCAGATGATGCGTTTGTAAATTTTGGGACATTACTGCATGATGTCGGCAAAGGCGCGACAAATCCGCAAAGATGGCCTTCGCACAAAGGGCACGATGTATTGGGAGATAAAATCATCGCCGATATATCCAAAAGGCTGCATTTTCCCGCGGCTTATACAAAGTTTGCCAGATTTTGTGCTCTAAATCATATGGTATCGCACAATCCGTTATCAAAAGTCAAAAAGCAGCTGATGCAGATAGCCATTTGTTTGCACAATTTTCCGCAAAAGATATATTTGGAGCGTTTTATCGCGGTCATGTCTGCGGATATACACGGGCGAGATTATGAAATTCCTAAAACCGATGAGCAAAATTTTAGAGAAATAGAGAAGGCGTTACGAGAGCTATATGAAAAAGCCTCACAAATACACTTAAATGAGATTCCTGAGTTTCATCAGCTCTTAAACCAACTTAAAACCCAAAAAATAACGCCGCAAGACTTTCAAAATCAAAAAACAAAACTTATGTTAGAAAAAGTAAAAGCCTTATAATATCAAGAAACTAAGCAAGCAAAAACAAGCTGTGTAAATGCGAATTTATGCTTTAAAAAATAAGAGAGATATGTTTAAATCAACAACGGAGAACTTTATTTTTGAATTTTAGGAATTATGGTGCTGTTATGAAAAAATCACTTAGTATCGCTTTATTGCTCACAGTTTCATTACCGGCGTTGGTCTGCGCAAACTCAACCAATATGCAGACAGATTCATCATCAGTCGGAGTTTATACATTAGATGAAGAAAAGGCAGAAGCCAAAGCAGAAGAAAAACAAGCACAAAAGGATTTAAGTGCATCATTGTCTCAAAAGCCCCAAAACAAACAAGAAGAGCCAGAAGACAATAACAAGCCTAAAATTATCAAAGAAGAAACCGAAGACGGACATATAGAAAAGCTTATTTCGCCAGATGGTAAGGTGATTGCCGAAAAGACCATCCGAGACGGAGAGATTGTCAAAAAAGTTCTGAACTACTATCATCCAAATGGGCAGATATCGCGTCAAATCACCGCTTTGGAAGACGGAAAAGGTTTTTATGCGGAAGACTATTATACCAATGGAAAACTGGCAGCCCAAGCAACCTATCTTAATGAAAACAATAAAATCGGCACAGAAAAGAGATACGATAACAATGGCGTTCTGCGCCAAGAAATACCTTGGGTTTTGCCGAAAGCCGCAGATAAGGATAAACCCGAAAACCAGCAGACGATTCGTCAAGGCAATATCATCACCTATTATCCGGATGGACGCATTGCCGCGTCTTTTGCCGTTGGGAGAGAAGGCAAAAATATTTTCTTCAACCGCCAGGGGCGTAGTATCAAAGAAGTTGAGAATGTTAATATTTTGAATTTTGCGCCGGATTTAAACGCAGAAAATTGCAAAGACAAAGTCGTTAAACTAAGTCTGGAAGAATTGGTGGAGTTATATGAAGACGAGGGAGACATTTCTTATAACAAATGCGGATTACCTTATCGGGAAAATTTCGTATATGAAATAGCCGATAGCAAAGGTAATACAACCTCCAAAATCAGTTATGATGAAACGGGTATGATACGAAAAATCACGCCTTATGTCGGCGGACTAAAAAATGGCGTTGAGCAAAAGTTTGATGCAGCCGGCAATTTAACGGCGGAAATCAATTATAAACAAGGTGTAAAAGATGGTATGGCCAATGGCTATTTCCCGACCAAACAAGTAGCTTTCAGAAAAAGATATAATAACGGTAAAGTATCGGGAAAATTAACCTGTTATTTTCCGACCGGCGGCGTTGCGGCGGAATTTCCATATAAAAATGGCCTAAAAGATGGCGTTGCGAAAATTTATGGACCGCAAGGAAGAGAAATAAAGTTTACGGCGGGCAAAATAGACGGAGCCGAACCTGAAGTAAAACCCAGAATAATCAATCCGTCTAAATTAGCCGAGCTAAAACAACCGGATAAAGGCTGTTTGGATTTTGCCAATAAACAAAGCGAGCTGCAATTAGAAGTAGACGCCAATGTAAACACGATAAAGAAGGCTTTTCAATTTGATATTCCGAGAGATTGCATAGAGTTCACATCTTTTAAGCCGGAGAACAGCAATTACGCCTGCTATGACCGCTTAAACAGATTAAGAGCAGTGTTCCCGACAGGGTATAATCGCGGCGAATATGCGGTAGAAACGGTATATGATGAAAAAGGCAACCGCATCTATAGTATTCCGTATTATCAAAAGCAAAAACAAGGCATAGCGCAAAAGTTTGATGAAAAAGGGGAATTATTGGCGGAAGTTCCATATAATCAGGATAAACAGTCAGAAAGCGCCAGAAGTTATCATCCAAACGGTGCAGTAAAGGAGATGATGACAATTGCAGAAGATTCTCCAAAATCAGTATACGTGCGCTATACTCAAAACGGAAAGTTAGCGTTTAGTGCAAATTATAACGATAACGAAAAAACAGATGCGTTCATTGCCGAGCCGAGCAAGAATAAGGATATCTTTATCCGATTCTATGATGATAAGATGGATTACATCAGAGAGGTAAATGCCGGCAATCCTTTCAATTATATAGAATATAACCTGGCATTGGGAGAATATCTGGTATATAAAAATAATCAGTTGATAAAAGGCGGCCATATTTGCGGATATGAAAACGCGGATACGCCAACCACAACCCCAGTAACAGAACCAAAGGTGCCGTCAGAGCCTGCAATAGAGAGCGCTTCAAAGACAGCAGAGCCAAAGATTAAGCAAGAAGCAACCACACAAATAGCTCAACCGCAAAAAGAGATATCTACTCCGCAACAAACGGCTACTAAAGCACCGGTTGCAACGGAGATGGCTGATAAGGCTGTAGTGGTAGATAAGGTTGAAAATCAACCAACGGAAATCAAGCAAGAACCTGCGCAGATTGCAGAGCAACCGAGCGAAAAGGTAGTTACACCGGAAGTCAAAGCAACACTGGAGCCAAAAGAAGAAAGTAAGCTGACAATCAGTGCCGATAAGCCGGTGGCAAGTGCTTTACCGATAATTGTTCCGACACCGGTTATAGAAAAAGCGATAACGGTAAATAAGGATGAAAATATCAATAAGGCTGTAGCGGAAAAAGCAGTAAGTCAAAATAAAGAAACAACAGAACCGGCCATAGAGCATAGTGAAAAAGAAGCGGAAGTTTCTCCGGTTCTTCCTGCCGAAGCTGCCCCAATGGTAGAAGATTTGGAGCCGATATCGTTTGAAGACATAAAGGTTAAAAATGCTATTATCCCGACCGCCGAAGAAAAGAAAGAGGCAGAATTGGCCGCTAAAAATATCGGCCCTGTTTCCAAACCGGATATAGAGGATTTAACCGATGTTGTGTCAAAAGAACATATGACGCAGGCAGCAGAAAAAGCAACAACATCTGAACCTGAAATCCAAAAGTTTTATTATCCGAACGGAAATCTGCGTAAAACGATAAAGACCAAAGACGGCCGCACGGAAGAGGTGAAAGAATACTCAAAAACTGGTCTCTTAATCACGGATACAAAGTATGAAAAAGACGGAATTTTGATTGAAAAATACTATGGTTCAGGAGAAATACGCCGTAAAACGCATAAAGATTATACGGATAATGCCGTCATGGCGTTTGTATCAAGAGAAGACTACTTTGATAACGGTAAATCGCGTTATGAGATACAACGCAAACCGGAAACATTACTGTTCGCAGATAAGACATATTATCCGGATGGCACCGTAAAATCAGAAAGCGAACAAACAACACCACTTGTATTTATCACCAAAGAATATAACAAGAAGGGCAAGTTAGTTAAAGAAACCGAGCAACAAGGCATAGCCTCTGTTGAAAAAGAATATGATGACACAGGCAAAGTCAAGTCATTAAAACTCAACAAAGCCGATATGCCGCAGAATTTAGCTAAGAATAGTGCCGAACTGTTAAAAGACAGCCTGAAAGTATATGGCAAAAAAGGCGGTGTAACATCAGAATTTAAGTCAGACAGCAAAGGCAATGCGGTTATGGAATATTATGGTAACGGCAAAACAAAGACGGAAATAATGTTCTATAACAATGGCGAAATTTCGGTAAAATCGTATGATAAAGAAGGCAATTTAGCAAAATTTGCTTATCTGGCACCAAACGGAAAACTCTATATTCAAAAGCCGAGTGTACACACCATTCCATCGTATCGGGAACGTTATTGGGTAGATTATAACAATCCGCGGTGGGTAGAAAATCAAGACAAATACAGCATTAAGTCAATTGCAAGGTTGAACTTAGATACAGCCGCGTACATATTGGCGGAATTAAAAGTAGATGTTCCGGAAGTCTTAAAGAAACTCTACGATGTCTATAAATAGAAAAGGGGAGCCGATGAGCTCCCTTTTTTGTAACAAGAAAATAGATTGACAAGAAGCCGAAACAGGAATACATCAAATCGTGATAAAGTATAGATATGTCAAACCAATTAAATTGTAAAATTATGGAAGAAAAAATCAGTGTTGCAGAAATCAGCCGTATGCGTGAAGCTGCAGAGGAAGAAAGACGAAAACATCGTGAAATCATGGCAAAAATTGCACAGCATCGCACAGAAGAAGTTCTGACCGATGAAGAACAAATGGCAATTGTCAAGAGAGGTAATAAAACAGAAATTACCAAGATGTTGGAAGTTTTTGGGGAAAGTTATCCGTTAAGCCATGAAGTGCAGTTGTATATTTATAAACACGCCGGTTCAAACGATGTGATTTGTGAACAGATGTTAGAAAATGGGCATTGGTGCCTAGAACTTGAAAAAGAAATAATCAATAAAGGTCTGAGCGCTTTAAGGGTGCAAAAGAAATTTTCTCCGCAAGCCGAAGTCTACTTGCTCCAACAAAGTCTTGCGAAAAGTCAAGATAGGCATACATTGGCCTATCTTGAAGATGTTGAAAACTATTTGGCCTCAAATCCTCTTTCCCCGTTTGGCGAAAAGGAGTTGATGAGCTATCTGAACATCGGTTACGGTAAAGATAGTTTAATAGACAAGTGTGAGCAATGCGTCAGAGGATATATTTTTAAGTACAAGGCATTGTGCCCAGAAGCGCAGCGTTTGTTAATCAAGAGCGGTAACCACAAAGCAATCATGGATTACATTCAAGACTCAACCAAAGGACTTGAAGTAGAAGATGAACTGTTGGAACGAGGCAATCGCGAAGAGGTGAAAGCCTATTTTGAACGCTATGCAGCCATGTAAACTGTAACAGAGAAAAACAAAGCCTCACAGAATATTCTGCGAGGCTATTTTGTTGAAAAAAATGATTAAAAAGTTTCCCAATGTACTTTCTCAGGATTAAACCTATCTTCAGGTTGCTTAGGTGTTTCCAGTGGATACCCGATTGTAATAATAGCAATAGGGAGTATAGTTTCGGGCATATTAAATTTTTTGCGCAGGTTGTCAACGACCATTGGCATCGGAGCCGCACCGCAGAAACAAGCACCAAGCCCTTTGGCATGGCAAGCAAGCAAAAGATTTTCTGCCGCCAACGAACCATCAATTTGCGCATAGTTCCAACCTTCTTTTTCACGGTGGAAAGTTTCCAATTCATCAGCACAAACAATAACAACGCAAGCGGCATCTTTAGCAAAAGAAGTCCACGGTTGAACGGTTCTAAGTGTGCGCAAGGTTTCAGCATCTTTGAGCACCAAAAAATGCCAAGGCTGCTTGTTGTGCGCGGAAGGGGCATAGCTCGCCGCCCGCAAAAGTTCAATAATTTGCTCATCAGATAATTTTTTTTCTGGATCATATTTTCTGATGGAGCGTCTGGTTAAAAGTCCTTCATATAATTCCATAGTAAAAACTCCTGTAAAAAGGCAGATTAGTTAACACTTCTTTGTAGTTTCTCAATATGTGGCAAGACCAAATGTTCAATAAGGAAATGCAAGGTTTTGAGCACCATTTTATCGGTATTAAGAATAACCGGATAAATATCATCGGGATTTTCAGATTGAGAAAGTTTTTTAGCGAGCATGGCATAAACACCGGCCATATCAGAAAGAGAAGAGATTAACTCTGCCGCAAAATTAGGGATATTAAGCGTTTCGCAACCGCCCCAAAAACCTTCCACAAAACCGCATTCAATTTGATCCGCCCGATTATAGCATAATTCAATAAGACTTTGTGTATCATGAATATCACCGTGAAATTCGGGCAATTCCAAAGAATTGGTTTTAATTTCAACAAACATCTGATCCCACAATCCCATAAAAAACTTAAAGAACAATTCGGCTTCAGCCTTCGTCGTCAAACGTGGTTGAGCATTATCCGGAAAGAAAGAAGCAATAACATCCGTTGGTCTCAAATTAGGGTTAGGGCTGCAAATAGCACCGGCAAATTTCAGTTTCGCAACATCAACAGGTGTCGGACAATTATAATGAGCGAGGAAGCGTTCAAATTTATCATCCCCAATATATACATTTTCGCTTTGCATTTTAATTCATCTTTATATATAATGACTAACATACACAATTTAACGGGAGTTTTACAAATTGTCCACACTAAAATTATCATTGTTACTATCTGTGTTTTGCCTGCTGAGTGCGTGCTCGCAATTTGCCCCTTTTGAGGACCGAAGACGAGAGCCCGGAACAGAATATGTATATGTCGGCAGTTCAAAACCCGGTCGTCCGGCCATCTGTTACAATCCTTTATTTTATGATAAAGAAGAAGTAAAGGCCAAAGCAGATGAACTATGCCGAGCGCACAAGGAAAAGACGCATGCGGAAGAAATAGATAATGATATTTTTACGTGCAGACTTTTTGTACCCTCCAAAGCTTATTATAAATGCGTCGCAGACAAATAGTTGAGATGAAAAGGAAATAAAATAAGGAATATTTCCGTAAGTTGGTCTCTGCAGGCGCACTTATAAGAAAGGAGACGCTATGAAAATATATATATTTGATATGGATGGAACGATAACGCCGGCCCGCCAACAGATGACGCCTGATTTCAGTCGCAGATTTATCCCTTGGTTAAAATCTCATTTAGCTTATTTAGCTGCAGGTTCAAACTATGAAAAAGTATGTGAACAGATTCCATCCGAAGCGATGCTGTCATTTAGCGGCATTTATAGCTCCATGGGCAATGTATTTCATCAAAAAGGCAAAGAAATTTATCGTCACGAAATTAAATTAAAGAAAGAGTTATTGCAAACGTTGGAGCGTTATCGTCGCAATACGGAATACGAAGGACAACTTTTTGGAAATTACATGGAGTTGCGCCCCGGAATGCTGAATTTCAGCGTGTTAGGAAGAAATTGTCCATTTTCGGAGCGCGCCAAATATAATGAATGGGATAATGTACATCACGAACGTGAAACCATTGTCCAAGATGTGAATGAGAATTTTCCGGAATATGAAGCGAGCGTCGGCGGCAAGATATCCATAGATATTGTGACCAAAGGCTGCAGCAAAGAGCAAATCGCGCATAAAGTAAGAGAGATGCACCCAAATTATAAAATAATTTTCTTAGGAGACCGCACGGAAAAGGGGGGTAATGACTATGCATTGGCAGAAGCTCTGCGCGGTATGGAAAATACGGAAGTTGTACCGGTTAATAGTCCGGATGATGTTTTGAAATATCTGGAAATATAAAAAGCCAGCGCCTAAAAACTGAATAAATAACCCGATTGACAGACTCTCAATTTTCGGGTACACTTAGGTATATGCAAAAAAGGAGTTTTTTACGATGAAAACTAAAAAAATATATCTGGAGTATTTGGAAGAGTTTAAGAGTTTCGGCATTCCCAAAAAAGAGATAGAAGAATTAAAGGCACAAGGTATCGCGGCCGATATTCGCTTTCATAAAGAGTTATATGAAGATAAAAGTTCAAACCGCCCGACAGTAGGATTTTTATTGGGGCAAGATAAAGGCGATAATGGCGAAGAATATTACACCATCGGATTGACCTATGCGCAAGCGGCGTTGTCAACAGGTGCGGAAATAAAGTTTTTGGATTATGAAAACACCTATCAACAGATGAAAGATTGCGATGGCGTCATTTTGCCGGGAGGAGCCTTTGATAATCCGGAAGATTTCTTCATAGACGGAAAAGATATGGGGGGTAAAGAAGGCAAACGCTTTTTTGCATATAAAGCAGCGATAACCGAAGCCTACCGTCATCATAAACCGATGCTGGGTATTTGTGCCGGTGCGCAGATGATAGGGGCTCTATTGGGGAATATGAAAATGTACCGTAGCTTAGAAAAAGAAGTGTCAAAAAAGACAGTTCATAAGCCAAAAGCTGAAACCGACGTACGTATTCATGGATTGAAGTTAATCAAAGGAACACCGATATTTGATATTATGGGGTTAGATGCGAATGAAGATAAGATTATGATAAATTCGCGTCACAACCAGGCCATGGTTCATCCGGCTTTGCAAGATTATGTGGAAGGCACGCCGCTAGTTAAAATGGACCTATATGCCGTATCAGATTCGGACGGTATACCGGAAATATGGGGTAATGAAGCCGCAGGGATTTTATGCGTTCAAGGCCATCCTGAAGATTTGGCTGCTAAAGGAAATAAAAAAATGCAGCATTTGTATGATTACATTGCTCAAAAAGCAAAGATGTATAAACAAGCCCATCCTCAAATGACGATGAAATATACAAAAGCAGTCAAAAGAGTTGTAAAAATTATAAAGCGACTAAAACAACGCCAATAACGATAACGACAAAGCAGACCATCTTTTTCACCATAATGCGTGGAGAGATGGTTTCTTTGACTCTAATGTCAAAAATCTTTTTTAAGGTAATGCTGATAAAGAGCATAAAGATTGGCGCCGTAGCGTTGATTGCAGAAAGTGTCACGGCAGACATATGAGATAATGCAAAAATAAAAGCCGCTCCACCTAAAAAGCAAAGAAGTTCATTTAAGCAAAAAATTTTGGTTCGTTTGCGATAAGAGTTAAAAGCTTTTTTGATACGTTCTGCTGAAGGCTTATGGAAAAAGAGTAAAAAGGGTAAAAGGCCGGAAAGTGTATTGACGTAAATCATCATATTGATCCAACTGTCATCATACTGAAAAGCACATTTTTGAATAACCACATAAAACGCTCTCAAAAACGAAACAAAGACCATATAGTAAAAGGCGCGATTAAGTTTAGGCATTTTAAAGTCGTTGATGCTCAAAACAATAGAGGCAAGAATGATAATGACAAAACCAAAATATTGCGATTGTTTGAGGTGTTCATCCAAAAAGAGATACGTCATAATCGGGATAGTGATTTGCCCCAAAGAGAATAGAGCAGATACGATAGAGGTGTCAATAACCTTCATAGCTTTGTAATAAGGATAGAGATAAACAACATCAATAACGGCTAAGACAAGATAAAAAGGCAAGACACTAAGCGTCGGCAACGTCGGCATACCAAAAAAGAGCAACAGCGGCAAAAAGACGCAGTTCATCAAAGAAATGTAAAAAATCATCGTGAGAGGGTGCTTAAAATTATTATTAGAAAGTTTGCACTCAATGATATTAGCAAAAGAAGTGAATAGCGGAGCAAGTAAAGCAATAAATAAAATAAACATAAAATACCTATAAGCTGTTATTCCTAATTTAATTATAACCCAAGAAGAATAAAGAGTAAAGAGGGGATAAAAAGAAAAATAAAAAAAAGCCCTCCGAAGAGGGCTGTAATAAAAGAGATAAAAACAGCGGTTAGTGCGATAATAAATAGCGCAAAGTTTCACGCTTATTCAATCTGGCACCTTGAGCAAACGCCACAAATTTCTGCCCATAGTCAAACAAGGCTTCAGAAATATCCTCTCCGGAGACTTCTCGAATAAAGGTATCAAAAAGCATCCTTTGCTGCTGCAGTGGAATCTCAAGAGCCAGAATCACCAAACGATTTTGACGGATGATACCGACGAATTGCTTGGCAATAATGAATGAACGATCGGTTTCTTGAAATTCAATTTGCTCCCCGTTGCCTAAGCGCAAACAAACATTACCTGTACCGGATATGTAATATGCGCAATTAGGAACTCCGGTAAGAGTGTAATATTTGGCAATAGGTTTTGCCGTCAGACAATCGTATGTCGCATCCATATTCCGACACATATTTTTAAGCGTCGCCCAATGATAATTAACATCCAGATCATCCAATAGGGGAACTAAGTTTGTATCAAAGAGAACCCCCTTTTTCTTTGTCCAAGTGATAAAATTTCCTCCGGTGAAGAAAGAAACGTCCACTATATCCTGCAAAAGATGTATGACACAGAAATCTTTGTCATACAAGATAATTTGATTATCTCTCTCAATGGCCATTTTCCCATCATCGGCATCCCAAAAATCGGCGATGTCATGAGCAGAGCCGATAACGTGGCTTTGAGATAAATCATCCACCGACAAGACATAGAGTTTATCATCTTTTTTGACGACAAAATGCCGATATTGCCCGCAAAAGATAACATCATCAAAGCAGGCAATACTTTCCCCCTGAGGATTAAAAAATTGATAAGAATTATTTTTAACCACAGAGAGAGCATAGTATCCATTTTCAAAAACATGAAAATCAATGACCTCAGGTGCAAACAACTGGCAACGATTGTCATAGATTTGCCGATGATAGTTTTGGGGATTAACAAGGCTAAAGAAACCATTTGAAAAAAATGTCAAATCATCATCTTCTTCATCAATGCTTCTTTCACCAAAAAAGTCCCAATAACATTTCAGCGCTTCCAACACACTTTGTGTTTGTTCAGCAGATTTAAAATAATTTTCCATAAGTTGATAATTTAAAAAAGTGAATAATAATATTTAATTGCCAAAAGGATAATGGAAAATATTTTTTTGTCAATAGAAAGGGCATGACAGAGGCAGAAAAGCAAAAAAAGAGCCCCACCGGCCTAGCCAATAGCGCTCTTGTTACAAAAAAAGCAGAGCCGAAACTCTGCTTTTTTGTGATATTCTGTTGCGATTCTCCAGAAGAAAACCGCCATATAACAGCTATTATCTGGAGTAGAACTCGATAACCAAGTTTGGTTCCATTTGAGCAGCGTAAGGAACGTCATCAAATTTCGGAACAAAAGAATATTTAGCTGTTAATTTAGAAGCATCAACTTCCAAATAAGAAGGGAAGTCACGAGATTGAGATTGAATAGCAGTCAAAACAACGGCTAATTGCTTAGATTTCTCACGAACTTCAATAACATCACCGGCTTTAACCATATAAGAAGGGATGTTAACTTTCTTACCATTAACGGTAATGTGACCGTGGTTAACAAACTGACGAGCAGCAAAAACGGTAGAAGCAAATTTTGCTTTATAAACCAAGTTATCCAAACGAGATTCCAACAAGCCGATAAGGTTTTCAGCGGCGTCGCCTCTTCTACGAATAGCTTCTTCATAATATTTGTGGAATTGCTTTTCAGAAATGTTACCATAGTAAACTTTTAATCTCTGTTTAGCATATAATTGCTCACCATAGTCAGTTGTCTTTTTTCTCTTTTGACCATGTTGACCCGGAGCATAATTTCTCTTCAAAATAGGGCTGTTAGAATCACCCCAAAGATTTTGACCGTAACGACGGCTACTTTTCTTTTTTGCGTTAACAATACTTTTCATTAAATAAAATCCTTTAAACGGTTAATTAATTTATTGTCCCGATAGTTTTGTCGTTGAGATAAATATCTGCGCAAACGGGGCGTTATGCTTAGGAAACAAAAGGAAAAGGGTATATATCCCCACACCTCACATCTCCAAAAAAGCACCGTCCTCTTTCTCGGAAGTGCCCCTAACATATCGCAAAAAAATAATTTTGCAAGCATTTTTTTAAAGAAACGCGCGATATTTCTAGAGATAGGGCGGTTGAAATAAGAAATAGGCAAAGGCTAATAAAAATTTTTCCGAACCTTTGTAAAGAGCGGCTCATTCATATTTTCCAAAACCCCGTCTTTAAGCTTAAATTGTTTATTCATCCGCGCAGCCAATTCCATATTGTGCGTCGCAATCAAAGCCGCTAATCCGGTTTCTTTGATAATATTGAGCAGAGCCGAGAAAACTTCTTCGGAGGTATTCGGATCAAGGTTACCTGTCGGTTCATCGGCAAGGAGCAATTTTGGCGAATTAGCCAAAGCTCTGGCAATAGCCACACGTTGCTGTTCACCGCCCGAAAGCTCTGCCGGACGATGTTTTAAGCGATGAGAAAGTTTTAATTTATCAAGCAAAAACGTTGCTCTGTCAGCCGCATCTTTAGGAGATTTACCGGCAATAAGCATCGGCATCATAACGTTTTCAAGTGCAGAAAAGTCCCCCAAAAGGTTATGATATTGATAAACAAAACCGATATAATCACGCCGAAGCGATGTGCGCACGTCATCAGAAACTTTACCGATATTTTCTCCGTTAATAAAAACCCGTCCGCCAGAAGGTCTATCTAAAAGACCGGCAATTTGCAACAAAGTAGATTTACCCGAACCGCTTTGTCCGACCAAAGCAATAATTTCGCCGCTATGAATAGTTAAATCCACACCGGAAAGCACCTCCAACGTTTGCTTTCCTTGTTTATAATTTTTAACAACATCACTCAGTTGTAAAATAGGAGCATTATCGTTGATATCATTATTCATAGCGCAAAGCCTCCACAGGGTCCATTTTAGCGGCACGATAAGCCGGATAGAGAGTTGCCAAGAACGAAAGCAACAGAGAAATACCGGCAACGGTTAAGACAACAGGCAATTCAACTTTTGCCGGCAGTTGAGATAAGAAATAGATTTCTGCGGCAAATAAATCCCGTCCGGAAATAGATTGCAAAAACTGTCTGATATTTTCAATATTATCGCAGAAGAGCAAAGCCAAGATGACGCCGAGCATTGTTCCGACCACACCGATAAATGCGCCATCAAGGAAGAAAATCCGCATAATAGCACCTTTCGTTGCGCCCATTGTCCGCAAAACAGCAATATCCCGCCCTTTATCTTTAACGAGCATAATCAAACCGGTAATAATATTAAACGCGGCCACCAAAATAATCAACGTCAACACAATAAACATAACGTTTCTTTCCACATCAACGGCATTAAAGAACGCCGAGTTTGTTTGTCTGTAATCGTAAACAAACGCCTTATTGCCGGAAGATTCTATGGCCGCCGCAATAATCTGACGCGTATAATCTACATCGGCATCATCACGAAGCGTAACGTCAATACCGGTAACACCGTTGCCTAAAGAAAAGAATTTTTGCGCAGCTTCAAGCGGCATAAAGATAAAATTGGCATCATATTCATACATACCGAAATTGAAAGTTCCGGCGACACGATAAGTTTTCATCCTCGGCACAGTACCAAACATCGTGATTTTTCCGCTGGGAGAGAGCAGGGTAACCTCATCGCCCTCCATAACACCGAGTTTATTGGCCAAACGTTGCCCCAAAACAATCGTATCACCCTTAAATAACTTCAAATCAAAATCTTTAAAACCGTCACGTAGTACTTGCTTCTTTTGAATATCATCAGCATTGATACCGCGCACCATAACACCCTCGGCAGAATTTCCTGCAGTTGCGAGTAATTGCTTTTCTACCATCGGAATAGCGATATTAACGCCGGGGATTTTATCTTCTAAAAGTTTGACGGCCTCTTGATAGTTATTAAACGGCATATTACGAATGGCAACAATGCTGATATGCCCGTTAATTCCTAGGATGCGCCCAAGTAATTCGGATTTAAAACCGTTCATAACCGAGGTAACGATAATAAGCGTTGCCACACCCAAAGCAATACCGATAAAAGCAAAAGAAGTAATAACCGAAATAAAACCTTCTTTGCGTTTGGCGCGCAAATATCTGCCCGCGACCATATTCTCAAATTTTGAAAAAATCATCAGAAAAACTCCTTATTTCTTACACCATAAACGCAAAGAGAAAACTTGCAACCATAAAACCCTTTTTCCCACAAAAAAAGGTAAGCAGAAGAGATTGACAATTGAGGATAACCCCATATAATCACACCCAAAGAAAATTATTATCAAAACTATTAAAATCAACAATTATGGAAAAATTAAATTTAAGCCAATTAAATGCCATCGGACAAGAAATCGGCTATCCGTTTTATCTATTCAAAGATGGAAGCTACGGGCGTAAATTCGTTAATGGTAGTTTAAATGCCATAGCAACGGTAAAGCACCCCTTTGAGGCTGATAACTTGCAAGAAAAATCATTGACGGAATCATCTGTGAAAAAGCCCCAACCGATTAAAATGCCGCAATCATCCGCACCGATTATTGAGCTGGCAAAGAAGGTAATGCCGGAACAAATAGCAAAAGCCGAATGTGGCGGAAAAGTTTATAATAACGGAGGGATATGCATACGCAATGGTTTTTCTACAGCAGAATTAAGCGGATATATTTTGTGGGTAAATCCGGATAAAAACGCACCGATAGGTTATCGGGCTTTGTGTTGTGTCCCAGATTTTGTGGAAATGAAACTCATTTATTTAAGTTTGGATAAACATCTTCCGGATGCTATTGAGGTTTTTCCTGACGGCTATGCGAATACCCAAGCAATATATAAAGCGTTTCGGTTAAAAGGAATAAAGACAGAAGTTTGGGAGTATATTACCAATTATGCTAAAAATGGTCTTAATCCGAATGATTGCTTTATGATATCATCGGCAGAGATGAAAGCGGCTAGATCTGCAAATGAGATGGTTACTCCGCTTTTAGGTCTATGGTACGGAGTAGGGACATTTCCCATGTCACATTGGAACGGCCGCTCTCTGGAAGGTATATGTATGCAAAAAGACGGAGGTTGCTTTCAAGGTTCTGTGTACATTGACAGGGATATAAAAGTTATTCCATGCTTTTGGCTTTAAGAAAATTAAGACAGTCTGAGTTTGTATTCAGGCTGTCTTTTTTACATAAAAAAGAACTTCGTTTCTCAACGAAGTCCTCCCAAGGTAAGTAACTCAATAAAGTGGGGATACCTGTCTCACGACAATTCCCCACGGCAACATACAAAACAAAATTTGCTATAAACAAATTTCAAGTTGCAATTATAAACTCAAAAACTCAAAGTCCATCCCAGCCATCACGAAATTGACGATGAGGATTTTCTTTTTTCTCAGTATGCTGTTTGCCGTTTTTACCGTTTTTTTCGGATTTACCTTTTTTCCCTCCTTTAGAAAGAAAATCAAATTTAGTCCGCGGCAAATAATCTTGCAAACAGAAATTTCCGGTCAAACTGACTTTAGCTGCCAATTTGCTTAAATCCCTGACGAAGGCCACCGGGATAAAAAATTTTTCTCCCCGAGATGACGTCATCAAGTGAACGACCGAAAACTCTTCCGGACTGCAGAAAAAAGCCTCCGCATACCATCCCCCTTTATTGATGAAATGGATAATAGCTTTTTTATCATCGTCCAAAAAAGCCCAGAGAGACTGTAATTTTCCACCGGTGTTAAGTTTATTCAGGTGTCTGAGCATAACTTCAATGGCTGTTGCGTGTTCAGCGGAAAACAAACAACTGTCTTCGGCTGTGGTTGCCATAGAAGTAACATCACTGAGTTGATTGTTTAAGACAACATTTTCCAGAAACTCAACCATCCGCCTTCTGGTAACCGTCGGATAAGAAACAACAAACTCACAAAAATCGGCAGGCTTTTTATTATTGGCTCTACCTAAATTTTTACTGGCAAGGGCTGATAAAAGCACCTTAGCATCAGACCACATAACGGTCTTTACAATTTTTTCGTCCATAAATATATGTTTTTAATAAAAGTACAAAAACAAGCATAGGCCAAAATATTTTTTTGTCAAATATTTTTTAAGAATAAATCAAAAAAGCCTAAAAAAATCCAATCAAACACAAATATTTGATTGGATTTCGTAGGAAAAGAATTAGATTAAAGTTTAATCAAATCATCGGCAATGGTTCCTGCTAAAAGGCTGAACAGCTTGCTTTGTGCAGGAATATAGGCCTCATAATCACCATCAATTTGAATAGTTTTCTTAAACTGCCCTTGCTTGATAATGCGCCCAGTCTTGTTTTTAATAAAATAAGAGGCCTGCAACGTTGCATCTTCATCAAGCCGCCCGCTCATTTTTTGAATTTCTATCCACACGGCATATTTATAGTTTTTGCGCAAGGTTGTTTTGTTTTCAACCAAGGCATTAGGAAAGATAAGGCTTAAATCATCATTAATAACTTGCTGAATAAGTTTATCTGGATTAGCCCCCCAGCGATTAAATTCATCAATTTTGAGTTCATAGTTTTCATCACCCAAAGTGGTAATTTGCGGTTTAGCTTGTACCGCCGGCAACAAAACATTGTCTACCAAAATATTTTGTTTGAAATCCGGATAAACCTGCTGCGTTTCGTTCATCGCTATAGGTTGATAAAAATTCGGGTTCCGACTGCTGCAGGCAGAAATCGTAAAAATCAATAAAAGCATCCAAAATTTTTTCATTTTATTATTCCTTTCCGGTAATAATGGCACTGGGGTACATTTGCAAATAGTCAGTTAAATTTTTAAGCGAGTTTGCAGCTGCCGTTAAAGTCTCAATCATGGCAGAAATTTCCACTGCGTTTTCACTCATCATTAAATCCAAAGATTTAGCAGCACCACCGACATTTTGCGCTGCCGTACCAAACTCAGCCACCATTTTGGTTGTATTATTCTTATTTTCTTTCAAGATATAATCAACGGTATCCAAAGTAGAATTCATCTTTGTCAACAAAGGCGGCAATTCTTTATCAAGTGTCTGCGTGATATTATGAACATCATCGGCAATCTGTGTAATCGGCATAACTTGTATACTCTTGGAAATCTCGGCAAAAGGCGAGCCGATAGTAGGAATTTCAAATTCGTTTTTTGCCTCGTTATGAAGAATAATTTTAGATTTAGGGAACAAATCCAATTCAACCAAAAGCTGCCCCGTAATAACCGAGTTAATGGCCAAGCGAGCACGGAGACCGTCTTGAATAAATTTATTCAATTTAGCTCTTTCATCACGGCTATCCGTAACAAAAGATTTGCCGTTATAGATTTTGGCATAAACAGGGATAAGAAACTGCATGGTTTGCAAATTAGCCTGCAAACGAACCTCGGTTACTTCCCCGATTTTCACGCCCTTAAACAAAACCGGTGCGCCGACATCAAGCCCTTTAACCGATTCGTCAAAATACATCACCACAATAGATTCGTTATCGGAAAATTTAGATTTCAAAAAATAAGCCAACATCAAAAAGAGCGATAAAAGCCCAATGCTGACAAAAAGACCAATCATTTTCAAATTAGGCTGTTTGACCATTTTCTACACCTCTTGTTAAAAATTCAAGAATTTCGGGGTTAGGCGGCGTTTGTAACATTTGCATCGGATTACCTCTTCCGGTAATATTTTTAACTTTCCCGTCAAGAAAGATAGAATTATTTCCGATAGCAAAAATAGATTGCAATTCGTGTGTAACCACCACAAACGTCGTCCCCAAATTATGATTAAGTTCCAAAATTAAATCATCCAAGCGCTTAGAACTGATAGGATCAAGCCCCGCTGAAGGTTCATCACAATAGACAATTTTAGGATCAAGTGCCAGAGCTCTGGAAAGGGCCGCTCTTTTTTTCATACCGCCGGAAATTTCTGAAGGATAAAAATCCTCAAAACCGTACAAACCAGTGAGAGCTAATTTATACGATGCCAGCTCATCAATTTCTTTTTTTGAATAGTTTGTATAGAGCTCCAACGGCATCGCCACATTTTCTTTTAAAGTCATAGAGGAGAATAGAGCCCCACTTTGATAGAGCACGCCGCAACTTTTCATAATTTCTGTTTGTTTTAAGTTATCGGCGCCGGAAAAGTCTTGCCCGTTAATTAAGACTTCACCTTGCACCGGCGTAACCAATCCCGTTAATACGCGGAGCATACTGCTCTTACCGCAGCCGCTCGCCCCCATAATGATAAAAATATCTTTTTCTCGCACGGAAAAATTGATATTATCAAATAAGATGAAATCACCGTAAGCAACCCTAAGGTTTTTGACTGTAATAATATCCTGTGTCATATTCCAGCCACCTCCAAGAGAACAGTCAAAATACCGGTTGCGACAATCATCCAAACTAAGGCCGTAACAACCGCCCCGGTCGTTGCTTTACCAACGCTGTCGGCATCCCGTCCGGCATTAAGCCCTTCATAGCATCCGCATAAAGAAATAATAATGCCGTAAATGACGCTATGCAACAGCCCCACAAGAATATTTCTCAAACTCAACGCCTTAATCGCATAATCAAAATAAGAGGATGAAGAAATATCCAAAAAAGCAACACCCACAACAGCTCCGCCGAAAATTCCCAAAACATCCGCCAACATTGTCAAAAACGGGATAGTAAAGACCAGCGAAACCAATCGCGGCGTAATAAGATAATCAGAGATTTTAATACCTAACGTTTTAAGCGCATCAATTTCTTCATTAACCTGCATGGTTCCGAGTGTTGCCGCGTAAGAAGAGCCCGTCCGGCCGGCCATAATAATTCCGACCATAATCGCCGCCATAATTCTTGTCATACCGATAGAAACCATGCTGGCAACATAAATTCCCGCACCAAAAGTTCGCAGTTGCAGAGCGCCGACAAAGGCCAAAATAAGTCCAACTAAAAAGCTAACCAAAGAAATAATACCGACCGCTTTGTAACTACAATCGGCAAAAATAAATAAAAAGTCATTTTTCCGCCAAATAGCCCGCCCGGTAAAGAAGCGCAAAAGCGATAAGTTTACTTCATGAATGAAAAGACAAGCCGATTTAATTTTTTCAAAAACAATTAGGCTCTTTTTCCCAATTTTTTCAAGCAGAGGAAGTGAGTTTCTATTGTCTTTCGGCGGCGTGTTTTCCACCTTTAGAGCAAGATTAAGCATCTCTTGCAAGTTTTTGGGTAACTGCGAAAGATTAGCATCAAGGCCAAGAGTTTTAAGTTTTTTAGCCCATCCGAAAATTTGTGCAGCTATCTGAGAAGAATAGGGAACTCCATCTTTGGCTAACTTAAAAAAAACTTGTTTACCGCCGCGATTTTTCCACTCGGCAATATCTTGCATAGAAGTATCATCTTCAACTGATTTATCATCTTCGTTGAAGACTAAATAAAGTTCCTGATTACTATGTTTAACATCTACCGACATTTCAGAATCTTTTTTCTAATAAAATAATTAGTTTAAGAACATTTACAAGAGGCTCTACACACTTCAACAGCCGCATGGTTGGCAATTTCATGAGCTTCTTGCTGAGAAAGTCCTTTAAGAATAGAAGCAATAAAAGCCCCCGAGAAAGCATTTCCCGCCCCATAAGCAAAGGTCTGCCGAATACCATCATTTTTAACATACGTTAACGTATCCCCAAAGATGCGGCTTTCTTTTGCAGTATCTGTTAAGATAAGGTATTTAAGCTGATATTGATTTTTGATGAAATCACACATTTCTTCCAGAGAACCGGAAAGTTTAAGAATAGATTTCAAAATTTTCAATTCATTCATATTAAGTTTCAGAATATCAGCCAAATCCAACAATTTCAGAATAGTGGCTTTATCATAGTAATCTTGCCTCAAATTGATATCAAAGAATTTAAAAGCATTTTGAGGGGCAGAGCCGATTAAGTCCAAGATAGTTCCTTTAGAATAAGCTTTTCTGAGAGCAAGCGTACCAAAGTAAACGGCATCAACATTTTTAATACAATTTTCAGCATCTTCGGTAAAAGGAATATAATCCCACGCGGCATTTTCAAGAATATGAGCGGTAAGAGAACCATTAGAGTTTTTAAAGATAATTACCCGACCTGTCGGATAAGGAGTAATAGCAAGCACAGGAGTAATTTCAAATTTATTAAGTTCCGTAACAACTTCTCTGCCCAAATCATCAGCCCCGATAGCACTGATAAGGTGTCCGCGCGCTCCATATTTAACGGCATAATGTAAAAAATCAGCCGGTGCTCCGCCTAATTTTCGGCTATCCGGCATAATATCAAAAACAACTTCTCCGATGGCAGCCACCTGAGGTTTTTTACTTTTTCCGACCATGACGCCTCTTTTATTTTATTAAAATACAAAACTTTCTTAGAGTATAGCGTGTAAAATTATAGAGTCAACGAGTTTAATACTTGTTCAAACGTAATTTTAGGCTATTTTGCAACAATAAATGAGCGTCATCCGCGTTGATTTTACAAAGGTCAATACCAAAACTTTTTCTGTAAAAAGTATCAAATTTAAGACACTCATATTTTTTAGACAATTGCGTATAAGAGGATAAGGCAAAAACAACAGGAGGCAATTCTTGAGAATACAAGGGGACGTTTTTGAGAACCGAAGGAAGTCGTAAAATTTCACCTTTTTCGCCAACAACAACCAAGCATTTATATTCTGGCAAGTAATATTCACAGAATAAATTATTGTTATCCATAGCAACAATAGGCATCCATTTAGGGACAAACATGCGAATATCGTGAGCAAGATTAGAATACCCTTTATCAAATGAAGCGGCACGAATATCGTCATAAGAAACACAAAAACCTAATAACGCAAGGATGAAAAAGCCTCGTTGTAAAAAAGGTCGCGTAACTAAAACAATAGCTCCACCCGCCATCCATATAAGCGAAAAAATCAGCATATAACGAGTAGTAACCATCGGTCTGATGACAACTGAAAGAATAAGGAGCAAGATACAAGCTGCCATTACGCTAAAAAAGGCGAGTATTAAAAGCTGATATAAACGTGGAGATTTTTGCCGCAAATCAGCTCCGGATAAAGCACCGGATACAACACAAAAACTAAGAGCAGAAGCCGATAAAATCTCAAAAGCAAAATAGATAGATTGCACCATTTCTCCGGATAACGGGTTTGTGAAAAACTGTCCGCTTGTTTTAACAAAATCCATTGAGACATACCAAGATTGGCTAATCGTACCGGCAGTTTGCAATGGTACTAAAATCCATGGCGCAAAGAACACTGCAACTATAACCGCCACATAAAGAAATTTCTTTAAGACTGCATAATTTTTTTGACGAATAAGAAATACGCCTAAAGCTCCATACAGAAACATCAGCCAAATCGCGCAATAGTAGTGTGTATAAAGCGCTAACAAAGATGCAATGGTAAATTTTATAAAATCAAGATTAGTAGGCTTGTTAAGAAGGCGACATCCATAAACAAGCGCCATCAACATCAAGAGCGCCGACAGCATATAGGTTCGCACTTCAAAAGCCAACCATAAGGAGTGCGGCATCAGCAGAATAAGCCCCATCATCCAGAGTGCGACTTTATCGCCATAATCACGCCGCATTTCCGTTGCAGCAAAAATTTGCGCCGCAACAAGCAAAATATAAGAGGCAAAATGCGCACCCAAAATTTCATAAGATTTCGGGAAGAAAAAGAGCACAAACTTCAGATATAAATAATAAAGCGGCGGTTTGGAATCTTCGGTCATTAGCAGATAAAACATATCCTTAAGGTTGTCATTGGCCATCAAAACCGAATAGATTTCATCTGTCCAAAGGTTGATGTTATTAAGCAAACTGCCATAGAGTAGGGCTGTCAGAATAATTAAACTCCACGCTTTGACCTGAAATTTTGCAAATTGTTCTTTGATAAATAAAAACACGCTCACCTCAATCCTCCCTAAAATTAAATTTAGCGTAAACAAATAACAAACCGAGGTCAACCCCATCAAACAATTTTACACAAAAACAAAGGCTCATAAGAAGCCCACCTTGAGAAAATAAAAAAGCCGCCCCAAGAAATAAGAACGGCACAAAAGGCTTAAAGGAAAATTACTTTTTCTTAGCATCTCTTTCAAAATAATCAACGAGCCATTTATAATAAGGATTTTCAAAATCGGCATACATCTGCTTAACCACGTCCAGATTTAAATCTTTTTTATGAAAAGCAGATTCGGTCAAGACCGTGCAAGTATCTTCTTTAATATCGGCCGAGCCGACAGAAAGCAACCACTCATCAATCACATGGTTTGTTTCATCAAGAATTTGCAAAAGTCCCATCCCGAGAGCCAAAAGCGTCGGTGCCCGGCCTTTGATAACCGTGAGCGGCATATCGCGCGCGGGCAAAACCACCCGATGCACCTTCGTGTCAAGCACCAACTTTTCCGGCATATAGATTTTAAGTTGAATATCCAAAGCCATGATTAGGCAGCTCCCTTCATTTCCTCAGCTTTTTCCAAAACTTCCTCTATCGTACCGACCATATAGAAAGCTTGCTCTGGAATATCATCATATTTACCCTCAAGAATTCCCTTAAATCCTTTAATCGTATCTTCCAGTTTAACAAAACGACCTTTTTTACCGGTAAATACTTCCGCTACATGGAAAGGTTGAGAAAGGAATTTTTGAATTTTTCTGGCTCTGGAAACAACCATTCTGTCTTCATCAGAAAGTTCATCCATACCCAAAATTGCGATGATATCTTGCAGAGATTTATACTTTTGCAAAATTTCCTGAATACCGCGAGCCACTTGATAGTGTTCCATTCCGACAACATCCGGATTCAAGATACGGCTGGTAGAATCAAGCGGATCAACCGCCGGATAAATACCAAGTTCGGCAATCTGACGAGAAAGCACCGTTGTCGCATCCAAGTGCGCAAAAGTTGTAGCCGGCGCCGGGTCAGTCAAGTCATCTGCCGGTACATAAACCGCTTGCACCGAGGTAATAGATCCGTTTTTAGTAGAAGTAATACGTTCTTGCATCGCGCCCATATCCGTGCCCAAAGTCGGTTGATAACCCACAGCGGAAGGAATACGTCCGAGCAAAGCTGAAACTTCAGAACCAGCCTGGGTGAAACGGAAAATATTATCAATAAAGAGCAACACATCTTGATGTTCTTCATCGCGGAAATATTCTGCTTGTGTCAAACCGGTCAAAGCCACACGTGCACGAGCTCCAGGCGGTTCATTCATCTGTCCGTAAACAAGAACGGTTTTAGATTTATCACCTTTAAGGTCAATAACACCCGAATCAATCATTTCATGATAAAGGTCATTACCTTCACGCGTACGTTCACCCACACCGGCAAAAACCGAATAACCGCCGTGTCCCATACCGATATTGGTAATTAACTCTTGAATCAAAACCGTTTTGCCCACACCGGCACCACCGAATAGACCGATTTTACCACCCTTGGCATAAGGTTCCAACAAGTCAATAACTTTAATACCCGTTGTCAAAATTTCAGTTTCGGTAGATTGGTCGGTAAAAGATGGAGCCTCGCGGTGAATAGGCATATATGCAGCGGCATCAATATGACCTCTGCCGTCAACTTCATTTCCGACAACATTGATAATACGCCCCAACAATTGCGGCCCCACCGGAACGGTAATCGGTTTTTCCGTATTATAAACTTTAACCCCGCGGCTTAAACCGTCTGTCGTATCCATAGCAATGGTACGAACGACATTTTCCCCCAAATGTTGTTCAACTTCCAAGACCAAGCGTCTGCCTTTGCACTCACATTCCAGAGCGCTCAAAATCGGCGGCAAAACGTTGACATTAGGAAATTTAACATCAACCACAGCGCCCATAACTTGATGGATTTCGCCCAATTTATCAGAGCCTTCAAGTTCGCTGATATGTTGACGCAATTCGGCTAAACGCAAATCGGCCTCTTGTTTCAGAGTTTCCATTTCCGTTTTTTCTTCAGTTTCTTTTTTCTTTTTTGCCACCATATTCTCATATTCTCCTAAATATAATCAAAACAAGTCATCAGCAAAGGTTAAGACATCGCCTCGGCACCGGCAACAATTTCGGTAAGTTCGGTTGTAATCGCCGATTGTCTGAGGGTGTTGTATTTAAAGGTAAGAGAGCTAATCATATCACGCGCGTTACGATTAGCATTATCCATAGAGCTCATTCGCGCCGCATGCTCTGATGCTTGAGAGTTAATCAAAATTTCAAACATAGCCGTGCGCATATAGAGATTAGAAAGTCTTTTCAGCAATTCCAATTTATCCGGCAAATATCCATAATAGGCATTACCGACCCGATTAAGCCCGACATCATTTTCATCTAAAACAATATCAAACGGAAAGACTTGCTTAGAAACAAGCGTCCGCGTTAAGCCGGATAAAAAGTCGCTGTAAACAATTTCACAAACGTCCGCATGATACTGCTCTTTTGTATCCCAAACATCGTGCAAAAAGGAAAGGGCTTCTTCATATGTCAAATGCTTTTTGATAACATTCGGATACGTCTGAACAATATCCTCGCACCCCATGCGCTTCAAGGCTGAACTTCCTTTTTTACCATAACAAAAGACAAAAACCTTTTTGCCGTTTTGCTTTAACTCTTGAATGCGCTTTTTAGCTTCTTTGGCAATTTGCGAGTTATAGCTACCGCACAAGCCTCTGTCCGAAGACAAAACAAACAGCACATAGGTCTGCGGATTTTTGGGCTGTACCAGCGTTGCCGGCAAAAGAAAAGAAATGCCTTTTTCTTGCTCTTCAGATTTAAGTTCACAGAGAACATTTTTAATCTGCTTAATCAGCATAGCCTGAAAGAGCTCACTTTTATCCAAAGTCAGCTGAGCACGACGAAATTTAGATGCTGCCACCATTTTCATCGCGGAAGTAATTTTTTGTGTAGACTTAATACTTTCAATCCGGGTACGGAGTTCTTTTAAGCCTGCCATATTTTACAATCCTTTCTTTTTATGCATCAAATCATGCATCAAATTTTCTCGCCGAGAATAAAGCCGAAGCTCTATTCCCGACGACATAACATTAAGCTGCTGCTTGAGCCGTTTTTTTCTTAAAAGCCTCAAGAGTTTGTTTCATAAAGTCCGCAAGCGATTTTTCCAATTCTTCCGAAAGAACTTTTTGCTCACGAATTTCCTTCAAGAGACTACTCTTTTCGCGTCTGATGGTTTCAAGCATGAATTGCTCAAATTCTTTAACTTGCGAAACTTCAATTTCATCCAAGAAACCGCGTGCACCGGCAAACAACGATACCACTTCCTCTTCAACAGGGAACGGATGGTAAACCGGTTGTTTCAATAATTCCGTCAAACGCACACCTCTTTCCAACAATTTTTTCGTAGCAATATCCAAATCCGAAGAAAATTGAGAGAAAGCTGCCATTTCACGATATTGAGCCAAATCCAATTTCATGGTACCAGCCACTTGTTTCATGGCTTTAACTTGGGCAGCCGAACCAACACGGCTAACGGAAATACCAACGTTAACGGCAGGTCTGATACCCTGATAGAACAAACTTGTTTCCAAGAAAATCTGTCCGTCCGTAATAGAAATCACGTTAGTCGGAATATAAGCAGACACATCTCCGGCTTGAGTTTCAATAACCGGCAAAGCCGTCAAAGAACCGCTGCCATGAGCTTCATCAAGTTTAGCCGCTCTTTCCAGCAATCTTGAGTGCAAATAGAACACATCACCCGGATAAGCTTCACGCCCAGGCGGACGACGCAAAAGCAAAGACATCTGACGATAAGCCGTAGCTTGTTTAGATAAGTCGTCATAAAAGATAACGGCGTGCATACCGCGATCACGGAAATATTCACCCATAGCGCATCCGGCATAAGGTGCGATATATTGCAAAGGCGCCGCATCCGAAGCCGTAGCCGCAACAACAATCGTATAATCCATCGCTCCGTAATCTTTAAGCGTTTTAACCACTTGAGCAACGGTAGAACGCTTTTGCCCGATAGCAACATAAATGCAGAACAATTTTTCTTTATCATTTTTAGCTGCATCATTAACGGATTTTTGGTTGATGATTGTATCAACGATAATAGAAGTTTTACCGGTTTGTCTGTCGCCGATAATCAACTCACGTTGTCCTCTTCCGATAGGAATAAGCGAGTCTATGATTTTAAGTCCGGTCTGCACCGGTTCATGCACGCTGCGACGCTCAATAATACCCGGCGCTCTTGTTTCAACGTGTGCTGATTCTTTAGCTTTAATTGAGCCCAATCCGTCAATTGGTTGTCCCAAAGCATCAACCACACGCCCAAGCAATTCTTTTCCAACCGGCACGCTGATAATTTTATTAGTACGTTTAACCGTGTCGCCTTCTTTAATTTCGGCATCGGAACCAAAAATAACCACGCCGACGCTGTCTTCACCCAAGTTAAGAGCCATCCCCTTAACACCGGATGAAAACTCAACCATTTCATTATATTCAACACCTGTCAATCCGTAAACGGTTGCAATACCGTCACCGACAGAAAGAACACGTCCAACTTCTTCCATATCCGGATTAAAGTTATAGTGCTCAATTTTTTCTTTGAGAATATTGGAAATTTCTTCTGCTTTCACAGCCATATCAGTTTCCTTTCTTCACCATAAAAATTTGAAAAAACATCAATTAACATCTCCTCCGTTGCTACTTAAAAGTAATTTAATACGTTTTAATTTTGTCTGCAGCGTATCATCAATCAAAAAAGAATTAAAATGAACTCTCAATCCGCCCAACACCTGAGGATCAATCAAATATTTAAGCAAAACTTTGGTATTAAGTTTATCCTCTAACACGGAACGTAATTTTTTATCCTGAGTTTCCGAGAGTTTGACCGCCGTCTCCACCACAACTTCGGTAATTCCCTTATCTTGGTAATAAAGCCTGATAAATTCATCAAGAATAAAGTCTAACAAGGCAATACGACCGTGTTCGGCAGTAATCAAGAGCGTTTCGGTAGAAACATCAGAGAGCTTAATTTTTTTTGCCAAAGATTCTATAATGTTTTGTCTTAAAGTCGCATCATCAATCGGAGCCGCCAGTAAATTCCATGTTTTTTTATCTTGCGCATAAGAGTCTTTAAGCAATTGAACTTCGTCAAATACTTTATCTTCAATTCCTTTATCTTTAGCGGCGCCAAACCAAGCGTTGGCATAATTTGCTGCGATTTTAAATTTTGAACATTTCTGCATCTGTATTTACCTAAATAAAAGCTTTTGCAAATAGCATATAGCTAATCACTTAAACAGCAATTACCACAAAATTACTTATTTTAAATTAAAATTTCCACCACTAAACGCATTTTTTCACCATGAAATTGCATAAAAAGGTATGGAAAAGAAAAACAAAAAAAAGCCGATTATAAAAATCGGCTTAAAAACATCATAACCTCATGCAAAAGTCAACTTGCTTTAGGCAAACACTGTTTTCTGAACGGCATCAGCGAGCCCAAGCAAATAAGCAAGAAAAGAGAGAGCTTGTAAGGATGACCATACTGAATATAAGGTTCACCCAAGTTATCGTGCAACCAGCCATCAGCAATAAACCATCCGTTGTTCAGCATATAAATACGCCTCGTATTTGTAAAAAGCAATTTTTCTCTTTGCTTGTTATAAACACCGGCCAAGCCTCCGTCTTTGGCGTCTATGACTGACATAAAATAAGAACCGTTACGAAAAACTTTTGTTTCTCTAAGGTGTTGCCCCAGACAGTTATTTTGGTCATCAAACAAAGCCAATTCACCATGACTTTCTTTTCTGTACCAACCGTTACGATAAAGTTCTGTTTCCTTGGAAAAAGGCGCTAAACATAGCCCATCCTTATCCCAAATAGCTTTTTCCTTATTTTCTTTGATAACCATAAACTTTCCGTCATCGGCACTAAAAATTGCGCAAACAGCTCCGAAAGACATCATCTGAACTCCGTCTTTAAGAAAGACAGCCAAATTGTTTTTGAGTACAATGGCCACCCAACCGTTTTTGAGGTTAATTTTCTTTTTAATAAGACCTCTATACAGCATTTTAACATCTGCCGGAAGATCCGTTACTCCCAATAATTCTTTAACATTCATAATGATAAAAATTTAAACATAAAATAATAAAAAACTCTACGAGCGAATGTAGTTATATTAGAAAGTAAAGTCAATAAGAATTACGAAAATAAATAACGTAGGAGCTCACATAAACGAGTAGGGGTTAACATCAACATCAACCCGAACATTACTTTTAATTTTGACCATAGCTAGCCATTTTTTAAGCACGTTTTGAATATTGACGTTGCGAGCCGTTTTAAGGAGCAAACGATAGCGATACCGTCCTCTGAGCAAATTCATCGGAGCCGGAGCCGGGCCGAGTGTTTCAATAAGTTCGGTGTTTGGTGCGCATTTACCAAGGTAATAAGCCGCCGCTTCAGCCGCTTGTTGGTTGGTGGAAGAAACAATCAGCGCCGCCAATTTCCCATACGGGGGCATATGTAAGAGCCTTCTGGAGCTTTTTTCAATTTCCACAAATTTATCACGATCATGTTCAATCACTGCCTGCAACACCAAATTATCGGGATAGAGGGTTTGCAAATAAACCGTCCCCTTTTTCTCGCCGCGTCCGGCACGACCGGAAACTTGCTCCAAAAGTTGGAACGTTTGCTCGCTGGAACGTAAATCGGTACCGAGCAAACCAAGGTCCGCATCCACAACCCCCACCAGAGTTAAATCTGGAAAATTGTGCCCTTTGGCTAAAATCTGCGTTCCAATCAGAATATCCACTTCTTTTTGAGCCGTCCGGTGAATAACATCGGAAATTTGCTTATAATTGGTTGTAATATCACTGGAAAGGATAGCCGTTCGCGCCTGCGGAAAACGATTGCGAACTTCTTCTGCGATTCGCTCAACTCCTGGTCCGCAAGCTGTCAACCCATCTTCCGAACCGCATTCTGGACAGCGCTTTGGTGTAAACATCTTGAACCCGCAATGATGACAGATAAGCTCACCCGTAATTCTGTGTTCGGCAAGCCAAGCCGTGCAATGCGGACATTGGATTCGGTGTCCGCAATCTCTGCAAATAAGAAGCGGCGCATATCCCCGTCGGTTAAGAAAGAGCATAGACTGTTCACCTTTTTGTAAATTGTGATTAAGCTCTTCCACGAGCGTCGGTGCCAAAAAAGAAACTCCCCAAGGTCCTTTTTGCGGTTTATCTTTTTTGAGATCAATAATTTTGATTTCCGGCAGAACCGCTTTAGCAAAACGCTTTGTTAAGCGAACACAATCATATTTTCCTTCTTCAACATTAACCAATGTCTCAAGGTCAGGCGTTGCCGTAGAAAGAATAACCGGAATTTTTTCCAGATGCGCCCGAAGCACGGCCATATCGCGTCCCTGATATGTAACCAAACTTTCTTGTTTAAACGAGTGGTCGTGGCTTTCATCAACAACAATAATTCCCAAATCCGCAAAAGGCAAAAAGAGTGCCGAACGCGCCCCGACCACAACTTTAGCTTTATTAAGCGCAACGGCCTTCCACGTTTTGGCTTTATCCTTAACGCCCACTTCCGAATGCCAAATAAAAGGGGTAACGCCAAAACGAACCTCAAAGCGCCTGAGCCATTGTGAAGTTAAAGAAATTTCCGGCACCAAAACCAACACTTGTTTTCCGAGTGCAAGCGCCGCCGCCACAGCCTCAAAGTAAACTTCAGTCTTACCGGATCCGGTCACACCATCCAATAGAGTGGCGGAAAAACCGTTATTCACTTTCCGAACCAAAATATCCGCGGCACTTTGTTGCTCAGAAGTCAGCTGCGTCGGTTTGCTTAAGTTGACAATTTGTTCATCTGCCTCTTCGTTGACTAAAACCTCTTTCTTATACAAAAAGCCGTGCTTAATCATAGCGGAAATCACGGCATCACTGGCGCCCGTGGCATTAACAATCTGTTCTTTTTCTGCTTCAAATCCGTTGCTTAAAAAATCAAAAACGGCTTTTCTCGTTTCCGTAATTCGGATTCCTTCAAGATTCTCGTTTTTGATATTCAATCCGTAAAGCGTAATTTTTTGTTTGGGTAATTGGTTGCTTTTAAGCCCCAAAACCATTTTGAGCACAAGCCCGAGCGGTGCAAGATTATATTGCGCGGTCTTTTGAATAAACACCATCATCGGCTGCGTCAATTTAGGCAAGTTAATAACAGATTTTATCGGTTTGATTTTAGATAAAGCAATATTGGCAGTTTGACCGATTTTCCAAATAACTCCGACTAAATCTTCTCTACCGAACGAAACTTCCACCATTTGCCCGATGACCAATCCGTCGTCGCCGGAATAATCAAAAACATCATCAAAAGGCAAGGGAAGAAGAACGCCGTAGATAGCCATTACCCTTAAGCTCCGATAACTAAAGTTTGGTTGTTTAATTGCACCTGTACACCGCTTCCTTTCAGATATTCCAACAAATAAATCAAAGGTGCATACGAAGATGGATTTTCCTCAGGTTTTCCGCCATTAAGAATATGGTTGATATTATCAAACTTGGTCTGGTTAAGTGTAGCCGGAGAGGAGGGCTGAATAAGCAGAGCCTCTTCGGTTTCGGTAATGGTAATTTTGCCGCCTTTAATAATCGTGTCGGCCATCATCATCACTGCGGGCATAACTAATTTATAAACCTTCGGGGTAGAAATCTTAAAATCCGCCACAATCGGAAAATTAGGGTTCCCCAAAGTAGAAAGGTAATCGTTAGAAATCGTAATCAACTCATCCAAAGACTTAACCGCCGCATTAGACAGCCCAAAGCAGAGTCTAAAAAATTTAAGCCTTTTACTTAAAACTTTTGAGCTGAAATTTAAGATATTTGAAATATCTTCTTTATCATCCTCATCCCCTTCATTAAGCAGCTCCACGGCATTAGAAACGGCGCCGATATTGCCGATAAGGTCATGAGATAATCTCGTTGCGATAAGTTCGGATAAATAAACATTACTATTACTCATATCAAAAATCTTTCAATTAAAGGCTTCTATAAGTCAAATAAATTATCCCTTATATGCACGCAAAGCATTTAAAAAAACGTTTAAAAGGTGTAATATTGCGTATTGGCGAATCTTGTATCTTCATTGAGCATTCGCGCCGTATCCAAATCTTTAAGCAAAGGGTCTGCTAGTTCCAAGCGTCCGGTTGATGCCTTCAGATAAGGCTTTTTACCGCCCAATCCCCATTTAACTTCCGTTTCGTTATCGGGCTTGCCGTATTTCAAATCTATGCGCCGCCAAAAGTCAAACACTTTCAGATTGTTCAAATAAACATTTTTAGAGGCTTTACTGTCGTTAAAAGGCACAGAGCTTTTATAAAAAATTCTATGAGCCAAATTATCCGTAAAGGTAGAAGTAAAATAAACCTCAATACTTTCGCGCGTGATATAACGGTTATAAATTTGGTACTCCACAAATTGAAAACCATTTTCTTTAGCCATCATGGTTGCGCATGCATTAAGTCTTTCAAATCCGATAACACCGTGTTGCCGACATAATTCTTCACTACGCCATTTAATAAAGTTAGGAATTTCCATTTTTTCCTGAATTTTACGATAACCTTGTGCGGTTAAGGTATCTTCAACCTCTTTTGGGGACATTCTGAGCTTAACTTTAGAAATATCAAAATTAGCGGCATTAGAGCGTCTGTTAAGCAAGACACGCTCAATGCGTTTTTCTTCGGCTTCTTTTTCTTTAACAGTTTGCTCTTTAAAAATTTCGCTTGTACCTTTAGAAATCAAACTTTTGAGCCAACTTTCCGTTTCTGGATTTTCGCTATCATTGCTGCTTTCTTTTTTCTTTTCGGATTTGGATAAGTTTTCGGTAAGAGATTCGGAAATATCAACAGAGGATTTATTTTTTTTCTTTTGAGAATTTTGGACACCTTCGGCTTTTTTCTCAAACATCAGCAGATCCATTTCAGATTGCGCCAACGCCGGCGTAACCAAAAGCATCACGCCGCCGTATAAAACGAAGAAGAAAGCTAACAATCTGTTTTTACTCATTTCCATAATCCATTTTGCGCCATTATAACAAACTTTTTTTAAAAATCATCTAATTTTTAGTATTTACAAACCGAAGAAGTCATCATATAACCAAAAAGCAAAAATAAGAAGAAAAGAGGGAAGTAATGTCCGAACATATAAACGTTATAGGCGGAGGTTTAGCCGGCGCCGAGGCAGCGTGGCAAATCGCACAAAGAGGTGTAGAGGTAAAGCTCTATGAAATGAAACCGCAAAAACATACACCAGCGCATAAAAGCGATACTTTGGCCGAGTTGGTATGTTCCAATTCACTTCGTTCGGATGATGCGGTTTATAACGCCGTCGGCTTATTACATGAAGAAATGCGGCGAGCCAAATCTTTAATCATGGAAAGTGCCGATAAAAATAAAGTCCCGGCAGGTGGGGCTCTGGCCGTGGATAGAGAGGGGTTTTCCGCCTATATAACTGAAAAAATCAAATCTCACCCCAAAATAGAAGTGATAGAAAAAGAGATAACCTCACTTCCCAAAGAAGAAGATGGGCTAAGTATTATTGCCACCGGTCCGTTGACTTCAGAGGCTTTGTCTGCCGGCATATCTGAAGCCATAGGCGGTGAAAAACTTTCTTTCTATGATGCGATAGCCCCGGTCGTATATAAAGAGAGCATAGATTTTACCAAAGCCTGGTATCAATCCCGGTACGACAAAGGCGATAAGTTTGATTATATCAATTGTCCGCTTGATAAAGAGCAATATTACGCTTTTGTTGAGGCGTTGCTGAACGGAGAAAAAGCTGAATTTCACGATTTTGAAACACCGACATATTTTGACGGTTGCTTGCCCGTGGAAGTTATGGCAGAACGTGGAAAAGATACTCTGATGTATGGTCCGATGAAGCCGGTTGGACTAACCAATCCGCACACCGGAGAGCGTCCTTATGCGGTTGTGCAGTTAAGACAAGATAATAAAGAAGATACCTTGCGCAATATGGTCGGATTTCAAACCAAATTAAAACACGCCGAACAAACACGCATTTTCCGCACGATTCCGGGAC
The DNA here is from genome assembly GCA_944392315.1 of uncultured Alphaproteobacteria bacterium. Lineage (GTDB taxonomy): Bacteria > Pseudomonadota > Alphaproteobacteria > RF32 > CAG-239 > CAG-267. The sequence goes on along the minus strand of CALXWH010000003.1, from coordinate 49,962 downwards.
TTGAAAACGCCGTTTTTGCAAGACTAGGTGGAATTCATAAAAATACGTTCATAAAGTCTCCGATTCTCCTAGATAAATATTTGCGGCTAAAAACAAAGCCATACCTCATGTTTGCCGGACAAATCACCGGATGCGAAGGATATGTGGAGAGTGCTTCCGTCGGTTGGCTTGCCGGATATTTTGCCGCAGAAATCATCAAAGGGAACACGCCGCATCTGCCGCCGCGAGAAACGGCATTTGGGTGTCAGTTGGCGCACTTGCAAGATGATACGGATATTGAACACTATCAGCCGATGAATATCAATTTCGGATTGTTTCCGGAACTGCCGAAGGTAGAAACCGCTAAAGGAAAGTTGCGTTATTTAAAAGGAACCGAAAAAAAAGCAGCCTTATCGGCGCGTGCACTCAAAGCATTGGAAGGATGGCTGCATGAAATCGGTTAAGACAACAGAAAAGCCGCTATTTCCGTTGCTGAATAGTAAAAAGAACGAAGCGGTGATATTGCCGCCGTTATCGTTGTATTTGAAGCTAATTCCAAAAAAGGACGAGGCATTTTTTGTGCAATACCTGAAGTATCTGCATCTGTTGGCAATCCGAGGTTTGGGAGAAAAGAAAGTTCATCAAAAGAGTTTTAATTACCTTTATCAAGCTGTGAGCAAACGAGAATGGAGCGAAAAAAATCTGTTGGGCTATTTGCAAAAAGAGTTTATAAAGCGCAATTTATCTCTGTCATTATTGTTAGAACCGTTAGACGGTTTTGAGTGGGTTTCAAAGAATTTGTATCCCCTAGAATTAACGGAAGCCTCCCCGATGGGGTTGCAAATTATATCACCAATATCAAGAATGGTCGCGGTCTTGAATAATCAAACGCCGTCGTTTTATCAACCGTTTTCAAATTTAGTATTTTCATATATCAGCCGCTATGTGCAAGAATATGAGGGCCTACGCCGAATCTTAAAAAAATCCGGTATCAGCACGGGCGATAAGAAGATAACCCAACGCCTAAAGAAAGGCTTAAAATCAGAACAACAACTGCTAAGCGTCACGAGAGGTGTGACATTTCGCTCTAAAATCGGTTTTTTTATCGGACTTAATACAATTTTAACCGAAAAAGTCGTACAAAAAATAAATTTTTTAGTATATGTTAACGCATTTTTATATGGTTTATGGTACAACTTAACTACAAAAAATCAAACCAAAGAGATGAAAATCAAATAAACTGTTTCAAGAATAGGAAAGAAAATGAGCTCCATAGGACGAATTGTCAGAAAAAATCATTCAGCTTTATTTTGGTGCACGAGACACTATCCCAAAGCCAAGCGAGAAGCGGTATATACCTTATATGCGCTGGTGAAACATTTTGATGATTTAAGCTCCAGTTCTTTACCTGAAAAAGAAAAAGGAGATATTCTGGCCGCATGGCAGCGAGAAGTTTCTAATATCTATGATAAAAAAGTTCCCGAGACGGATATCGGCCGGCGTATATATAAAAATTGTATGCGTTTCAAGTTTTCAAGAGAAAATTTGGAAACGATTTTATCAAGTTTTGCCATGGATTGCCCGAAGCCTTTGTTTCGCCCGAGTTTGCAAGAATTTGAAACCTATTGCCGCGGTGTATCGGAACTTCCGTGTTATTTGATTTTAAAAGTGGTGGGCGATTTTGATGAAGAAACAACAATGGAATTAGGCAAGCAAATCGGCCGCGCGGTAGAAATAACCAACATCTTAAAAAACATCAAAGAAGATGCTTTGGGCGGTCATATGTATATTCCGGACGAATACTTGAAAGCAGCGGAAATTGATGAAAGTTTAACGGCCAAAGATATTTTGACGCATAAAAATTTATATGTTGCTCGTCAAAAAATGGCGAACATGGCGCGTTCAGCTTTTGCCGAAGCCTATCGCCTGTTAGAAGAAAAGCATAACCGCAACTCAAAGCCGATTGTCTATATGCTGAATTTGTACCACGCCTATTTTGAGCTAATGGATAAGCGCGGCTGGGAAATAATATCCCCTAAGCCGGAGCTGAAATTCAAAGATAGATTTAAGCTGATAATGCGTGCCTTGTTTAAGAAAAACAGCAGCAGCCACTAAAATTTCAAATACCGATAATAGTCGTTGATAAAGTAATAAAAACTTTTGCGAACAAAGCAAAAGCAGCTAGACTTATACCCGATAAACAGTAAAAAGGGATAGGTATGCAAATAAGAAGTTTAGGTGTCGTTTTCTTGTTAGCGGGGATTTTGCTGAGCATAACACCGCAAGCAGTAAAGGCAGAGGAAGCAAGTGAAGATTTAGAAGAAAAAGTTTTAGCTGAAGCAATCGCTGAAGAAGCCGCACAAGATAAGCTCAAACAATCGGAGCAGGGACTTTGGAGCGCAAATATCAAACGTATCGGTGTGGAATATATGGAACACAGCGTCACCAACAAAGAAGACGAAAATTATCCGGACACATATAATGCAGATGAAGAAACCAATATCGGCGGCGTTTTTGACGGAAATGTAACGTTTGAAAAAAACAGTATGGTCTGGGTAAACGGGCTATATGCAATCTACAGCAAATCCAAAACCAGTGAAGACGGCAAAACGAGCGAAAATGAAAAAGACGATGAGATATTGCTGTTTACGGATTATACACAAAAAACATGGCATTTAGATGAAGGTTCAATCGGTCCTTTTGCGTATTTGGGGTATGAGACGGAATTTACGGATTTTGATTTGGACGGCAGCAGTTATCGCACGCAAATTTTACGCGGAAAAACCGGTTTAAAATTTTATGACGGACAATATTTTAAGCAACTATATGTCGCCTTAGTAGAAGAAGATGACATGACCTATGAAGAAGACAATATGAAAACCGGCGGTGAAATCGGTTATGAATTCAATTATCCGATAAATCCGCTGACCTCATTTGTATCAGAAGGGTACTATCGTCATTTCTTCAGTTACAGTGAATATGAAGCAACGGACTTTGAATATAAATTAAGCCTAAACAATCGTATTGAAACAAAGCTCGTTGGCGACTTATATTTAGCACCGTTTTACAATTATGAATTAGCCAAGACCAGAGGTGCCTCAAGATCGCGCGCTCAAAGTACATTTGGCCTGTCATTAAATTATAACAAGAGTTTTGAAATATTCAAATAGGAGGCAAACATGAATTTTACATATTATATACCGACAAAAATTCTCTTCGGCCGCGGACAGTTGAGCAATCTGCACAAAGAAAAGCTCCCCGGTAAAAAGGCCTTGATAGTAACGACCAACGGACGTTCGGTAATAGATAACGGTTATTTGGCAAGAACGGAAGAAGAGCTGACAGCCGCCGGTGTATCTTATGTTATATATAATAAAATCACCGCCAATCCGGATAGAAAAGAAGTAATGGAAGGAGCAGCACTTGCCAAGAAGGAGGGATGTGATTTTGTATTAGGTTTGGGCGGCGGTTCACCGATAGACGCATCAAAGGCTATTGCGATTATGGCCACCAACAAAGGCGATTACTGGGATTATATGATGCGCGGCACCGGCAAAAGACAAAAGATAACTCAAAAACCTCTCCCGATAGTCGCCATAACCACCACCGCCGGCACCGGAACGGAAGCAGACCCATGGACGGTTATCAGCAATGAAGAAACAGAAGAAAAATTCGGTTTTGGCATAGATGAAACATTTCCGGTTTTGGCTGTTGTTGATCCGGAACTTATGCTGAGCGTTCCGAAAAATTATACCATATACCAAGGGTTTGATGCACTGTTTCATAGTTTAGAGGGATATTTGGCAAATATTGCCACCCCGATAAGCGATATTTTTGCCTTAAAAGCCATTAGCCTGATTGCTAAAAATTTGCCATTAGCCGTTTTTGACGGAAACGATATGGATGCGCGTGAAAATATGGCACTGGCAAATACATTATCCGGCATGGTAGAAAGCACATCTGGATGCATTTCCGAGCACGCATTGGAACACGTATTAAGCGGTGCACACAAAAATTTGCCGCATGGCGCCGGCTTAATTATGCTGAGTGTGGCATATTTTAGCAAGATAGCCGAGAAACACAGCAGTGATGAACGTTTGGTTGAAATGGCCAAAGCAATGGGTAAAAAAGATGCCAAAACACCGGAAGACTTTATTGAAGCCTTAAAAGATTTGCAAAAAGCCTGCGGTGCGGATAATTTGAAGATGAGCGATTATGGCATAGAAAAGTCACGCTTAAAAGAGTTTGCCGAAGCCGCAAAGACGCAAAATGCCGTATCGTTTTTATTAGACCCATGTGATTTAAGCGTAAAGGATTGCTTGGATATATACGAAAAATCATATAAATAAGAGAGGCGCGGAAATGGGATATTTAGAGTTGGAAAAAAGTCTTAAAACCAAACTAAAGAACATGGATAAAAGTTATTTACGAGCGTTTCTGATAGCTTTTGGCATTGTGAACATCGTCTTTTTGTTTCACACAATAAACTTTATGTTTGGCGACCATGATTGGAATTATATCCGAAGCGGAACATATTGGAGTGAAGGCTCTTTTGAAGGGCGTCCGCTGCATTTTGTGTTGCAAAGTATCTTTTTTGATGGTCAGATTTTGCCGGTTCTGAATAATCTCATTTCCTTCGCGGCTTTAGTTCTAGGCGGAATAATGCTTGCCAAATATTGGAAGTTACCGCTAACGACTTTTAATTATGCGGTGTTTGCCACTTTTTTTGCTGTTTTGCCTTATACGTTGGTGTGGCTCTACTATGCCAAAGATACACTGATAAATTTAAGTTTGCCGCTAATAAGTGTCGGTGCATTGATGATGGCAGAAAAAAAGGAAGGAAAACCCAAATGGCTCTGGCATATCGGCGCGGTGGTGTTGATGTTGTTTTCCTTTTCGTCATATGCGGCCGTCATCAATTTTTATGGGGTGTGCCTCATCGGGAAAATGTTGGTAGAATATGCAAAAGATAAAGATTTAAGCGGGATTATTAAGAATAAACTGGCAGTTATGGCCGATATCCTCATCGCGTTGATAGGCTACAAAATCGTTATTAGCTTTGCTTCATTAACCTCAAACTACAATACGCAAATGATAAGTCTTGATTATCTGCCGACAAAGTTAGGGGAAACCTTCAAAGTGATGTTCACACAGTTTATAACGCCGCTGCCTTTTATGGAATATAAATATAAAATTATTCTGCTAGTGGTCACGGTATTGGGTGTAATAGCTTTGATGCAAAAAGGCGGAATAAAAAAACTCCCGATATTGATAATAGGGATGGCGGGCATGTTATTTGCTTCTAAAATAGCATACTTTTTAGCAGAAGAAAGAGGACAAGTTTTGGCAGAAATGGAAAATTTTGCATTTGTACCGAGACTTGATTTTTATGGATTAGCGCTGATATATGCTTTCGGCGCACGGTTGTGCTTAGAGTTTTATAATAACCGATATACAAAAAAACTGATAGAGGGAGTATTGGTTATTGTAACGTTTATGTCTTGCGTGCGTGATGTATATGCTCAAAAAGTGTGGAAATTAGGTTTTGATGCAGAAATGAAAGCGCATGAACGCATTGTTTCCCGATTAGAAGAACAACCGTCCTTTTCAGCCCACCGAAAATACCGCTTATTGCAAATAGGGAGTTTTGCTTTGCGAGAAAATTATTACCGTAAAGCCAATAAAGAGGCAACCAGTTTGGATTTGTTAGAGACCTCCTATACGCCTGAATTTATGTCCCGCATAGTATATAATTTCTATTATCCGGAAGATATCTTTTATGATAACGCTGTGGTCGGTCAATTATCTAAAAAAGGTCAAGATTTTATCAGAAATGAAGCAGCGATCTGGCCGTCACAGAAGTCAATTTACATAGATGGCGATATCGTGATAATCGTCCTAACCGAGGAAGGTTTAGACAAGGCCAAATCTCTCTTATATTTCTAAAAAATCATTTAAAAGCAAAAAGAAAAGATGGATTCCTCCATCTTTTCTTTAACTAAAAAAACAGTAAATTACCTTATTATTTCAAAAGCTCACAAACCTTTTCATAAGAAGGATAATTTCCACCCTGACAACCAAGCAAAGCATAAGTAGGCGTGGAAGTAAAAATCTTTTGCGCTAAGGTTTGCAAGTCTTGAGCGGAAATAGCCTCAATTTTCTCCACAATTTCCGAAGTCGGAATAACGCGTTTAAAGAGCAACATTTGTCTTGCGATAATTTCAGCTGTGGTAGAAGAACTTTCCAAAGACATCAAAAGGCTGGCCTTAATCTGTGTTTTAGCTCTTTTAAGCTCCGTCTCCGAAACTTTTTCATTCATTAGCTTTTTAATTTCGGTAACAACCACCGGCAACAATTCATCTAATTCTTTAGGCGTCGTTCCGGCATAGATACCAAAAATACCGGCGTGTTTCAAAGCCTGATTAAAGCTGTTGATTGTATAGACCAAACCACGTTTTTCGCGAATTTCTTGGAACAATCTTGAGGACATTCCTCCGCCGAAAATAGTGGATAAAACAGAATAGTTATAGTAATCTTTATCCATATAAGAAGCACCCTTAAAGCCAAGAACCAAATGGGTTTGTTCAATATCTTTACATTCCACCCGTCCACCGCCGACATAAACTTGCTTATCTTCAACAAAGTCAACATGCTGCGGTAACGCACTCATACGCTGTTCAATCATTTTCACAAAGTCATCATGATTAACGCGTCCCACGGCAACAGCAACCATATTATCAGCCGTATAATGTGTATGCATATAAGCAAGCATCCGTTCTTTTGTAAAACTTCTGACATTTTCAACACTGCCCAAAATAGTCCGTCCCGAAGCCTGATGCGGAAAAGCAGCTTCTTGGAAATAATCAAATACAAGGTCATCAGGAGCATCAACAGATTGCTTAATTTCCTGCACAACGACTTCTTTTTCTTTTTTCATTTCACCGGCATCAAACGTCGGATCCGTGATAAAATCACAAATAACATCCGCCGCTAATTCCAAGTCATCTTTGAGCATTTTGGCATAAAAGCAGGTAAAATGTCTGGATGTATAAGCGTTTGTAGCGCCGCCGACATTTTCAATATCCTCGGAAATCTGCAAAGAAGTTCTCTTTTTTGTTCCCTTAAAAACCATATGCTCAATAAAATGGGAAATCCCGTTATCCTGTTCCGATTCGGCAGCAGCCCCGGTATTCACCCAGACACCCAAAGAAACAGTTTCAATTTGTGGTCTTTCCGCGGTAATAACTTTTAAACCGTTAGATAAAGTCGTTTGTTTAATTTCCATAACCCAAAACTTCACAAAAAAAATTACAACAGATACTTAAGTTCAAACAGTATAATCACGCTTAAAAATAAATCAATAGAATAGATAAACCAAAACACTTAAATTTTTTTTAATTTTGTATTATGTATAAGAAAGAAACAAAACGAACCAAAGGAGAGTAAAAATGAAGAAGATGCCAAGATTTGCAATGATATTATCCGGATGCGGCCGTGCCGACGGATCAGAAATTCATGAAACGGTGACCGCCATGCTAGCCATCTCGGATGCAGGTTGCACCTATGATTGTTATGCGCCGAATATTGAGCAAGCTGTTGTGATAAACGGTTTAACATCGGAAAAGACCTCAGAGCGCCGTAATGTATTGGTAGAATCCGCCCGTTTGGCCAGAGGCGATATAAAAGATATCAGCGAATTAGATTTAAGTGCGTACGATGCAATTTTATTGCCGGGAGGCCTGGGTGCCGTAACAAACTGGTGTGATTTTGCCAAAGCCGGGATAGACTGTCGGGTAGAAAATTCAATCAGTCGCATTTTGGAAGAAGCCTATAAGCAAAAGAAAGTCATCGGTGCGATGTGCATTGCGCCCGTAATTGTGGCCAAAGTTTTGGGGAAATATGGTATTACCGTCACAATAGGGAACGATAAAACAGTCGCAAAGTCCATAGAGGCAACCGGAGCCCATCAGCAAGACACCAAAGTGGAAGATGCGTGTGTTGATGTTAAAAATCGCATCGTAACCACACCGGCTTATATGTTGGCAAGTAATATTACAGAGGTAAACAAAGGAGCAAAATCTTTGATAAAGGCTATGTTAGAGTTAGCTCAATAAAGCCTCTTAGTATCAGAAAAAGAAAAAAAGCGTAGAGTGGATTCTGCGCTTTTTTTATAGATGCCGTATTGACAAAAATCAAAAAAAGTCATACATCAAAATTCTAAAATTAATCATTTAAATATAGATATGTATGGAAAAGTATGATTTAATGTCAGATAAAGCGCAAAGTTTTATCAATCCGCAGGAAGTCAGCTTCGCGCTGAGTTACGCCAAAAAGTATTGTAAAGATCCGTTTATGCTCAACTACATTTTGGATAAAGCCCGCGCCAAGCATGGGCTAACCCATGTTGAAGCTGCTGTATTGCTCCTATGTGAAAATGAAGATATCAATCATCAAATTTTCCAACTAGCCGAGCAGATAAAAGAAGCCTATTATGGCAATCGCATTGTTCTGTTTGCGCCGCTTTATGTGAGCAATTATTGCGTGAACGGTTGTACGTATTGCCCATATCATTCTCAAAACCAACACATTTTCCGCAAAAAAATGACTCAAGAAGAGATAAAAGCGGAAGTGATAGCTTTGCAGGATATGGGGCATAAGCGCTTAGCGTTAGAGGCCGGAGAACATCCGGTTATGAATCCTCTGGAGTATATTCTTGAGAGTATAGATACGATTTATGGCATCAAACACAAATCAGGCGCCATCAGGCGAGTGAATGTGAACATAGCGGCAACCACGGTAGAAAACTATCGCCGTCTGCACGAAGCCAAAATCGGAACCTACATTTTGTTTCAAGAAACATATAACAAAGAGGATTATGAGCGGCTTCATCCGCGCGGCCCGAAAGCAAATTACGAGTGGCATACGGAAGCCATGGATAGAGCCATGCAAGCAGGCATAGAAGATGTCGGATTGGGCGTTTTGTTCGGGTTGCATAATTATGCTTCAGAATTTGTCAGTTTACTGATGCACGCCGAACATTTGGAAGCCAAGTATGGGGCAGGGCCGCATACGATAAGCGTTCCGCGATTATGTCCGGCAGATGACATCAAAACGACAGATTTTGAAAATGCTCTTCCGGATGAAATATTCTTAAAGATCATCGCCTTACTTCGCATTTCTGTGCCATATACGGGGTTAATAATTTCCACCCGAGAAGGCAAGCGGATAAGGGAGAAAGCGCTGAGGTTGGGAATATCGCAAATCAGCGGAGGCTCAAAAACAAGTGTTGGCGGATATGCCTCTCATGAAGAAGAGCCGGATAGCTCGCAGTTTGAAATTTCGGATAACCGAAGTTTGGATGAAGTTGTACGTTGGTTAATGGAGCAACATCATGTGCCGAGTTTCTGCACATCGTGCTATGGCAACGGTCGTGTCGGTGAAGATTTTATGGCCATTTGCAAAAAGCAGCAAATTCATAAATTCTGCACGCCAAATGCTTTGTTAACGCTCAAAGAGTATTTGGATAATTACGCCACGCCGGAAACACAAGCCATTGGCGCCAAACTGCTCAAACAGGAGATGTCAGTGCTTTCAGATTCTCAAAAGAGAGTGCTGCAAAAGCGTATGGAACTGCTAAAAGAAGGTAAAATCGTCTTTTTCTAAAGTAAAAGAATCCCGTTTAGACCATAAGGTTTAGACGGGATTTTGCTATCTAAAAAGTTGATATAAGAAAGCGCCGAACGAAAATGCTTGACAAATATATAAAAAAAGCTATTATATGACAGAATTTTATAAAATTATGTCTAACTTTTATTCTTATAATATTATGGAACTGAATAAATTTTTCCAAAAACTCCTTGTCAGATTCATGGGGTTTGGGCTGTTCGTACGGTACGTGCGAAAGCATAGGTTGAACGATGAAATCGTGGATTATTTAATCCGTGAAAAAAAGATCCCACTCCTGATGGAGTATATCAAGTATAATCAACTGTCGTCATACCAAATAACCAACATATTGGAATATTTTGGTGACGAACAAGAGTTGAATACGATGAAATTGGTTCAGAGCATATTGAGAAATAACATCTTAAATGAGGAACAGCAGAACCTGATGGTATCTAAAAACGATGTTTTATTTCTTGAAAGTTATCTGTCGCCGAACGGCTACTACGAAAGTGCTCGGCGGTTTAAGCGTATCCCCGAATATGGCTACATACAAGGGATGGTCAAATCAAACAAGACCGTAGGCATAGAATTGTTCAAGGCGTATATAGACAATAACGCCAGAGACATTATGACGGATGACTTGTTAAATTTCCTCTTGGAACAATCAACGGATAGTTTTGCTGTTCGTTACCTCATCCAAAAAGTGAAATTATCTAAAGAACAAGAAGAAACACTGCTGGAAAAAGCACCGGCAAGTATGGTTGCACTAAGGATAAAAGCAAATGAACTGATATCCGATTTATCGCAACAAATGTTGGTGAAAAATCATTTTGAGTTAGCCGAAAAGTACTTTGAAAAGTATGGATTGCGCTCAAAGGCTCAGCAAGAATTTTACGCTCGTCGGCGTGCGCTGGTAGAAGAGACGCATGCTGCAGAAGAAGCTTAAAATAAAAAAATAATCCTCATTTCGTGTTACACGGAGTGAGGATTTTTTCTTGTCAAAAAAAAATAAACATATAAAATATTATTAATTTAAAACAGGAGTTCAGATGGAAAAGTTTAAGTTAAAAGAAACAATCGTCAGTAAGCGATTGTTGATATTGAAGCGCCAACACGAACATGACGCCGAAATGTGGGAAGCGATTGAAGAAAGCCGGGATTTTATCCGAGAATATCTGTTTTGGGTAGATAAAACTCAATCATTAAAAGACGTGATAAAATCAACGGATATGTTCTTCAAAAAATGGGATGATGATGATGAGTGGTGCTACGACATTTACAGCCGAGATGAAAATAAATTACTCGGTAGCATAGGTGTCCACAACATTCAATTCATGAATCAATCCGCAGAACTGGGCTATTGGCTGCGCAAGTCAGAAACTAAAAAAGGTTATATGACCGAGGCCGTATTAGCGGTGGAAAAAGAGCTTTTTGAAGAAGGAATGCACCGCGTAACCATATGTTGTGATGTGAATAACATCAATTCGGCACACGTCGCATTGCGCGCAGGCTATACTTTGGAAGGGATACAAAAAGAAGCCATGTATCACTATACGGGCTTGCATGACCATGCAACGTATGTAAAATTCAGTCCGTATCCGATACAGGGCTTTTAACCCTCAAAAGTCCACAAAAGAAAACACCGCTATCCATAAGGAAGCGGTGTTTTTGTTTTCAAGAACGAAGAACTGATTATCATCCGACAATAGCCGTGCCGTAGTGTTTAATCAAAACGTTTTTGTTGATTTTGGCTTCAACGCGAGGTGCGGAAAAAACAAAATCGCCGTCTTCAAATTTGACGACTGCCGCAAAAAAGTTTTGCTTGGCGTTACGCGCATGAGCGTTTTGCTGGATAATACCGTGTTTCAAATCAATGTACTTATCAGAGTGAGCGATAAGCACCACCGGTTCAGGAACAAAGGAGCCGTCATCATCAGAAGTTTCTGCAATGGCAAACGAAAGCAGATTTCTATCTAAATTATAGATATCCGCCAGGCATTGCAAAACAATGTAAGGTGATGAGGGGCGGTTAATCACTGTAGCAGTTTTTTGCTGTCTTTTGCGAGGGGAAACAGCTTGGCCGTTCTGTCCTCTAAATTTTTTCTTGTTCATAGAAATAGTTTTAAAAATAAACATAGACTTAAAATATCACCATAGGTATATAACACAAAAAAATATTTTTGCAAGAACTTTTTGTCTATAAGCGGTGTAACCAAAAATAAATACTTGAAATAAAAAATAAGAATAGAGACAGATGAAAAAGCGAATAAGACAGAAGAAAAAATATTGACATAAAAAAAGAAACACCATAATATCGCCGACGTGTTTTTATAATTTTAAAATTATTGTGCTATGGAAAAAGTAATAACGATTATCGTAGTCATGTGCGGTGTCGCAATCGTAATTTGCAGCACCCAGTGGTTAACTCATTTTATCAAAAAAGAAAGACATGAACTTCGTAAAAAAATCCGAAGTAGGTATGTGATAAAAGAGCCAAGACATTTTTTCAAATGGTCAGATAGACTGTCTTTGATTGAAATCAGGTACTTTGCACGGTTATTAAACGGCAAAAATCTGATAAAAGAACTGGAAGGTACATTGGCCCCGAGATGATTTTAAAGCGTTACCTCTTGTAAAAAGAGCTAACGCATTTTTTGTATATAAAGCAAAAAAACACCTCTCAAGACCAAAGCCTCAAGAGGTGAGATAAAGCGTTTCTAAATGAGCGAATTAGTAAGAACGCGCGTAGATAACATCAAGCGTTGCGCCCGGTTTTCCGGAAAGCAGACATTCGCCTTCGGTTCCGCTTTGATCAAACGGAATGCAACGAATAGTCAAACGCATTTCTTTCAATGTATCAAGAGTAGCCTCATCGCCGGACCACTTACCGCGAACAAAGGCAACTTTTGGCGCTTTACCGTTGTCTTCCAAATAAACATTTTGATGAGCAAAATATTCTTTAAAATCTTTTGCTGTTTTGATGTCGGTCACAACGTTATGTTGCAAGCGTTCTTGAGCCCGTTTCAACATCGTGTCTTGAATGTTCTGCAATTTATCGGAAACAGAAGCAATAAAGGCCTCCACATCTTCAAAATTCTTCCAATCACTACCGCTGATATTGATACGGTTACGGAACATAACGGCGTTCTTCTCCAAATCTTTAGCCCCGACTTCAACAATAAGCGGCGCACCTTTACGTGTCCATTCCCACATCTTGTCAACAGCCTCTTTCGGACGATTATCAAGTTTAACGCGAACCTTCTCGCCGCCAAAGAATTTCTCTTTAATAGCGTTTTTGATTTTTTCGGCATAAGCGTTAATTTCATCCGTTTTACTCTTATCTTTAAGAATAGGGATAATAACCACCTGATAAGGAGCCAGTTTCGGCGGAACGCACATACCTTCATCGTCAGCGTGTGTCATGATTAAACCACCGATAAGACGTGTAGAAACACCCCAAGAGGTTGTGTAAGCAAATTCAGATTCATTATTAGAGTTAATGAACGTGATGTTTGCAGATTTAGCAAAGTTCTGCCCCAAGAAGTGAGAAGTACCGGCTTGTAAAGAGCGTCCATCTTGCATCATAGCTTCAATGCAATAAGTTGTAACGGCGCCCGGGAATTTATCATATTCCGGCTTTTTGCCTTGAATGACCGGCATCGCCATATCATTAACACACAAATCTTCATACACTTTAAGCATTGTTTCGGCTTCTTGCTCAGCCTCTTGGAAAGTGGCGTGAGCGGTATGTCCTTCTTGCCACAAGAATTCACGAGTACGCAAGAATAAACGCGGTCTCATTTCCCAACGAACGACGTTAGCCCATTGGTTAATCAAAACCGGCAAATCACGATAAGAGTGTACCCATTTAGAGAATGAATCGGCAATAATGGTCTCTGAAGTAGGTCGAACGATAAGAGGTTCTTCAAGTGGGCTGGCCGGAACGAGTTTACCATCTTCCAAGCTCAAGCGAGAATGAGTAACAATAGCCATTTCTTTAGCAAAACCTTCAACGTGTTCGGCTTCTTTTTGGAAATAGCTTAACGGGATGAAAAGCGGGAAATAACAATTTTCGTGATTAGTTTCCTTAATCTTTTCATCTAATAAGCGCTGAATACGTTCCCAAATTCCGTACCCCCAAGGTTTAATAACCATACACCCCGGAGAAGAGGAAACTTCGGCCATATCAGCAGCAGCTATCACATTTTGATACCAATCCGGATAGCTGTTCTCTCTAATATTTTTCAGAGCCATAACCAAATATCCTTTTATTAAAATTGTTTTAAAAAGCGAGCAAATTTAACACCTAAAAAAAAGTTATGTCAAGAATATTAGTGCACAAAGCGGCAATACGTTTAATAATTTTTAAGAGTTTTTAGATAAATTCATCAACAGATTAAAAAAGAAAGGATAAGGTATAAATGAAAAAAATTCTAGCTTGCCTATTGATTGTATCGGCATTTATCATAAACGGCTGCAAAAGTGAAAATACCACAAATCGTATTTATGTTTTTTCGCAACCGGGATGTATCCACTGCGAGCATGCGCGTGAATATATGCAAAGATATTACAAAAATTATGACATCAAAGAGTTGAACATTCGCGAAGGCAATAATATGGGATATATGTTGGGTTATGCACGTAAATTTAAGGTATCCCAACAAAATTTAGGAACACCGTTTATTGTCATGGGAAATCAATACATAATGGGTTGGGGTAATCAGCAAGTTAAAGATTTTAACCGCTATGCCAAAGCCTTTCGTCCGCAAAGCCAAACAGCCCCGAAGGAAAAGTAAGAGAAAAATAAAAGCACCAAGCCGAGAGGTTTGGTGCTTTAATCTTAAGCGCAAGAATTATTTATTGAAATAACGTTTCAACAAACCGTCAAAGCCTCTACCGTGACGAGCTTCGTCTTTAGCCATTTCGTGGATGCTGTCGTGAATAGCATCATAGCCAAGTTCTTTAGCCAAAGTAGCAATTTTCTTTTTACCGTCACAAGCACCAAATTCGGCATCAGCACGCATTTGAACGTTTTTCTCAGTTGAATCTGTAACAACTTCACCGAGCATTTCGGCAATACGAGCAGCGTGATCAGCTTCATCCAAAGCGTAGCGTTTGAAAGCTTCTGCAATTTCCGGATAGCCTTCACGGTCAGCCTGACGGCTCATAGCGATATACATACCAACTTCGCAGCATTCACCGTTAAAGTGTTCACGAAGGCCTGCGACAACACGTTCATCCAAACCTTTGGCAACACCGATTCTATGTTCATCGGCATAAGTTTTATTTTCTTCATCCAAAACCTTAAAAGTTTTAGCGCCGCATACTGGGCAAACTTCAGGCATTGTGTCGCTTTCAATAACTTGCCCGCAAACTGTACATATATATTTCATGAGATTAGTCCCTTTCATAATAAATTTGAACAACGTATATGTAGGGAGCAAAAATTAAAAAGTCAAATACTAAAAGTTGTGTAAAGAAAAAGTTTTAACTTGAGCTGAAAAAAGAGATGTTTAAAATAACCACAAGCACTGTTATAAAGCAAGTGACAGAAAAGCTGAGATTAAGATAAGAGCTTAGATAATATGAGGGAGATAGTTTATGAGTGATAAGACCATGAAGATAATACTCTCTGTCTTAACGGTAATTTTGCTGGCTTTAATAGTTGGCTTAGTTGCCATGAAAGGTGGAGCAACCAAGGCAGACTTAAATAAGTTAGCTTTAAGAATAGGGGAATTACGCCAATATCGGACGATGAACCGAGCTGATATAAACGGAGCAATGGAAAAAGCATTTGCGCGTGTCGGGTATAATGTTGTCGCCTCAACGGAAGATAATTTATATCCGGACGCAGCCAAAGACGCCGGTGTAAATTTATACATCCGTGGCTATGGTCCGTATAATGAAGTAAAGACCAATGCAAAAGGGGTGAATATTGTATACATCAGAGATTATGATTCTCTGTTTGAAGAAGAAACCAAAGCCTTTGACGGTGTAGCAACATCATCACCTGATTTCTATAATTACTTATTGGGTGCAGGATATGCGGCAGCATTTGTTCCGGAATTTACGGATCCGTCTGTTTTCTATCCGGCTCCGAAAAAAGAATTGGAGAGAGATTTGCTCTATGTCGGTGATAATGACCGTCCGAGTACGGCCATTGCAGCAGCCGTAGAAGCCAAATTACCGTTAGAGATTTACGGACGTTTCTGGACTGGAAACATTGATGATCAATTCATCAAAGGCGAATATATTCATGATAACGATTTAGGCGCATATTTCTCTTCTGCTAAAATCAATTTGGTAAACGTCAGTGACCATGAAGCAGGCTTGGGCATTGTTCCGTCTCGCGTATATGATATAGCCGCAAGCAAAGGCTTTATGATTGCGCCGTATAACAAAGGAATAAAAGAAATTTTCGGTGATGCTATTCCGATGTATAACAATGCTGAAGAATTGAAAACGTTATATAACAAATATATCAATGATGAAAAGGCACGTGCAGAAAAGGCAGAGAAAGCCTATAAGATAGCTGTTTCAGAGTATAACGTTGATTTATTTGTTCAACGAATCAATGGCTTGGTAGAGTTTTTGATTAACGAAAAGAAACTCTAAGCATGAAGTTGCCTGTAGCACAAAAAATAAGTCTTGGGCTATTGGCCGTTGCCGCGGCAGTGACGCTATGCGTCCTGCCGTTTTTGGCAGCAACGAAAGAGATTATTTATATCTATACGCAAACAAACCAAATAGATTCTCGCGAACAAGGTTTGGCCAATGAATTGAAGCGTTTGGGGTATGAAGTTAAAATAAATGATAGAAACACTCAAAAACACGACAGTATCGGCTTGTGGATATCGTCATCGGGATATGCAGAAAAAATAAATCGTTCGCAAGCAAAATATAATTTTATCTATAGTGAGAATTATTATCCGCTGAATTGGAATGAAATACAATCAGACGTGATAGTTCTAACACCATATCAAGATTTGTATGAACACTATGTCCGCTCCAATATCAAAAGTGCCAAGTTTACATTGGGCGTTAATTTGGCAGACTTTTCGCTAAATACGAACAATTTTAAGTCTGGGTATAAAGAGTATCCGGTGCTTTATTATGGAGATAACACGCTTTCGCCCTTGGCAGAAAGATTGCGTAAAGATAAAAGAGTGAAGTTTTTAGGAAGCGCCGGAGAAGATGGAGCAAATATTTTGCAAGCCAAAGAAGGCAGCGCCAGAGAAAGGGGAATTTTCTTATCAAAAGCCAATATTGCTGCTTTGTATAATACCCCAAACAGTCCTGAAACAAAATATATTGAGCCCGAAATAATGGAAGCCGCTGCCTCCGGAGCTTTGGTGTTCAGTACCCCGAATGAGGCTGTTAAAGAGCTATATGGAGATAATGTCATTATATATGAGAGCATGGATGATGTTGATAAGTTAGTTTCATATTATCTCAGTCATCCGGAAATAGTGAATACAAAAATCATTGCGGCACAAAAAATCACCGCAGAAAAACTAAGTTCAGAAGCCACAGCGCAAAAATTGCATCAAATGATACAGTGGCTCAATCAAAACCGAGCCGAATAGAGAAAATTAGCGATAACGACGGTTGATGATGGAAGCCGCATCTTTCATTTCTTCATCAATCAAGCGATGTTCAATCCCGTCATATTCAATCGCTTCCCAATCAATATTGTGCTTTTCCAGCCAGTCTTTAGTAAAATCAAGAGTCTTATACTGAACGGACAGATCGCTGGTGCCATGGAATAAATAAATTTCCGGCCGAGAAGAAAGTTCTTTTTCAAGCATATCTTTGCCGCAAATAATTCCTGCAAAGGGGAAAACGCCTCCAAGTTCATATTTGCGTGTCAATCCGACATACATAGAAAGCATGGCCCCTTGAGAAAAGCCCATCAAAAAAGTATCTTTATTCTTCACTTTAAGTTCGCGTTGCAAGGAGGTAATAAAAGAATTTAATTTTTTAGCAACCTGACTGATACGAAGACCGGTTTTGTTATAAATTTCCACAATTTCAGCGGTGGATGTTTCGGGCTTTCTTCTCTTACGATCCGGGTCAACATCAACCAAGGCGTACCATTGTTTTTTAGCGGGGTTTCGTTCGCTTTGCATATCGGCCTCCGGTACCACAACCAAAGCCCCCGGAACATTTTGAGCCAGAGTTTCGGCAAACGGTTCAACATCTTCAATACAGCTGTTATATCCATGCAAGAACACAATAAGTTTATTAACCTTACTGCCGGACTGAAAAGCTTTGTATTTATAGATACTCATAAAATCCCCCTTTAATATAAAGATGTTTAGCCGCATAAAAGTTAAGAATAAGCTAATATATACGAAAAATTTACGAATATTGAGTAAGAATTTTCAGAAACAAAAGAGGGAAATCATGTTGCACCACCATAGCGTATATGAAAAAATCGTCACGGCAATCTGCAAAAAACAAGAGTTAAAATATAGCGATTATGCCGAAGAATGGCGTCGCCGCGGACATTATAGAGAGGAATTTGCCGCATTTGTAACCTATGCGCGCTATGTGTATGGTTTAGTTAATCAAAAAGATTTCAATTTAAAATCAGCGATAGAAACCGCAAAGAAAGCTCAAATATCTGAAGCCCCAGTACCTGAGTTTTTATTTCTACCTTCAGAAAAGAAAACAATCTTAAGAGCCGAAGAACAGGGCCGCATCAAAGCCGGAGAGGTTATAACGTTTAAAGGGTATAACAGAAAGATTATCGGTTATGACTACACGAACTTACCCGCCGATACCGATGCATTTGTGGTGTTTTCAGGACATCCGGGAGCCGCAAGTCCGGCCGTTTATGCATGGTTTAAACATTTGCGCCGCACCAAACAGGCTGTCAAACTAATTTTTTTAGGTTTAAGGGATAATCAAGGCAATTCAGACTTTACCGATTCAAGTTTAATTTATAATGTGGGGTCCGAGCAAGAAATGTATCGTCGTTATTTTAAGGCGATGGGTGTTTCGCATGAAATAGTGGATGAGTGCATCAGCGAAGCCTATGATATCTCCACCAAGGATAATATTCAAAGATTATCCGAGATAAAAAATAAAATCTGGGGTAACAGAGAGGTAAAATTCGCCATGTTCGGCTATCCGGTGTATCAAACCCGTGTGGCCACGGAATTTGCATGGAGCTTTGCGCAAATGGAAAAGGCCGGGACATGCCAAGGCGTAAACTTTATTATGCCCGCGTATAAACCCAGTCAAAACGAGTATGAGCGTTATTTTTCATATGATAATCTAAATGGTATCGCATCAGACATTATCATCGGCAACTGCACAGCGCATCCATATCGCGTCAAAGGCGAATCTCGTTTTGACATCGGTTGGGGAAAATATCCTGAAAGCTATAAAAAGATATTGCCATTGAGTTTGGTATATTCCTATCCGAATGTCGCGCACGAATTAGCCGGAACAGACATCAAAGTTGCAACCGTATTAAAAATTTTGCGAGCCATCCAGCATAAGACCTATGGGTACGAGCATCCCAAGAAAACGGATAAGCAGATAAGCTACAATGTTTTAGAAATGCGCCGTCGGTTGGTAGCAGAAAAATTAACCAGTAAAGAGCTGATAAAAAACGGTTATGACTTAAGCAAAAACGAATATTTAAGCCGCCTGCAAGCCTGCCAGAGAGTGTGAAAAGGAGAGAGAAAAAAAAGCGCTTGACAAGTCTGATAAAAAGAACTAAAGTAGAACAAAATTAAACACAGACGGAGGGAATATGTTAACGCCAAAACAACATAAGCTATTGGTTTATATAGATAATTTCATTAAAGAAACCGGCCACTCACCATCATTTGAAGAGATGAAAAACGCGGTCGGGTTAAAGTCAAAATCCGGTATTCACGCTTTGATAAACGCCCTGGAAGAAAGAGGATTTATTCGTAAACTGGCGCATAAAGCCCGCGCCTTGGAAGTCTTAAAAGTCCCGCAAATTGAAGCGCATTTAGACGAGGCGGAAGAACTCTCAGAGGCAGAACATTTTGCCAATGATAACGGAGAAACAGAATTTTCGTTGATGATACCATTGTATGGCAAAATCGCTGCCGGCACCCCGATAGAGGCCATAGCCAATCCGTCAGAGTACATTTATATCCCCAAAAGCTTTTCTACCAAATCAGAACTATACGCGCTGACGATTGAAGGTGAATCTATGATTGAGGCAGGGATTTTTGATGGCGATACGGCCATCATCCGCAGAGCCGATAGAGCCGAAAATGGTCAAATCGTTGTGGCTTTGGTAGATAATGAAGAAGCTACGTTGAAGGTATTGGATAAAAAAGGCGGTAATGAAGTTTGGTTATTACCTTGCAATAAAGATTACAGTCCGATAAAATTAACGGCAGACCGCTTAAAAATACAAGGTATTTTGTACGGTATCGTTCGCAAATATAATTAAGAGGAGCCAAGATGAAAACCATAGCCGTCATAACCGCAATGGATAGTGAATATGATGCTGTCCGCAAACTGTATAATTTTTCAGAAGACGGAGATTTTCCGGAAACGGAAGCTCACGGCAATAAGATACTGCTGATAAAAAGCGGTATCGGTAAAGTAAATGCGGCCTTAGCGGCGCAAAAGGCGTGCGATGCCGGTGCGGATTTGCTTATGACCACGGGGCTTGCCGGAGGGGTAGATACCAGTCTGCAACAAGGAGATATCGTGCTGGCCGAAAAGGTATGTTATCATGATGTGTGGTGCGGAGAGCCCAATGCCAAAGGCCAAGTGCAGGGATTGCCGTTGTATTTTGAAACACGTCCGAACATTATCGGGAAGATAATAGAAGGTTTGCCGGAAGGATATCTGAAAGCGGGATTAACCGTCAGCGGAGATCAATTTTTGACCGATGCCAAACGGTTAAAAGAAATAAAAAAAGAATTTCCCGAAGCTCTGGCCGTTGATATGGAAAGTGCTGCTATTGCCCAAACGGCGTTTTTGAACGAGCGGCGTCCATATATTTCTTTGCGGATTATCAGTGATGTCGTCGGGAAAGTTAATCAAGAGGAAGAATATAACAATTTCTGGCAAAATGTTCCCGAAAAAGCTGCCTTAATGGTTGATGTCGTTTTGCACGCGCTGAATGAAGAATGGCTGTAAGCAAGAGAAGGGAAACAATACAAGAGATCAAGAAGAAATTAAAGAAAAGTAAAATGCAGCATAAAAAATTAGAGTGCTGGAAAAATTAAAAGAAAAAGTAGAATGATGCAAAACATAAAAGAGCAGAGGCAATCTCCTGCTTTTTTTGTGCATGATACAAAAAGAGGAAACAATCACAAGACTGTTCCCTCTAAAACAACCCGATTATCCACCTTTAGTAAGCGTAAATGCTGGCAAGAACGCCATAAAAGATAGAAGAGAGCGAAATCAAATATCCCAAGATAATAATCAAAAGATAAATAGAAGCATATTTCAGGCTTCTCATTTTGTGCGCATCATCAATAAACGAAGCGGCGCCGTAAACATTAGCATTTTTCTCTTCTTCAAAGAAACCGGCGGCAACAAAAGTCTTGATGGCATAATACCCATAAGTCAAAAGGAGCAAAACGGCAACAACAAGAGCAATTTGTATCGCCAAAGGATCAACCGGCGTAAATGTAACGAGATAAACGGAAGTAGCCGCCGTTAAAATCCACGAAATCAAAAGCGGTTTGAAAAAGCCTTTCCAAGAGCTGTATCCGGCATCGTGCAAACGTCTGACAAACATCGCCAAATAAACAATGATTTGTGCAATATACACAACGGCAGACAGCGTCATCGTCAGCAAAGAATCCCCCATAAATTCAATGCCAAGGCAAAAAGCGAGCAAGATAAACATATTAATCAGCATAAAGCTCCAAAATTCAAAGCGAGAGCTTCTGCCCTTAAAATTAAATATATTTTTATAAGCGTTAAGCCAAGCGCACCATGCCCCGCCGCAAGCAGCAGAATTTTCCGCATCAGCTTCGGTATCAATTTCAGCCAAAATACCTTTCATTTCAGCAAATTTTTTAGCTTCGGCAATTTTAGCATTTTCTTTAACAGCAGCATGTTTGTTAGAATGAGAAGCATTTTTGCTTTCAGGAGCAGCCGCTTCCACAACAGCTTCTTCTTTAACTTTAGACGAAGTGCTACGTGAGGATTTTCCGGCCTTTTTTGCTTCATTTTGAGATTTAATGTTTAAGACATCGCCGACAACATCAACATTATGAGTTTCGGGCACAACTTGTTTTTTAACCTCTTTTTCGGTGCTTTTTTTAGGAGCAGCCGCTTTAGATTTAACCGTTGAAGTTTTTTTCTTCGGTTCGGCAAGAGCCGTATCTTCTGCTTTTTTCAGAGAAGCCGTTTGCTTTGCAGCATTCGTTTTTTTACTAACCATATTTTCCTCACAAAAAAATTACAAAACAAGTATATAATAGTCAAAAGGATTATATTTACAAGAGAGTGCAAGATTTAAATCACAGATTTTTCATCTTTTTTCGCAAAAAATCATCAAAAAAGGATTTTAGGGGATTTAAATTTTTTAGATTTTTCATCAAAAACGACCCTAAGCACGGACCCATTTTCGAGTCGGAAAGTTTTTTTCAAACAAGTTTCAGTAAAAATCCGAATAAGCATCCCGTGCGTCACGAGCAAAACGCGTTCACGTCCTTCTTCAAACAGTTTATTAACCAGTTTCATAAATCTCTGTTGCACTTCACCGATAGTTTCTCCGCCGGGGTAACAAATATCATAACGGTCCGGATTTTTAACATCATTAAAAGCCTGATAAATATATGGAAAAACCGCTTGAATATCATTTTTTGTCATCCCTTCGGCTTTACCGAAACTCATTTCTCTCAAGCGTTTGGTATAGTGCACCGGCAAATCTAAAACATTGCTGGCAATGTCGGCACTTTTTTTAGCTCTTTTAAGGTCGCTGGCATAAATTGTTTCAATCTGCTCCCCGATAAGTTTCAATGAGGCCTCGTGAACTTGAGCGGCACCGATTTCATTAAGCTGCGTATCTGTTCTGCCCTGCAGCTTTCCGGTTGCGTTCCAATCTGTTTGCCCGTGTCTCATCAAATATAAAATCATAACGTTTATTATTTCCTTTTTTATATATACGTTTTGAACGAAAAGGAGCAATGTCCGATAAGTATTTCAGATTAAAAAATAGCATAAAAGAAAAGCAAAAGAAAATCAAGTCCTAAAAAAGATTTAAACACATCCGTTTAGAGAACCTGTTTTCTTTGTAAAGCGCAGAAGAAGAAACCGTCAGTTTGTGTGCGTAGCGGTGAAAATTTCAACCATCTTTCATTATCAAACGGAAAGACGGCAATATCAAGAACATCTTTCCATAAGGCACGATGGTCAAGCGTCTCAAAGTCCGGGTGCCGGCTTAAAAAGGCTTCAATTTGTTGTTCATTTTCATCCGGCAAAACCGAACAAGTGATATAAATGAGTCGTCCGTTAGGAGCTGTGTGTTCCGCACCAAAGTCCAAAATCTCTGCCTGTGTCCGGCAAAGTTCATTGAGCCGCTGCTGAGATAACCGATATTTTGCATCCGGTGTGCGCCGCCATGTTCCGGAGCCGGAGCAGGGCGCATCAATAATAAAACGCGTATAATCTTTATCTTGCACGGATGCAATGGTCTTAATATTTTGAATGTCCAAGCGTTCCGCTCTTTTTTTGATACGAGAAAGCCTTTCTTGACTGATATCATGCGCCCAAATCAGTCCTTCGTTGTGAAGCAGAGCCCCGATAGCTAAAGATTTTCCACCTGCACCGGCGCAATAGTCAATCACTTTATGAAAAGGTTTCACCCGACATAACAAAGCGATAAGTTGAGAAGCCTCATCCATTACTTCAATTTCGCCGTCTTGATAAGTCATACAGTTATTAAGGTTAATACGGTCGTGAGAGCGTAAACCGATAGGGGAATATGGGGTGAAAGAAAAGAACAATCCTTCTTTGCGCAAACGTTCCTGAGCGTGTTCACGGTCAACCAAATTCGCCCGCACATCAACCGGCGCTGTCGTGTTGAGCGCATCAATAAGCGCCGGATTATTGATTTTATCAAAGAGCCAACGTGGACATTCATAACAAGCATATTGAGAAAAATCCTCAAACTCTTGCGCTTTAGCGAGTAAATTTTTCTCCTCTCGGCTAAGTACTAGAGGGGCATATTCCTCCCCGTTAAAAAGCAAATCCAAATCTTTATCAACAAAATGAAGCGCTGCAAAAAGCCTTGCCGAAACCACCCCGCCGAGTGCCTCGGACAAATGCATCCGCTGACGAATAATCGCCCAAACATTATCGGCAATAAAACGCCTATCCTTAGAGCCGATATAGCGCCGGTCTTTAAAATATTTATCAAGAATATTATCCGCCGGAAATTTATCCTCAAAGATACTCTCTAGCGTTTCAATAATAGCCTGAACTCTGCTGGCGTCTTTCATCTGTTATCCTAAAAAAATATTACCGTAAACCTTGAAATCACTCTCTGAAATCAAAGGGAGTATAAACGATAAAAGCTTAATTTCAATGATAAAATCCGAACTTTCCCCCAAGCGGAAATATTTTTTTATTGCCAAAAAAAGATTTTTGTGCTAAATCAGGCGACAATGTGAATAACCGAAAGAGAAATATATGGAAAAAATATTGGTATTAAACTCTGGTTCAACAACCGTAAAATTCCAGCTTTTTAAGATGGATAAAGGCGTGCATGAAGTTTTGACCAAAGGCATGGTAGACCGCATAGGGTTGCCCGGGTCAAAGTTAGTCGTCAAGCCGGATAATCGGCATGAATTAGCCTGTGAGTGTGCGGTTGCCGACCATAAAGAAGCCATCAAAACCATATTGGACTATTTATCACATAAATATTTGAAAAATACCTCTGAGCTTTCTGCCGTCGGACATCGCATGGGGCATGGGGGAGAATATTTTGATCGTTCGGTTATTATAGATGAAGATGTGATGAAAAAAATATATGACACACTGCCACTGCTACCCTTGCACGGACCGGCATTTGTGCATGGGGTTGAGGCAATGACGGAGCTTCTTCCCGGCGTGATACAAGTAGCCACATTTGACAGTGCGTATCATCAAAGTATGAAAAAGCCGGCATTTATGTATGCTATCCCAAAAGAATATTATGAGAAAGACCGCATTCGCCGCTATGGCTTTCATGGAACGTCACATAATTATGCCGCGCAAAAAGCTGCCGAGTTACTGGGGAGAAAAGGTAAATTTATCTGCTGCCATTTAGGGGGCGGTGCTTCGGTAACGGCCATAAAAGATGGTAAGAGCGTTGATACGACCATGGGCTATACGCCGTCTGCCGGGGTGATGATGGCAACACGTTCGGGAGATATGGATCCGTATATTCCATTGCATATTATGAAGACCCAAGGCAAAACCGCCGATGAAGTTAATTTAATGCTTAATAAACAAAGTGGGTTGTACGGTTTATCCGGTGGTCATTCGGATATGCGCGATATTATAGAAAATGCCGAAAAAGGAAATGAGCTCTGCCGCTTGGCTATAGATACGTTTGTGTATGGATTGCTCAAAAAAATCGGTGCGTACGTGGCAGTCTTAGGCGGCATTGATGCGTTGATTTTCACGGCAGGCATTGGCGAAAATGCACCCTTAATTAGGGAAAAGTTGTGCCAACGCTTAAAATATCTTGGGTTGGAATTAGATAGCGAGAAGAATAAACAGCGCCCGGCACCAACAGATATCAGCGCGCCGACAAGCAAGGTAAAAGTTTTTGTTATACCGGCAAACGAAGAGCTGATGATAGCCAGTAAAACATTTACTCTGTTAGAAGAATTAAGACCGGCCGAGTCTTGGGCAATATAGGTGAGAATATGTTAAAAACCCTAATGCCGTCCATCAATCAGCTGATAACTTCAGACTATAAAGCGATTAAGAGCAAAGAAACCGAAGCGATAATTGCAGATAATTTGCGAGGGCTTCAACCGGTTGCACAGCCGGAATTAAGACAAATATCAGGTATTCCCGGTGCCGGCAAAAGCACTTTTTGCGCCACACATCAGCTTAAGAATTTTCTGTTTTTGAGTTTTGATAAGATAATGATATCTCTGCCGTCCTATCAAAAAGATTTGGCCAAATTCGGCAATGTTGTTGCTTTTCAAAACCACGAGATGACCGCGCGTATTATCGGTTATGAGTTATTGCGTCGCGCGATGAATATGAAATTAAACATCATGTTTGAACATAGCGGCACCAATCCGGCGCATTTGGAGTTATTTAAGAATATCCATAAAAAGGGCTATCATACGGCGGTAGATTTCATCGTCTGCGATACGGCATTAGCGATTGAGCGCGCCGAAGAAAGAGCCAAGAAAATCAATCGTTATGTCCCCAAATCTCTGATATTGGAGCGTGCCGCCGGTATCAAAAAATATGCGACGGCTTATCAAAAATTAGCCAATGCGGTAACGTTCTATGACGGTGCAAATAATTTTCATCTGTTAAAGAAAATTTAAGACAATCGGTGCAAAAATCACTTATAAATGTAATTTTATAAGGTGAAACCCAATGAAAAAATCTCTGTTATTATTTTCAGTTTCGCTGGTTGCGTCGTCTGTGGGCAGCGCGTATGCGTTGACTGCGGCCGAGCAGCTCAAAGCAACGGAAGCCATCTTTGTAAACGAGTTCAAAAAAATGGACACCAACAAAGATAACAAATTGTCGTTGGAAGAATATTTAAACTATCAGTTTGAAAATTTCCGTGCCAACATCATAGAGGCGGAAGGTTTTGATACAAAAAAATCTTCTGTAGATAAAAAATCCACAGAAGCAGCAGAGCAAACCGCTGCCCAGACCTCTGAAACAGAAGGAAAAGATGAGTTAAAGTCATTAGGTGATGTCAATAAAACATTACAAGCCATGGCCGACTACGAACTGGATATGGAAGATGATTTATCATTGGATGAAGATTGGGGATTAGGTGAGCCGAAAGCAGAAGAAAAGGGCCTGACCAAAGAAGATGTAATGCCCGAAAAAGACCTTTTATCTCCGGAGATATTAAGTGAGGCTAAAAAAACAGAGGAAGCCAAAACTGTAGCACCAAAAGATGAGTTAGATTTGTCGGTATCCGAGGATGAAAACCTGCAAAATTTGCTGGCCGAAATAAATGAAACGCCGGAAGAAAAAGCCGCCAAAGAGCAAGCCGCTGCAGAAAAAGCCAAAGCCGAAGCCGAGGCAAAAGCCGCCGCTGAAAAAAAAGCAACCGCTGATGCCGAGCGTGAAAAACAAATAGGCATAATGTTAGATACAATCAAAAAGACCTTGCCTAAAAAGATAGACGCGGTAACCACCTGGACCGATATAGAATATCAAGACAAGGTGATTTCATACATTTATGAAGCGAATATAGACATAAGCAAAGATACCGCCGAAGAAAAAGCCGCGCTGACCAAGAGCATAGAGAGTGAAGCCTGCAGCAAGGCGTACCAAGAGATGTGTCCGAAAATCAAACCGATGTTTATCAATGAGGGGATAAATATGCGTATCCGTTACAAAGATAAGGTCGGCAACGAGTTCGGCAAATGTGATTTTAACCAAGAAACCTGTAAATAAAGAGCAGAAGAGAGGACAAAATGAGAAAAACAAAATTGTTATCAGCCACAGCCCTAGCTGTTATGTTGGCATTTAGTGCAAACACAATGGCAGCGCAAAATTTGGATAATATTTCGGATGAAGAATTAGCCAAAGCCGTAGTGAGCGTATTGAAGAAAAATCCGAAAATAGCTTACGATGCGGTTGCCGCTTTTCATAAAGACGCCAACGCCAAGAAAGAGGCATCCGAAAAAGAATTAACCCCGTTAGAAAAAAGAGTAGCAGACATTTTGATGGATAACCCGCCAATTGTTGTCGGCGCTTTGCAAATCTATCAACAGCAAGAAGAACAACAAAAGTTGTTGGAACAAGCTGAAAAGTATGAAAAATACGTTGATGAAATTAACAAGGCTGATTTATACGCCGGCAACCCGGATGGCAAATATGTTTTGGTAGAGTTCTTTGATTTCTCATGCGGATATTGCCGCTTAATGGCTCCAAAAATTGAGAACATCATCAAAAAGAACAAAGATGTAAAAGTTGTGTTCAAACCAGTATCTTTCCTATCACCAAATTCTGAGTTGGCAGCTAAAGCCGCCGTTGCCGCCCAAAAGCAAGGCAAATTCTTAGAAATGTACACGGGACTGATGAAAGAAAAAGTTGTGAACGAACCGGTTATAGACAAGTTAGCCCGCAACATGGATTTGGATATGACACAATTCAAAAAGGACTATGCATCAGAAGAAACCAAAGAGTTGTTAGCAAGCATCAAAGAAACCGCCGACAAGATTGGTATGCGTAGCGTGCCGACTTTGGTATTGAATGGTTTGCCATTGTATGCGGTAGAAGAAGTTCAGTTGCAAAGAGCAATAGACGTATTGCGTGATGCAGAAAAATAATCCGCAAAGTCAAATGAGTGATGAAAATTCCGTTTCTGAATAAGGAGCGGAATTTTTTTAGGCTAAAAAAGAAGAGGGGCGCACAAAAAAAGGTTCTCTGTGCCAATGCACAGGGAACCTTCCTAACAGGGATAGGGTTACTTCTCGCCAAGTAACTCGTCCAGGTTGATGAGCGGGGATGCACCACCGCCGTAAACCTTCGGGAAGTTCTTGGCCAAAACTTCCTTGATGAGCTCAGGATGTTCTTTCAGGATTTCTCCTAAACGCTCCCGAACTTCATTTTCAGAAGCACCCTTCATCTTGAGAGCCGCAGCTTCTGCTTCAGCCTTCAATTTCATAGCTTCAGCATCAGCAGCCGCCGCAATTTTTGTGGCTTCAGCTTTCGCTGTGGTAGAGATCTTCAGCTGCTCAGCCTTTTCCTCTACAATCTTACGCTGCATTTCCACCTTGGCCATCTCTGAGACAGCATCCTCATAATCTTTGTCAAACTTAACTTCAATGATGTTAAGCTCAACATTTTGGAACAGAGAATGGTCATATCTCGGCTCAAAGTTGGCTTTTACCTCAGCAGACAAATCGGCTAATTTGCCGTTTATGTCTTCATAAGTCTTATTGGCAACCACCTCAGTGAAAGCAGCGTCCAACTGCGGACACAAGGCTTTTCCAACGTACTCATTTTCTCCAATGGTAGCATGGAGAATATGAACGTTGTTGGGATTCAAATACCACGTCAACACGTATGTCAGGAAGATATCCCGACGCTCACGGTTCTTCATGGCGTTTGTATCCTTGTGCGTCTGGCGGGTGATATCCACCTCCGACATGGAGGAGATAAATGGTATCATCCAACCAAAACCAGAGTGGAAGCTGGAATTAGCCATTTTACCCAAGGTGATTTTGTAGCCAGCATGTCCCGGCATGATTACATACATACCGTTGATGAAAACTACAAAAACAAATAATACAGCCGCCAAAACGCCAAATCCCCAGCCGAGGAAAATGGCTGCGATTACACTCACAACCGTTACGATTAATAACGGTTTAGTCAGCTTTTCTCTCATAGAGAGAATCATGCTTGTAAAATCAACTGTCATGTTTCAAACAATTTAATGAAACAAAGCACTTGTTTATTTTTCAAAACTTCTTTTAACCCATAAATCCCGATCATCTCTCCACGTAGGAGCATCAGCGCAAGCGAACGCCTTCTAAATCAAGATGTTATAAGTGAATTGTTAAAGACCATAAATAACCTGTTGCCAAGCCACTCACAATCCCCAACGCATCAAAATCTCTCCAAACAAACAGTAATCCCTGTTATGTTATTACTAATAATATTCAACTAAATAATCAACCACACTAATATTCATCACGCCTATACTATACCACAATTTTGCCTCTCGGTCAATGGGAAAATATGAGTCTGGAGGCTTGCTAAAGTGTTAAAAATATGTTATTCTGATAAAAAATAAGCGAAGAGGGACGCGATGATGAAAAAAGATAAAAGCGAAGCGCTGTATGCGAATTATATCAAAGATGTGCTGTCGCGCAATCAAAAGGCGATAGACTATCAAAAGTCGCGTCAAGACTTTTGGCAAGATAAAACTCTCGCCGAGGTCAAAAACGCTTTGCAACAAATAATCAAGCAAGATAACGCATATCGCAAGGATAACAGCAGCGAAAAAAATCCCGGCAACGATTTGGAAACCTTAATCAAAACCGCTCCGGCGGAGATATTGTATCGTGAATATCACGATAACGAAAAAGTCGCCGAAGCCTGTAAGAGTTATCAAGAAACCATAAAAAATGTGGATGAGGAAAAATTTAAGACCTTGCGTCAAGCTTTTACTGTGAAAATGGGGATATTGTATAAACAAGTAGTTCCAGAGGAAAAGCAAGAAGAATTAATCAACGATTACCTGAAAAAAGTTCTCAGCAAGCGAGAGGCGGAGCAATATATGCGCGAAAGTATCAATGAGGAGTTTAAGGGGATAGAATTAGACGGTGCGCGCGACCACGGCAATTGCACCAAAGGGATTATCATTTCGCTTTATAAGTTGCAGAAAAAATATGATATTCCGCTGTTTGATAAGAACTTGGATAAAGAGCATATCGTCCACCCCAAGGAGTTATCCGAAGAGCTGAACAAATATGTCAAAAAGGCAGAAAGCGGCTTGTTAAAAGATATTAAAGGCATCAAAAAGGGCGACATTATCATGTTGACGAGAGGCACAACCAACGCCCCGGGACACGCGATGATGTGCTATGATTTTAATGAAAAAGGCGAGCCACTGCTGATGGGCTTTAGCGAAAACACCAAAGAGGTCAACGCCTACCAATCAAGAGACGGCTCTATGCGTAAGGGCATCGTGATAGACATTAAATCGTTTATCCAAGACCGCGCACAAAATAAAGAGAAAAGCCGTTTAAAACAATCTCTTCGCCCGGAAATGCAAACAACCAGATGAACTTTATCAAAAAAAAACAAAGTTTCCCTATAACTCTCCCCCAAGGGCATACTTTAGGCATTTCCCTCATATCTCGCTCCAATTCTTCCCCTTGCCGAGTCAAATGAAGAAACTCCCCTCAAGAGAAAATACTTTAGGCATTTCCCTCATATCTCGCCCCAAATAGCCCTTTTGCCGAGTCAAATGAAGAAACTCCCCAAGAGAACATACTTTAGGCATTTCCCTCATATCTCGCCCCAAATAGCCCTTTTGCCGAGTCAAATGAAGAAACTCCCCTCAAGAGAACATACTTTAGGCATTTCTCACCATATCTCGCTCCAAATATTCCTTTGCCGAGTCAAAAATCACCCAAGGTGAATAATATTTTTCCCGAATTTTTGCTCCAATTCATCCAAAACTTTACCGAGGCGCTCATCACTTTTCTTCACGGGTTGAAACAAATCCAACTGCTCCTTTTCATGATACACCAACCCCAAAAGCGTAATCCCGACGCTTCGCCAAATAATCGCCGGCGAATAGAGTGCGTTCAAAAGTTCCATCGCCAAAGGAGTAATTTCATTTTCCTGATTAGAAGGAAAGGGGAGTTTTGCCTTTTCGGTAATCACCTTAAAATCTTTGGTTCGCAACATCACTTCAATCTGCACGGCTTTAGCGCCTTCACTGCGGGCTTTGCGGCAAGCGGTATGAATATGACGACACAAATCCCCCTTGAGTACATTAATATCTCGGCTGAATTCTTTGAGGGCGGAAGTTTGCTGAATAGAGAGCGGCGCTTTTCCGATTGGCTCAACCTTAAATAGCGAAATTCCCGAGAGCTCATTTTTGAGGTCCATCCCATGCGCCCCGAATTGCGCCTTAATCCAATAATCCGGCCGACAGATAAAATCAAGAGCCGTAAAAATACATTCTTCGCGCATTTTCAAAATCAATTTTCGCCCCACACCGGCCACATCCGAGATAAGCGTTTGCGAGAGGATTTTGCGCCTTTCTGCCGACCCGATAGCAAAGATACCGCCGGTATTTTTGGCCTTATCGCTGGCCAGTTTCGCAAGTGTTTTGGTGCAAGACAAACCGATAGAAATCGGAATATGGAGCTTATCCCATACGTTAGTACGAATCATTTGCGCGGTTTTGAAATAATTTTGCTTATAAAGGAGCTTAGTTCCCGTCAAATCCAGATAAGCCTCATCCACCGAACACACTTCCACATCAGGCGTAAACGACTGCAGCATGGCCATAACTTTGCGAGAAGTTGCCTGATATAAATCGTGATTAGCCCGCACATAGAGAACATCCGGAAATTCTTTTTTGGCCATAAAATAAGGTTCGCCCATTTTAAGCCCCAAGGCTTTGGCTTCTTTGGAGCGAGAGACCACGCAACCGTCATTATTAGAAAGCACCGCCACGGCTCTTCCTTCTAATTTAGGGTTAAAAGCGCGTTCTGCCGAAACAAAAAAACAATCACAATCTGCCAATGCAATATAATGCTTCATAACCACCTCTTTTTTAGAATTTAATCAAAAAAGTTTCAAGAGTCAATTAAAATGTTCTAAAAATGTTCTCTTGTGTGGATAAAAAAAAGACGCCCCAAAAAGAGCGTCGTCAAGAGAAAAAATTAGTGCAAAGGCATTTTGAAAGCACCGTTTTCATCGGCATGCAAAATAACATCTTTACCGTTATGCTTCCAGATAAACGTAGAGGCAATAATCAGATACGCCATCGGCACGCCCATATCCGAGATATGATATCCGATAAGGTAATCTTTGCCGTCAATGGTGCACACCAGATGTTGCAGCGCCGTTCCCACCACAATGTGAGAAAGTTCATCAGAATTTAAAGGCTTAAAGACAACCGCCTGATGAAAATACGTAAAAATCAAATCGCGATTATACGCATCCACCGTCAATGCAAAGCAGGTGTTGTTCATCAAAAAATGCAAAGTTCGTTTGTTGAGAGAGGCTTTTTCATCAAAGACCAAGTCGCCGATACGTCGTCCCAAATCTTTGCCATATTCAAATCCGTCTGAAACAACCGCCCAAAACGCAAGCCTCGGCTTAAACAGAAACAATCCCGATTGGCAAAATCGCACATCACAGCCAAAAACTTCTTTACCTTTCCAAATAATTTCCGTCTGCCCGTCAGCGTGCAAAGCGATAATTCGCACCAGAGACATCTTTCGGCGCAAATCGGTTTTAAATTTCCGATAAAAATCAGAATGAAACAACAACACGAAAAGCACCTTATCACTCATCGGAATTTTATACTGAGCGACCGGAGAAACAATCAAGTGCATCATAAACAGCACAACCAACAAGGCAACGCCAGCTGCCACATAAAACCACCCGACCAAGGCAAATAAGATAACAGCAATCCATCCGCCGACAACCTGATGATTAAAAGCGGCGCAACCCCAACAACTGGGTTTGAGCAAAGCGCCAAAACACAATTTTTTAAATTTAACAGAATGCATAAAAACAAAAATTTAAGTGAAACAATAATTAAGAAATTAGTCGCTACTCTATGAGATAAATGAGGAAAAATCAAGAAAAATATTGCCACCCTCAAGAAATCCCCCCATAATCACCTAAAATGAATAAGGAGAAGACAATGCCAAGAATTGCCACTTTTGAAAAAGTAAGTTTTGAACAATTTAATACAGCCTGGAAAGGTATTTTTTTAGCCGATGATGCAGAGATAAAAAGCATATATGAAAACATCAAGTTGCCCACGCGCGCCACTTCCGGTTCTGC
Source organism: uncultured Alphaproteobacteria bacterium (assembly GCA_944392315.1). Lineage (GTDB taxonomy): Bacteria > Pseudomonadota > Alphaproteobacteria > RF32 > CAG-239 > CAG-267. The sequence goes on along the minus strand of CALXWH010000003.1, from coordinate 16,611 downwards.
CGGCTATGATTTTTTTACCCCGATTGCCATAACATTGCGCCCCAAAGAAAATATTTTATTGCCGACAGGAGTAAGAGTAAAAATAGAAGAGGGGTGGTTTTTGGGGATAATGCCCAAATCCGGATTAGGTTTTAAATATCGTTTGCAAATGGACAATACGATTGGCGTGATAGATAGTGATTACTATTATTCGGATAACGAGGGGCATATTTTTGTAAAATTAACCAATGACAGTAACACGGATAAAGTGCTGGAACTGCAAGCAGGTGCATCGGTATGTCAGGGAATATTTATACCTTATGGTCTTACATATGAGGATAATGCCACAGCCAAGCGTAACGGGGGACTAGGTTCCACTTCAAAATAGTAAAAGACAACAAAAAAGGAAGAGTATGAACTCTTCCTTTTTAAGTAAGCAAACATATTATTTCTTAGGTTTAAAAGGAATAATATGAGGCTTTGTTTTTGCTGAAGCCATAGGCTCATCATTTTTTGTTCCGTTAATGTTCATATAAACGCATCGCCCACTAGCGGTTTTTTTCTGTTGCGGTTTTGCTTGACGAGGATTTTGCATAGCAAAGACCTGTGCAGGCTTTTTAACCGGTTCAGGCGGTGGAACAATCTGTTCTGTTTCAGGCTTAGATTTGTTAACCGAAAGTTTAGTTTGTACCTCATTACGCTGGAAATATTTACCTAAATCTTTGCGATAACAAAGCGTATAAACATCACCACCGATAACAGCCGTATCACCCAATTCAATAGGATATTCAGTTAACATATTTACATCAACTTGCTGAGTGAGTGCAGTGTCGTCCTGACAAACAGGATGCCAAATAATACCATCGTAATCTTCAGCCTCAATGGACCAACAAACGCAAACAAACTTATGATTAGCAACCGAATAGAGCTCTACCGGATAGACATCATTAACTTTATAAGCATTTTCTAATCGAGAAATAGAAAGCATATCCTCCTCGGTTAAAATGGTACGTACTCTCTGAATAGTAATTTCGCCGGTAGAAGTAATCACAACAGCCAACAATGTATTTTTCCAGAAAATAAAAGCATCCGAAGTAAACGGCTTCACTTCTCGGAACTCCAAATCAAGAATATCCTCAACATTATCCATAATAAAAGCAGGAATCATTGAAGTAATTTTCTTAGCTTTTGCATCAAGATATACCCAAAAAGGTAAAGATGGATAACGAAGAGAAGATAAAGCTACGTTACAGAGGAAAACATACCCACCTTTTCCGCAACTTTCTTCAAAAAAAGTCCGAGCCTCAACAGAATTTTCAATAAATAACAAATCTCCAGCCGAAGCATATTGTTCCGGTTCTGAAACATAACCTAATTTTTTCATAAAAATAACATTTAAAGTTAAACATAATCATATTTTAATCAAGACAAGGTTACACCCGCAGAAAATATTATGTCAACAGTTTTGTCAAAAAGAAAAGGCGAAAAATTACATAACTTTAATTTTGTGTAAGAGGACAAGCACGGCAATAACTTCCAATCGCCCCAACACCATAATAAAAGCGAGCAGATATTTCACAAACGGCGTAAAGCCTGCAAAACTGCCGGCAGGACCTGTCGCTTCAGTCAGCCCGATACCCGAGTTCGTGATATTACCGGTCACAGCGCCTAAGGCCGTTAAGAAATCAACCCCGGTCATCGTGATAATGAGCGTGAAGAAAACAATAGCAAACAAAAAGCCCAACACCATCACAAAAACCGACGCCACAATATTATCATCAATAATTTTTCCGCCGGCTTTCATAACGGCAACCTGATTAGGGGAGAGTGAGGTCGTTGCATTTTTGTTAAAAAAGGCTCCAATAACCTGCCAACGAAAAATTTTAATAGAACCGGTGGTAGAACCTGTACATCCGCCGGTCATAAAAAGGATAAAAAAGACAACCGGAACCCAACTTCCCCATTGAATAAAGTCACATGAAGAAAGCCCCGTGGTAGTCATTGCCGAAATAACATTAAAAGAAACTTGTCTGAAAGCGGTGGTAAAATCAATTTTTGCCGAAAGCGCATAAAAAATACTGATGCTTAAGATATAAAATACAACAATTTTAAGAAAAGCATTAACTTGTTTATTTCCGGTAATGAAGGAAAAACTTCTTTTTTTCGCAATCAGAATAAAATATGTCATCGGCAACGACCCCAAAATCATAAAAATACCGATAACGGCTTCAATAGTCGGGCTGTCAAAAAAGGCAACGGAATTATTTTTTGTAGATAGTCCGCCTGTACATAAAGTGGCTAAAGCAAAGCAGATGGCATCAAACCAGTTCATACCGGCCCATTTGAGCAAGACCGCGCAAATAATATTAAGCATGACATAAACGATAATGATATCTTTAGCGATATAGCGTACTTTAGGCAAAAATTTCTCTTCGGTATCAGAGTTTTCCTTTGTAAAAATATGCATACCTCCGATTCCCAAGAAAGGCATCAACGCAACGGCAAAAATCACAATCCCCACACCGCTGACGCCATTAAGAATAGCCCGCCAGAAAAGGACGGACTTAGGCTGAGCTTCCACGTTGGTTAAAATGGTTGAACCGGTAGTGGTTAAGCCGGATGTGGCTTCAAAGAGGGCATCTGCATAAGAAGAAATATCTCCGTTGCCATAAAGCGGCAAAGCACAGATAAAAGGGCAAACAAACCAACAAGTCACCGTAATCAAATATCCCTGCAAGATAGAGATATTTTTAATTTTCCCATAGTTAGCAAAAAAGAGCATCCCGCCCAAAAACATAGAGAGCAAAGAACACTCAATAAACGTCACGTCAAAATGACCGGAATAATATTTGAGCACAGCGGCGGGAAGGAGCATCAGCGCGCCCCAAACAAAGATAATAAACCCGTTAATCATCAAAACCGGTTGCCACATCAAGAAAATCCTCTTCTATTATAATCTCCAACATAATATAAGCGGTGGGTGTATTTTTCAATCGCAACAAGATTTTATCCACTTATGAAAGGTGATAAAGATAAAAAAGCATAAAAAAAGCTCCCCGAAGGGAGCCGAAATTTAAGCCGCGACTTATTCAAAATAACGCTTATCCGGCGTATTGATAAGCCACTGCTTAAATTTGCATTGTTTTTGGAACGACCCGCCAATGAAGTTCAGATAATCCTCAATGAGGTTCTTAATACCTTCATCGTATTCCTCCGGTGTGTAGGAATTGCGAGCAAACAAATCCGATAAGATAATGTTTGACACTGCTTCCTCGTGAGGAATACCGTAAAGAATTTCCTGATAATTCGGCCACCCCATATTGGAGTAGTTAACGATGATATCACGAAATCTTTCCCAGTCGGCACTAAAAACCTTAGGCATAGCGTAGCGTTCGGGCGCGGTGGATTTTGTCACGCCATTAAGGCGAATAGTATCTTTCTTTAACGGGCCCAAGCAAGCAGCAATGTAACCCAGATAAATTTCAGATACCTTTGCTTCAGGAATGACAACCTTGTCAGTTTTCGGTAAGAAAATCGGGCAGTGAACCAACACGAGGTTGACTTTAATAGCCGCAAATTTTTCTTGTCTGAGCTGCCACATCCACTCGGCAAGCAAGCGCTTGTCATAAAATGGATTGCCTGAGCAGATGACGAATGTAACTTCTTTAAGCCCTTGAGATACGGCAAAATTGTATATCTCAATAAGATTGCCCTCCGAGTCGTCATCGTTACTCGGGAAGTAATTCCGATACGCATAGTCCTTTCCGGTCATCTGCGCCATCAAGGCAGTGTAGGTGTCGTACTCCGTTTTGCGGATAAGCCCGCTTGAACGATAGAACAACTTCTTGAACACGCCTTTGTTTCCCTCCTTGCCAGAGGTCAGGAACGGTAACACTCTATGAGTTTTCTTGGCATACCCCCGTAAAATCTCCATTGCAAACAGCGGAGCCGTGAGGAAACCGCTGAAACAATAAAGATAAGGGTTGACTAGGTTTTTCGGCAAGTCGTACAACGAGCATACGACAGCCTTAGACATCCCTCCCTGAGCGTTGGGATATTTGAATGTATCCCCAGGCTTTAATCCACCGATTTCTTCCGCATAGCGGAGAGTTTCGGCATCAAGATTTACCTGACGAGCTTTTACAACATGTACACGTTCCGCCATAAATTGCCGTCCGGCAGCGTTACAGCGATAAGCGTTTTCAACCATCAATTTCTGAAAATCTTCGCGGTTCGTATCCACGAATTTAAAATAATTTTCCATAATGAGTAATTTTAGTTATAAATATATTTTCTTAGACCTCTAAAATACCACATTTTAAAGGCAAAGTCAAACAGAGATAGCGATAAAAGGGTGAGAAAGCCGAGACTAAAAAGAAATCCGCCACCAAATAAAAGCACTCAAAAAGGCAAATACGCTGATAAGAATAAGGACGCAGATTTGCCCTTTGCGTGGGATGAAATTACAAAATTGCGCCAACAAAATCGCCCATGCAAGGGGAATAATTGCCACATACCGAAAATCTTGGTTGCACATATACGGGTGCATCAGCCCAAAAGCAACTTGCCCCGCTAAAATCCCCATAAGTAAAACCATCGCTAACCAAGAGTTAGTTGCTCTTTTGTAAAAGCAAAAATAAAACACCACGCCCCAGAGCAACAGCAAAATCGCCTTGAAAGCCCAGATAAGCATATAAATAAGCGGCATAATATCATTAGCGCGGTACGAAAAATCCCATTGCCCGAAGAGAGCCGTTTTCGTCATCGTTTCCCAAAGGTTGATGCCAAAGTCGTTATAAAATATCCGATCATAAAACCAAGCCCCCAATGGGTTAAACCTTTGCCAATAAGAGTAAGGTTGAAGCGATAAATGTTCTTGCGGCGGCACAAAAGCTGCCTCAACGTGTAAGAAAAAGTGCTGATACAAAGGCCAAATCGCCAAGCCGCCGAGCAGACAAATGCTGAATAGACCGATTTCAAGCCAAGTTTGTTTGTCATGGTGTTGAATAAGCCTGACAAGCAGAATAACCGCCGTCAAAGGCAAAACTACAATGGCGGAAAGTTTGGTGAGGGCGGCAAGCGTTGCAAAAATAAAAAGATAGATTAAGTTTTTGCGCTCTCGGTTTTGATAATAGAGCAGGGAATAATAGATAGTGCCCGCCTGCAACGGCAAAAGCAAACAGTCGTTATTAAAAAATCCGGCAATGGCGTTATAAGCCGGAAAGAAAATAACGAGCAATAAGCCGCAAAAATAAGAGATAGGTTGCAGATTAAACAGCCTTAAAATTCTCTCACAAATAAGATAATACCAAAGCATATAGCAACAAAAGGCCGTCTGTGCCGTTTCTGCAGCAATTTGCATACTGTCCGTAAAGAGGAGCGCAAACCGCATTTCCGCCGCCGCCAAAAAGAAATGCAAAATCGGGTGATAAGTAGAGTATGAAGGGCGGGTTAAGAGCGGATTTTCGTTCCAAAATAAGAAATGATTATCTAAAATATACTCAATGTAATTAAAACACGAAGCAAAATCATACTGAATATCGGCGTGTCCCGTATTGGTAATAAGAGAAAGATTGAAGAAAAAGCCCCCCATAATCAAGAGCAAACCATAAGCGGAAACATCCGTTTTAGAGTAGTCGCGTTTGAGGAGCATAGCAAAGATAAGGAACAGCGCAAAAATCCATACGCCCCAGATATGAGCTTTAAGATAAAAGGGAAGCAGAGCGGCAATAAGCGCCATAATCCCCCAAATGCGAAAGGGTTGATTTTTGAGCCGCAGCGGATTAAACGCCACAGCCATGGCAAGCGCCCCCCACAAATTAAGCATAGCGTTGTCAAGATTAAAAAGATTAGCCGCAAGCGTTAGCCCGAAGAAAAGAAATCCGGACAACACCCATGGAAAAATCTGAAATTGACGTAAAGAACCTTCCACCACACACTCTCAATAAAAAACCTTTAAAAACAAGTATCAACTTTTTAAATTTCAAGTCAAGTCTGAAGAGAAAAATATCAAAAGTTTAAGAAACTGTAAAGATTCAATGAGTTAGAAAATATTTCATAAAAAAGTGCTTGCCAGTATTTTTAAAATATGGTATTTTAAACCAAAAGCATAAAAAAGAGGTGTGCTATGGGAATTATGGATATATTTAATAAAAAAAATGAAAATCAAGAAGAGCCACCCGTTAAAGAGCAGATGAAACAAGATGCTGCCGATATGATTGGTATATCAACCGAAGTTGAAGGAACGGAAAAATACAGGCAAGAAGCCAAAATCCGCCATATTAGGGATATTGTGAAAAATCCGTTAAACCAAATGCGTATTGATTTCTCAAAAAAATTTTTAAGCGGAAATCCAGATGATTATACCGAAAAGTATGTTCGCGAATTGTATAAAAAGCTCGCCCCGATGTTTGAAGAAAGCGAAGAAAAAAAGCAAATTTTTGCCAATCATGAAGAAAATTTTGAGCATTTCTTAGCCACCGGCGATATCAAAACACCTCTGAACTTAAAAGATGAAGAATCCCAATTTTTCTGGGGAGTAGCCTTGGGTTTATACGCCATACACCCTGAAATTCAATCCAAATGGGATAAAAGAAATCAAGCACAGCGCATTTCAAACAGTACGATTTGGCGTCGTATCGCATCATCTTCTTATATGCAACAAGAGTTACAAAGACACGCGATGATTGTAGAGAGTGCGGTGGATAATAAAGACACCAAGCTGGTATGGAGTGAAAACGGTTATCCAAACATCAGCTATTGCTTTATTCCGTCTAAAAATATGATTATAGACGATATGTTATGGACGTTGGTGACCGGTGTTGATGCCGCGGCCACAGCCATGAACCATGAAATAGCGCACTCCAAAGGAACGCAGTTTACCCAAAGTAAACGTATGGAAGAGATAGAAAAGCGCCAAAATGCGTTGATTGAAGAAATGAAAGAGTGCACCAACCGTAAAGATATGGATGGTTGGATGAAAGCTGCCAAAGAGGCAACCCGACTAAAGTTGGAATATACATATCGTTTTTATTTCTTTGACGAGTTGGAAAATATGTATGCGAACCGTTATGCGGTAAACTTTGGTGGAGATTTTGACCGAGCACATTTAAATGAGTTAGAATCTGACATTAACGTTGGTATGAAATATCTGGAGCCTTTAAGTTTATCAGAAGCTGAAAAAGAATTAAAAGCCGATGCGGAAAAGCGAATTGCGCATGTTAAGGCCATTGCACGAAATAGCTTTTTTGCCAATAACGGCATCATAGATGGTTTGAAAAAAGAAGATTGGCACAGTTTGCATTTGTATCCGGAACTTTTGAGCGGTAGAGACAAAGACGGCCGAAAAATGAGTGCCGGAGAGTGTTTTGAGCGCATCAGAGAAATATGTGATAAGTTTGAAAATTCGCAACCGAATAAAGGCTTAAAAGAATTAAATGCAACGTTATATAAAAAACGTATGACAACAATGAGTCGTCGCCGTGTAGATTTAACGGATGAATTCTTTGATATGTTTGTAGCTCCGCATATGGAAGAACTTTATCAAAAAGCGGAAAAAAATTTAGAAAATCAAATTCAGCAGATGCAACAGCAAGGACAACAAGGTCAACCTCAGGACGGTCAGCAAGGTCAAGGTCAGGGACAGCAAGGCCAAGGCAGTGGTCAAGGTGGCGGAAAAATGGGTGGAATGCCTCCATTTCCACAACCACCGATTAGTGACGGTCAACAAACGAAAGAACAGCAATCTAAGCAAAATCAACAGCAACAAGGCCAGCAAGAAGGCGACCAAAATCAACAGGGCCAAGGCGGCGGTCAAGGCCAGCAGCAAGATAAAGATCAGGGCGGTGACCAAAATCAACAAGGCCAAGGCGGCGGTCAAGGCCAGCAGCAAGATAAAGAGCAGGGCGGTGACCAAAATCAACAAGGCCAAGGTGGCAGTCAAGGCCAACAGCAAGATAAAGAGCAGGGCGGTGACCAAAATCAACAAGGCCAAGGCGGCAGTCAAGGCCAACAGCAAGATAAAGAGCAGGGCGGTGACCAAAATCAACAAGGCCAAGGCGGCGGTCAAGACCAACAGCAAGAAGGTCAGAAAGCCGGCTCCCAAAATCAACAAGGCCAAGGCGGCGGTCAAGGTCAAGAGGGACAAGATCAACAAGGTCATGGGAACAACCAAGGACAAGACCAACAAGGTCAAAATGGAGAATATCCTGATACGAAACAATTTGAATTGCCAAATACCGACATCTATCAACCAAAGATGTCAGAAGAGCGAGCAGAAGAGTTAGAAGAAAAAGCTGAAAGTATTAAAGAATTGGTAGAAAAGGCCAAAGAAAACGGTGTCAAAGTTAATGATTTGCCAGAGCATGAACAAAACGGAGAGTATGGCGATGCCCCGCAAAAGGTGAGCGCAAATAACAACTCCTCAAAAGGTGGTAAAAATGATAATGACAGTCTGGAAAATTATCTGCCGCAGAATGATTCGCCGACACTAATAGATATTGATGATATGAAAAAGTTGACGCCGGATAATATGCGTGCGGCACGGTTTTATCGCGAAGGAAACTGGGATGAGTACCAGCGTTATGTTGCGCAATTTAAAAATGAAATTGCCGTTGCCAAAAAGATAATCAAAGAAATCATCACGCAAAACAAGTTTGACAGCATCAAACGCGGTAAAGAGCATCAGAAAGAAAAAATGACGCAATTACCGGTTCAGGGAGGCAAAACAATTGATTTACAACGTCATGTTGAATTACAGAAAAAATTGCGCCGTCACGACCCGAATATTACCAAAAAAGATTTGGAGCGTTTCCGCACAAAATATAAATATTCGGAAGAAGAAATCATCAAAGAAGTGCAACTTCCGCAATCAAATTTCGGAATCCTGATAGATGGCTCCGGTTCCATGACGGGACGTCCATTTGAAAGTGCTTTGGCAATATCGTGCATTTTGTATGAAGCTGCCCGCAGTTTCAAAGAAATCAACGTTTATATATACATGATGGGTGAGCCATATCCGTTAACGGTAGCAACACCGGACACGAAGACCAAAGAAATCGGTAAGAATATTGAAAGTGTTCGCGATGGTCAGGGAGGAGCCTGCGACTACTTGCTTCCAGCGATACAACAATTCTTAAAGGATGTATCCGAAGATATGGGCAAACATCCGCATGTTAAGAGTGGTTTTACTCATATCTTTTCAATAACGGATGGTGGAAATGATGACTACTTTGATATGCGCAATGGTGAAAGTGTCGTTAATAATTGTTTGCGAACAATGTTAGAGAAAAATGAACAGCTGACCTTTGATAGTTTCTTCATGGGAAACCATGCTTCTGGAGGAGGTGGTGGCTATACTAAACCACTCATCCATGAAATGCAAAAAGAGGGGTGCATGCGTATTGACTATGTTGACGGAATAGAGAGGGGAGAACAAATTCCGGAAAAAATCATGGAAATGCTAAGGAAAAGATTGAAACATAGCACAATAAAAGAACCAATGACGAATAGTGTTAAGGAAAAACTAATAATTGAGACCTTAAAATCTATGAAAAAGCGATAAACAAAGGATTTATTAATTGCACCAATATAAGAAATATGGTAAAATAAAAGAAGAATGAGGCCAGGCAAAAAGGAGAAAAAAGATGGCGCAAATATATAGACACAAATTCGGAACGGAAGAGTTTCCAATACCGATAATAGACAAAGTTTCAGGGAAGATAACATGGTTGGCTTCAGAAGAAGATGCAATATACATTCCGACAATGCGAACAGACAGTAAAGAAGCGATATATGGTCGTTTAATACGTCAAGTCGTAACCGATCCGACGATGATGAAAGATATGACGGAAATGTTGCTTCGTTTAGATAAGAGCCGTACACCGGAATCAAGTAAAAGTTATGGCTACACGACCATGGGTGCTCCTGGTAACGGTAAAACGTATTTAAGTAAAGCCATCGGTTCCTTGGTACATCCGAAAGGTGCATTGGTCGTAGACTGCAACAATATAGATAATCCTGATGAATTGTACAAAGTAACAACATTCAGCGTTGATGAAACAAGAAAACAAAGAAAAATAGATGCGAGAGTGCAGATGGGCAATATAGATCCGGAACAAGCCTTGTCACAAAACGCCATCGCCTATATGAAAAAAATGTTTGGCAACGATATTGTAACGCAAGAAATGCGCGAAGGAAAACGCATCACAGCGATAGACTGGGGGGCTATAAAAGGAGATACAGCCTACATTGAAGGTGTATTGGATAAAGTGATGGAAATGGAAAAGATTCCATACGAAAAGGATAGTAGCTCGTTAGGTTTCGTTGTATCAAACGGACCGTTGCTACGCGCTCTGGTAGATCCGAACTCACCTGATTATGGTCGTATCGTTATCCGTGATGAATCAAACCGTGGTCCTGCCGTTGATGCATGGTTAAAGATTGAGGCCTTTTTCTCAGAGCCGGGCGCTGATGAGTTAAAGTTAAAAGGTGAAGATGATAAAGAGTTTACGATTAAACGTTCGGAAATTCCGGCGACATTTATGTTCTTAGGCACGGCAAACCAAGCCACGGAAGATATGGGGTCCAGTGCAAAAGAAATGACCAAACCGATGATATCTCGTCAAGGTATGGGGATTGATATTCGTCAAATCGCCGATCCTGAAAAGGCTGATTATTTATCAAGAACGTTAAAACATTTAACCGGCGTTCCGGCATATCACGTATATATGATGGATCCGGTAACGTTTGATAAAAATCCGGAGATGTTAGCTGAAACCTTGATGTATTTCAGAACCGTTGGTTTAACACCGGAAGAAAAGAAGAAGATCCCGCAAGAAGAATTGTTTAATATCAGACATATAGATAGAACAATTAAAGTTGCGACCCAATATGGGGCACTCCTTGCTGAAACAGAAAATCTCATCTTAAGAACCGCAAAAGATGATTCTTTTCCGGAAAGATATACAGCATATTTGGAAAGTCAGGCGGTTGTAGACTTACGTTATGTCTTCAAGCTTTATCAACACTCTCAAATTGCGCAACCGAAAGGAAAAAGCGGTGCAGGCGTTTTTGCAAAATTAGGACACGCCTCCAAAGCACAAAGTCAAGAAGAAGTAGAGTGGGAGATGAGCAAACGTATCGCTCAGCGCGAAAAGAAAAAGTTGCTCGTAAGAGGTACAATGCTTGAAAATGAAGTCGCCTCCAAATTAAAAGATATGATTATTCCGGACAGCATTAACAGCTTATTGCGTGAGTCGGAAAATCCGGAAGAGGACTATAAAAAGATAGAAAGTTTGTGGAAATCTCTGGTTCAAACAGCTAAAGGTTTAAACTTTGAGTTTGCCGGATATGTCGGAGAAGATTCTGTGGCCAAAATGTATAATGCGCGTCCGGAAGACATGCCGAATGTTGAATTGGATGAAATTAAAGATGTTTTGATTTCATCAATCAGAGAGGAATATAAAGAAGATCTAAAAGGACAACATATAGCAGCAGATGATGTCTTTGATGACACAACATTGCTGGAAGCAACACAAATGTTGGCCAAAGAAGACGAATATCAACGCATTTTTGTACCAAACTATGATATAGAAACGACCTATGACAAGCCGTTAAAACAAGTGTACATAGCGCCGGTTCGTGATGAAAGCGTTGAAATAGACCGAGAAAGTTTGATAAACACCAATCAGTTTGCCGATAGTTTCATCATCAAGAGTATGCGTAACCACAATATGAAAAAATACGCCAAAGAAGCACCACATTGGGATGAAGAAAACTTAGGCGGGGACGAAGTCAGCAAAGAAATAGCCATGGGGCAAAACAAATACTTCAACACCACCTGCGTTTTTGTAAACGATGAAGAAAACCAAAAAGTAGGTTTAGCTGCTATTGTTTATAACAAAGGCAACCAAAATGCGATGATTTTGGCAGACTTTGACGTAAGTGATGACGATAAAGCTAAGTTAAAGAAAAACGGCGTTTTCTATGTAAACTTAAACGAAGTCAACGAAAGCGGCGATTATAGCATTATTGGAAATTATTTGAGCCAACAAACAGCGCCTTACGATAATGTCAACAACGCACAGGTTGTGGCATCACTAATGATGCGTATAGATCCGGAATTAGCAACAACCGGTGATGATAACGCTGAAGAATTTTGCCAATATCTCCAAAACATGGGAGAAGGAGATAAGAGCAGGGTAGATGCGATACAGTTGACAAACGTTGAGTTTGAAAAAGACGTGCCGATGCATATAGCTATGAACAATGCCAAAAGAGGGAGATAATTATGACAGAACAACGTTATAACAAAGACCAGATAGAAACGATAGTGCTTCAAACGATAATGGCACGTCCATATAAAGATTTTGGTGGCAACAGAGTATATCCGGTTAATGCCGTTGGGGAAGAAGCGGTCATTAAAGGTCTGAAAGGCACCAAAGAAATAACCAGCTTATTTGAGTTGGAACAAGCTATGTCCGAGCCGGAAGTAAGTAATATATATATTGCCAAAGATGCATCGGTCACAAGCAAAGGGCTCAAAAATGTATTGGAAAGAAGTTCTTTGACTAAAGATGTATTCTGTGCCTTTGAGGTAAAAGACTAACGCGCGAGGTAGCAGATGATACAGGGCGTCACTCATCCAAAAAGTGTTTTACAGTGTAATGAAATGATACAACACTACCGTAAAACCGAAAAGGGGGTGACGCCTGATTTTTGCCATAAAATTTTAAGCTCAACCGCAAATAGCAGTGTGGCGTCTAAATTAGTGAATATGATATCATCAGCCCTATCAATAAATAGAGCAAAACTAGATGCATTTTTACCCTATTTAGCAACAATATTAGGAAGAAGAGAAACCTCCGAACAAGTTATAGAAAAAATATGTCAGGTTATAGAAAGGCATTTTCCGCAAACTAACTATACGGAAGAAGAATATGCCTTTGCTGAAAAATTAAAATCATATGAACGCCATACAGAAAAAAGCGCTCCTATAGCTCAAAGAATATGGGAAAATGTGCAAAAGAAATACGCAGATATGGAAGAAGAAAGTTACAGTGTATCAAGTCCACGTTTGAACATAGACCGAGGTTTATACAAGGCATATCCGCAGCGTTTGGCACCCGACATCATAAAGCTGCTGAAAAATTGTGAAAAAATAACCAAAGAAGCTATAGGAACGGTAACAAAAGCGGATATTTCGCTGATTATAGAGATGCTTGATTTGTATGAACCGTATGTACAGACTAATTTTAAGCAAAATCCGCAAGAGGTATTTTCCATCATTGCAGGGCTAAGTCAAGCGTCTGCCAAACTTTCTATTCCGACCCAAAAGGATATGTGCGCGGGAAGCCTAAAGAGAATTTTGCGAGCATTGGGCAATAATCTGCAAATAAGCGAGCACCAAACCAGAACAGTACAAGAAGATATAATACTGCTGTTGTTGGATGCTCAAGGGATACGACCGTCAGATAAAGAGTTTCCGTCGTTAAAAAAACAAAGTGCCGATGTATATGAAAGATATTGGGAAGATATTTGTAAAGGGCATCTGATAGAACTGTTTCTAATAAAGTTTTTGGCAGAAAAAATAGATATCAAAGAAAGATTGCAAGCGGCTAATTATAAAGGCACCGCCGAATTGTTGAATATCAGTTTATATGAGCTCATTCTCCGCGCGAACAGTATGACAGAGGCAGATTGGCTACTGCATAGCTGTTTTGCATTTCCGGTGACAAGAGAAAATGTTGCCCATTGGTTGCGATATCCTGAGATTTCCGGCAGTAGATTATTGGAAGATTATGAGCTAGCCTTAAAAGAAGGAAATGTGACCATAGCAGAGTTGGCGCAAGCGGTAAATCGCGGTGCACAGGCAAATTTCCGCCTCATCAAGCTGGCAAATGGAGAACCTTTCGTCCAAAAACCAAAAACCAATTTACGAGACAAAAGCATAGAGGCTTTGTTGAATGTTTATTGCGAAGCATATGCGCAAAAGGCAGAACCACCGGAGGAAGTTTATAAAACAATATATGATGTTCGTTTCGGCAAAGTTGGACACCTAATACAAGATCCGCGCAAACCGGTAGATTTATTCCGGCAAGCGGTTTCTGAATTATCGTATAAAAAACTACCGCCGGAGTTAATTAAATTAACCAAAACGAATTATGGATACAACCGTCTGCTATTAAAGAAACCTTTTACGAAATAAAACATGATAAAACGCATAGAAATAACCAATCCGCAAAGTCCGCTGTCAACCGCTACGGCTGTGATGAAATACCGTAATGAAAAGAAGCCATTGACGGAAGAATTTTGTATTTCAGTTTTAGAAAAATCAGACAACGCCAGTGTGTCATATAAACTGCTGGAATTGATAAAAGCGCATATAGAACAAAATCCGCAAAGTTTGAACCAATATGCGCCGATAATGAGCGAGTTGTGGTTTCGGAGTATTAAGAATAAGAAAAATACCGAGTTATTGGCTCAAATTGTGCAAGATAATATAGAACATGTGACCATAGGCACAGATACGACAATGTTGATTTATTTGCTGTCAACATCAGAGAATTTACCAAAAGAAAAGAAAGACGAGCTAAGAGGATACTTACGCCAAATTTTGCCGTTAAGCAAGGAACAAACCGACCTGCTTCAAGAAGAGATATTGATAAATAAGGTAAAACAAGCCGCCTATAAAGATATCAAAACAGAAATTGTGCCAAAAGCTAAACTTCGCCCGCAAGGCTTATATAGAGTGCAACAAGAGCTGTTGAAAGAAGATAAATTGGAATATAACACCGCTTATGGTCAAGAGTGGGATTATTGCGCATTAGGCTTAATAGGGGATGAAAATCTGACCAGCGAGGAATATCAACAAATCACCAATGTACCGAACTCTCTAAAAAAACAGTATCCACAATCAATTTTAAGAGAAATGGATAATATCAATACAAAATCAGGATTTGCAGATGAAAAAAGGGTACAAGTTCTTGAAAATGTAAAATTACTGGAAGAAACAAAAGATTTTCCATATTTGCAAAATCCTAAACTATGCTATGATGTACTGTTTTATATCTCTGTTTTTTTATCAAATGGTGCCGTAAACCGAAGCCAAATGTTGCGTGATGGCACAGCCAAAGAATTTTCGGCGGTATTTTCACGTTTGCTGCATTTGTATAATTGTGATAAACAAAAGCTGGATGAAAAAGAATATACACAGCTAGCATTGTTATTGGAAAGCCATTGCGGGCGAAAGATGCAAGATATGGATTTTCAACAAGCCTATAAGGAATATAGTTATTTTTTAAGCCGTGATGATTTAATTGTGTTGACCTATCCCTATGCGATAGAAAAAGGGATTTTATCAGACGGATTATCCGAAAAAATGCACGTCAATGTTTTTCAGTTAGATAAGCGCCCGCTGGATTATTTGCCACAAATAAAGACCGCAAAAGAAAAGTATTTGTTTTTAAAAGGTTTTCGCGTACATAGTGATGAAGAAGAAATGATAGACGTGTTTCCGGAATTAGCTTTGGAAGATATCTCTAAACATGAATATTATAGCCATCAAGATATAAAGACCGGAACCGGAAATTTGCTCCAAACCGTCAAAGCGAATATGAGCATCATCAATAAGTCATATGAAGAAGGGCAGGGAATTCCGGAAGATAAAGAAAAAAATTTATTGGTTGCAACCATAGGTGCGCTGATGGATAGATATGCCGAATTAAAAGCCCGTCAAGAAGAGGAAGCAGCTGAAGATATATATGAACAAATTTTAGTTTTTTGTGCCGATACAAAGCATCAATTATCACGCATATCAACAACCCCCAACAGCGCCTATATAAGTATGATTTATGCAAAAAAACACCCAGATATTAAAGATTTGGCATTTAAGACGCCAAAAGAGTGTAGAGAGATATTAGAAGAATTTCGCAACAAAAGGATAAAACGCCGTGAACAAGAAAAAGCTGAATCTCAGCAAAAATCACAATCCACAAAAACAAATACCGGCATACTTCAAAAGATGAAAAATAAGCTGTTCGGCCGCGGATAAAAATACCAGCAAGAAAGTAAATGTCAAAAAATCCCTGAAAAGTGTTTTCAGGGATTTTTGTTGGTAACAAATTATCTTCCGGATATCTTCTGATTTAAGAAGTTGGCAATGTTGTTGAAGTATTGCTCAGAGATAGTAGAAAGAGAGTATTCTTCAATTTTTTCTCTTTCGGTTTGTCTGTGTTTCAATTCGGATCTAATTCTCTTGTCAGCCAAATCATCAATCCACGCCGTAACATCCACATACCAACCGCCTTTACCATAGTGCGCCCGACGTCTGTCGCGTAAAACCGATGCAAATGTATTTTCATTACCCCAGTGGTTATTGTTGTACGCACAATAGGTATAGGCATCTTGCGAAGAAGAATTCATTGTTGGGAAGAAACCGTTAAAGTGCTGATTTCCGGCAGAATTTCTCTTAAATCCGCTTTGAACCACGGCATAAGGATTATGACGCATATAGTCTTTAATATCTCTTTCCAGATTTTGTGAATAGGTGATATGATTAGAATATATCTTAAAGACATCGCGCATACCGGTCGTGCTGTGGGCACTGATACGACATTTATCAATAACATCGCC
>CALXWH010000002.1 GCA_944392315.1 uncultured Alphaproteobacteria bacterium | reverse complement strand
GTTTTGTCATCCTCACCGCTATAAGCTTTACTGAACCACGCGTCTAACGCGTGGTTTTCGGAATACAAAAAAAGGAGGCTCATGCCCCCTTTTTTATTTTAGACGCCAGCTAATTATTTCTTTTCTGGAAGTTTATCACCCTCTAAGCTATAGCGTTCAACATCAGCATTATTACGCAAATCTTCAAAGATTTTTGCAATAACCTGTTGAGTAACAATATTTCTCAACTGAGGTTCAACTTCCTTAAGTTCCAAAGGTTTAGAAGCTCTGATATCTTCTACCAAAATAACATGGTAACCAAATTCTGTTTTAACTGGAGTCTTAGAGAACTCACCTTTATCCATGCTAAATGCAGCCTTAGAAAATTCTGGAACCATCATATCAGCAGTAAAATAGCCTAATTCAACTTGATCTTTAGAATATTCATTAGCTAATTTTACAAAATCCTCACCTTTTTTCAACTTAGCAATAACTTCTTTAGCTTTATCTTCAGAGTCAACCAAGATGTGTTTTGCTTTAATTTCCTTTTGGCTTTCAAACTTAGATTTATAGTCATTATACAAATCTTGAATAGCTTGATCAGTAACTTTTTCATCTACCATCTTCTCAAGATACAATTTACGTGCTAAATCTTCTTTAGCAGTAACCAATTGTCTTTGATACTCAGGAGTCTCTTCAATTTTAGCAGCCTTTGCAGCCTGATAAACCAATTTACTGTTAACAAAGACATCCAACGTTTTAGCATAAAATTCCTCAAAAGGAACTTTATTCTGAATTTGTGGATGATCTGCATAACTTTGCTTCAAATCATTAACATAAATAACTTCACCATTAACTTTAGCGGCAACACCTTTATCTGCGCCCGCATTTGCATTATATACCTTAAAAGATACAAAAGAAGCAACGGCTACAACAATCACAGCAACAGCGGAGATTGTAAAACCTAAGATTCTCTTTTTCATAAAAACCTCCAAAATAAAAGTTTATTCATACTCAATAACTCATATATACTTATTTATAAAATATTCCAAGTATTTTTTAATTAGCGTTTATAACTTCTGTTGATAGTATTGACTTTATTCTATATAAACACTAAATGTAGCAAAAAGACTCATATATAATAAGGAAAGATAATGTTAGCAGATCTCGCACGTAAAATATTCGGCACAGCCAACAATCGTTTTGTAAAAAAGCAATATAAAATTGTGGACCAAATCAACGCCTTAGAAAAAGATTTCATTCCTCTAAGTGATGAAGAATTAAAAAATAAAACTATTGAATTCCGAAAAAGATTAGCAGAAGGAGAAACTCTGGATGATATTCTTCCAGAAGCTTTTGCAACTGTTCGTGAAGCTGCTAAAAGAACCTTAGGCCAAAGACACTATGATGTGCAGTTAATCGGCGGTATCGTTCTGCATAAGGGGATGATAGCAGAAATGAAGACCGGTGAAGGTAAAACTTTGGTTGCAACTCTTGCAGCATACTTAAATGCAATAGAACAAAAAGGTGTCCATGTTGTTACGGTTAACGACTATCTAGCCAAACGTGACGCTGAGTGGATGGGGCAAGTATATCGTTTTCTTGGATTAACCGTAGATTATATCGTTCATGAAAAAGATGATGTTCAAAGAAAAGCTGCATACAATGCAGATATTACTTACGCCACAAATAATGAATTAGGATTTGATTATTTGCGTGACAATATGAAATTTTCCTTAGAAGAACGAGTCCAAAGAGATTTCAACTATGCCATCGTGGATGAAGTTGACTCAATTTTAATTGATGAAGCAAGAACCCCGTTAATCATCTCCGGTGCCGCCGAAGATTCCTCAGAAAAATATATTTTAGTAAATAACATCATTAAACATATAAATGCTGCAGATTATGAAAAAGATGAAAAAGCTAAAAATGTTACCTTAACAGAAGTCGGAATGGAACACGTTGAGCAACTCTTAAAACAAGCCGGTTTAATAACAGAAGGCGGTTTATATGATATCAAAAACGTTCAATTAGTAAACCACGTCAACCAAGCCTTACGTGCTAACATAATGTTCACAAAAGATGTAGATTATCTTGTACGTGACGGCAAGGTTCTCATCATTGATGAATTTACCGGAAGAATCATGGAAGGTCGCCGCTATAGTGATGGATTACATCAGGCATTGGAAGCAAAAGAAGGTGTAGAAATTCAATCAGAAAATCAAACATTGGCTTCAATTACTTTCCAAAACTATTTCCGTTTATATCCAAAACTAGCCGGTATGACGGGTACAGCCATGACTGAAGAGGCTGAATTTGGCGATATTTATAATTTAGCTTGTGTTGAAATACCTACCAATCGTCCGGTGATTCGTAAAGATGAGCACGACTGCATCTATAGAACAGAACGTGAAAAATATAAAGCTATTATTGATACCATCAAAGAGTGCCACGCCAAAGGACAACCTGTTTTGGTTGGAACAACGTCTGTAGAAAAATCAGAAACAATCGCAAAACTCTTAAAAGAGCAAACAGACATCAAATTTGAAGTATTAAACGCCAAACACCATGAAAGAGAAGCAGCAATAGTTGCTGAAGCCGGTGTGTATGGAGCAGTAACCATAGCAACAAACATGGCCGGTCGTGGTACTGATATTCAATTAGGCGGCAACCCAGATGTAGCCTTAAAGAAGCGCCTGACCGGCAATGAAACCGAAGAACAAATTGCACAATTAAAAGAAGAAATCAAAAAAGAAATCGCTGAAAACAAAGAAAAAGTTATAAATGCCGGCGGCTTATATATTCTAGGAACAGAAAGACACGAAAGCCGTCGTATAGATAACCAATTACGCGGACGTTCCGGACGTCAAGGCGACCCAGGTACTTCTAAGTTCTTCCTCTCGCTAGAAGATGATTTAATGCGTATATTCGGTTCAGAAAGAATGTCCGAAGTATTGCGTCGTCTAGGTTTACCAGAAGGAGAAGCACTCGTTCACCCATTCATCAGTAAAGCTCTAGAAAAAGCCCAACAAAAAGTTGAAGAACGTAACTTTGACATTCGTAAAAGCCTCTTAAAATATGATGATGTTATGAATGAACAAAGAAAAGTCATCTATGAGCAAAGAAAAGAATTAATGGCAGCTGATGATATATCTGAAACAATTTTAGACATGCGCCATGATTATTTAACAAATCTGGTTAAAAGCAGCATACCAGAAGGATCAGCTCCAGAAGAGTGGGATATTGTTCGCTTAAAACAAGATATTTTCAACACAACCGGTCTGAACCTGCCGGTAGAAACCTGGGCAGAAGAAAAAGGTATAGACAGCGTTGACATGGTTGAAAGAATCTTAAAAGAAACCGATGAACAAATAGCCAAAAAGAACGCAACGATTCCTCCGGCTATTATCCACCTTGTAGAAAAGAGTATTGTTTTACAAACGCTTGACCAACTATGGAAAGAACACATTGCAACATTAGATTTAATGCGCCATACAATTGTTTTACGCGCCTATGGTCAAAAAGATCCTCTCAATGAGTATAAAAGAGAAGCATTTAATATGTTTTCGGATATGCTTGATTTACTAAAAGAGAGAATAACCACTATTGTTTGCCGCACAACAATTCAACAAGGCAGCGATCAAGATGTAAAAGAGCAAGAACAACGGACTCAAAACAGAAAAATGGAAGCTGTTCATGAATCCATAGAAAACAAACAAAATGTTGCTCCGGAGAACAAAACTGTCACAAAAAATATTGACGAACATCCGGAATGGAAGAACATTTCAAGAAACAGCCCTTGCCCATGTGGAAGCGGTAAAAAATACAAACATTGCCATGGAAAAGTCGCCTAGGAAAAAACGATGACAACACCTTTATTAGAAATAAAAGACCTACATGCCAGAGTAGAAGACAAAGAAATTATAAAAGGGTTAAATCTAACAATAAACGCCGGAGAAGTTCACGCCATTATGGGACCAAACGGTGCTGGAAAATCATCTTTATCTTATGTTTTGAGTGGAAAAGATGGCTATAAAGTTACCTCCGGTAGTGTCAAATTCAAAGGTCAAGATTTACTAACCATGACCACTGAAGAAAGAGCCAGAAACGGTCTGTTTTTATCCATGCAATACCCAATAGAAATTCCGGGAGTTGTCGTTTCAAACTTTTTAAAACAATCTCTTAATTCCGTTTTAAAGCATCGTGGTGAAAAAGAATTAGACACCATAGAATTTATGAAACTCTTAAGACAAAAAGCATCTCAATTAAATATATCCTCAGAGATGCTAAAGAGATTTGTTAATGTTGGATTCTCTGGCGGCGAAAAAAAGCGTTTTGAAACTCTGCAAATGGCTTTGCTTAAACCTGATTTCTGTATCTTGGATGAAATAGATTCTGGTCTGGATATAGATGCCCTAAAGACAGTTTCTGAAGGTGTAAATTCGTTAAGAACACCAGATAATGCATTTCTGGTAATTACACACTATCAAAGATTGCTAGATCACATTACACCGGATGTTGTGCACATATTTGCTGACGGCCACATCATCAAAAGCGGGGACAAGACCTTAGCCACAGAACTGGAAAAAAGCGGCTATGCCGATTTCCTCAAAGAGGAATAAGCAATGCAAAATTTACCTTTAGTACATGATGTTAATTTATTTCTAGATGACAAGCCGTCTGTATATGGATTAAGACAAAAGGCCAAACAAGCTCTGGGAAAAACAAATTATCCAACTCTCAAAACAGAAGCCTGGAAATATACAAATATCAAACCGATTCTATCAGGTGATTTTACCTATAACTCAGAAGAACACCAATGTTCAGATAATTGTTGCCACCATGATGAAAACAACAATAAAATTGAAGTAACTTTCTGCGATGGTAAGCTTCACATTGAAGAATATAATTTGCCTAAAGGTCTATATATAAAATCGCTTCCGGAGATTTTATACGAAGGAGAGTATAAACAATATCTGTTTAACAGTTTTAATTTGGAAGACCACCCTTTTGCCGCTCTAAATGGTATCTACTTAGAACAGGGAATTTATATTTATGCAGAAAAAGAAACAAAAATAAACGAACCAATATACATAAAATACAAACAGACTAAAAGCCAAAATTCATTAATAAACATTCATAATCTTATTATTCTAGAAAAAGATGCGCATCTGGAAATCTTTGAGCAAGCCTACTCAGACCAGCACAATAAGTATCTAACAAATATTGTGAACGAAATATATTTAAAACCAAACAGTCAACTAAACCATTACAAAAAGCAAACAGAGAGCATAAACGGTTATCATATCTCACTAAACAGCATAAAGCTACAAAGCTGTGCAGCGTATAAACAATACTATATGGCAAATGGAGCAAAAATTTGCCGTCAGGAAACAAACATACAACTTGAGCAAAAAGGAGCTTGTTCTGAAGTATATTCTGTTTATATGGCAAAAAAAGACTGTTTAAATGACATTACAACAAACATAAATCATCTACAGCCAGAAACATATTCCAACCAATACGCAAAAGCTGTACTGGAAACTAATTCATCTTCGGCTTTTCAAGGAAAAATACACATTGCTCCTCAAGCCATAAAGACAGAAGGACACCAACTCCACAAAGCCTTGTACTTAGATGATAATGCTGAGCTAAATTGCAAGCCGGAACTGGAAATCTTTGCAGACGATGTCAAATGCTCACATGGAGCAAGTTGCGGAGAGATTGACGAGGAACAATTATTTTACCTAACTTCACGAGGTATAGAGAAAGCAGATGCCATCAAAATGCTGACACAAGCCCACTTAGATGAGATAATCTCACTCATACCAAATGAAGAAATAAAAAAAGAATTCAGCTTTTAATCTTCATCAAAATAAATATACTTATCCTGATAGGCTAAAACAGAAACAAACACAGCGATTCCCGCATAAATAAGAAAATAAAAGGAAAAATCGCCACAAAAAGCACTAAGCCAAACAGGTAGCCCTTCATATTTCACAAAAAAGGCCAAAAAATCCCGCATAAACAGAGAAAAGACAAAGATATAAATAAAGAACCAACAAAATGGTTTATAGAGATTATCCCAAATAACCCAAAAAACTTTCCGTAAACGAAACCACTTTTTCCCCTGTAAAAAGCGAATGAGCACAACGGAATTTAAAAGGATATACAAAACCAACAAAATAACTGCAGATACAGCAAAAAAGAAAGCCATCTCCTCTTTCCAATCAGGTACAGGCTTTCTGACAGTTAAAGTATACGAAGCCCAAGCCATAATTCCCCAGCAAAGACAATAGCCCAAAACAAAAGCTATTACTTTAAGCTCTTTAAGTCCAAATCTAATTTTAATTGCTTGATTTTGCTCGCTAACATCATACCATGAACTAATAAATGCACCCGCACCAAACAAAAAAACTAAACAAGATATTATTAGATTAAGCAAGCTAGTAGAACAATAAATTCCTGTTCCCTCAACGCCTAAACCACAAAAAGAAGTACGCCCAAGTACGAAAGACGCTAACGCACATATGAAAGCAATTCCTCCGGTTAAAATAAAAAATTTCTTACCAGATTGAGCTATTTTCTGCAAAGGATAAAAGAAACCTTTCCAAAACGGCATAATGACTTCACCTTCATCATTGGGCAAAATTTTCTCACTCATTTTAATCTCCTTTTATATCTCTTTAACGGCAGAAACACCCGGAATACTTTTCAGTTTAGTCAACATCATACTATCCGAAAAAGCAAATCCGCCATCTAATTCAATCCGTACATCCCAATCATCCAGTTCAGGTTCAATATAAACCTTATTTAACCCTCTGATGTCAGAAAATAGAACTTTTTTAATTTCAGGAACTGCCGCAACATTGGCAACAGATATAACTAACCCTTTTGCTTGTTCCGCAATTGCCTCATCAAGCGTTTTAACACTATTAATCATAATACGAGGGTTTTCTTCTTCAGATTGCTTATTAATTGTAACTTTAACCAACAAAGGACAACCGGAATTAATGACATCCTCATACTTTGCCAAACCGTCCGAAAATAACATTCCCTCAAAATTACCTGTTGTATCAGAAAGCCCCAAAAAGGCATATTTATTGCCACTCTTACTCAAGCGCTTTTGAAAATTTTCAACACACCCGGCAATATTAGCTTTTATACTATCCCCTACCCGAATATTAGCCATAACTTCCTGACAAGTTTTAACCCCAAGTTTTTTCATACTATCAGCATATACATCCAATGGATGAGCTGACAAATAAAATCCAATAGCTCCGGCTTCAAGCCGTAATTTTTCCAAATCCGGCCAATCCGGTGCATCAGATAACTTAACTTTTGACGAATACTCCTCAGCCCCAAACAAAGAAGACTGTGCACTGGTTTTCATTTCTGTCGCAGAGGAAATATTTTTTAAAATTGTATCAATATTTGCAAACAGTTTGCCTCTTTTTTTATCAATACTATCAAACGCACCCGCTTTAATCAGCTGTTCCAGTTGCTTACGATTAAGTTGTTTTGCATCAACTCTGTTAATAAAATCTGATATATCTTTAAATTTACCACCTTTTTCACGAGCTTCAACAATGGCATTCATATTAGATTCGCCAACACCTTTGATAGCTCCCAAAGCATAACGCAGTTTGCCATTTTGAACACTAAACTTAGCCAAAGACTCATTAACATCCGGTTTCAAAACATCGATTCCCAAAACCTTACACTCTGCTTTAAACCCTGCTAATTTATCCGTATTGGTAATATCCAAATCCATAACCGCGCACATAAATTCCACCGGAAAATGCGCTTTAAGATAAGCTGTCTGATAAGATACCAGAGAATACGCTGCCGCGTGCGATTTATTAAAACCATACGATGCAAACTTCTCCATCTGGTCAAAAATACTTTTTGCAATTTCTTCATCAATTCCGTTTTTAATTGCACCTTCTGTAAACATTTTACGTTGCTTCGGAATTTCGTCACGCATTTTTTTACCCATAACTTTTCTGAGCTTATCTGCACCACCCATGGTGTAACCACCCAATTCACGAGCAATCATCATAACCTGCTCTTGATAAACCATAATACCATAAGTTTCTTTCAAAATTGGCTCAAGTTTTGGGTGAAGATATTGAATTTCTTCCTCCCCGTGCTTACGTTTAATAAAAGTTGGAATATTATCCATTGGCCCCGGACGATACAAAGACACAATAGCGATTAAATCTTCAAATCTATCCGGTTTAATTTGTTTATGAACATCTTTCATACCGGCCGATTCAAATTGGAACACAGCCGTTGTACGTCCTTCCTGCAACAATTTATATGTATCTGGATCATCAAGCGGCACCGCCTCCATATCCAAATCAATTCCCTGTGCTTTTTTTATCCAATCTACAGCTCTTTGAATAACTGTTAATGTTTTCAAACCCAAAAAGTCAAATTTAATTAAGCCCGTCTCTTCCACAAATTTCATATCATACATCGTCACAGGCATATCTGCTCTGGGATCTTTATATAAAGGAACTAACTCTTCCAAAGGTCTATCACCAATAACCACACCCGCAGCATGCATACCGGAGTTACGATACAGACCTTCCAACTTAATAGCTATCTCAAATAATTTATTAACTTGCGGATCGTTTTGCCTTAATTCCTCTAATTCTGGAACTTGTTCCAAAGCTTCTGGTAAAGTCGGGTTTTTACCTTGCGCACCAGCCGGTATCATTTTAGAAATTTTATCTGCTTGAGAATACGGCATTTGCAACACACGCGCCACATCACGAATAACCGCCTTAGACTGCAATTTACCATAAGTAATAATTTGCGCCACATGGTCAAACCCATATTTGCGCTGAACATATTCAATGGTTTTATAACGATTCTCCTGGCAGAAATCCACATCAAAGTCAGGCATATTAACACGTTCAGGGTTTAAGAAACGTTCAAAAAGCAAATCCAACTTTAGAGGATCCAATTCCGTAACCTTCAAAGACCAAGCAACAATAGAACCAGCACCGGAACCACGCCCTGGACCTACCGGAACACCATGACCTTTTGACCACTTAATGAAGTCCGACACGATTAAAAAATAGCCAGGGAATCCCATTTTTTTAATAACGCTGAGTTCATATTCCAAACGAGCATAATAACGCTCATCAATATCAGCTTTTTGCTCATCTGTCATCCCTTCAAAATAAACCGCTTTTTTCAAACGTTCGTCCAACCCTTTATACGCCTCCTCGGTAATAAACTCATCTTGAGTTTTTCCTTCTGGACATTCAAAAATAGGCAATAACGGATTAACTTTTTTAGAAAGGAAGTTACATAATTTCGCTATTCTAACCGTATTGTTAACAGCCTCTGGCAAATCTGAAAATAATTCAACCATTTCATCTTCGGAGCGCAGTCTATTATTAATTGAAAATTTACGTCGATTCTCATTGGCAACATATTCACCGGCAGAAATACATACCAAGGCATCATGAGCCTCATACATATCCTCATTTAAGAAAAAAACTTCGTTTGTTGCAACTAAAGGAATATCATATTTATAGGCTAAATTTATGAAATCATCTTCAGTTTGTTTTTCAGTTTCCAAACCAATCCGAGAAATTTCCATATAAAGTCTATCACAAAAAATTTCTTTTAACTTAACCGTAAAATCATCCGCTTCTTTTTTCCTATTTTCCAACAACAAGCGCCCAATTGTACCCTCAACACCTCCTGTAAGAGCAATCAATCCTTCATTAAAATTTTCCAAATTTTCCAGAGTTAGTTGCGGAGCCCACCCTTTTTCAGTATTATCCAAATAAAATCTTTTCATCAATTTCATGATATTACTGTATCCGGTGGAATTCATAACCAACAAAACGATTTTATCCGGATTGAGCTCTTTTCCTTTAGATTTCATTAAATCATCAGAATCAGAATTTCTAAGCAAAAATTGACAACCCAAAATTGGTTTAATTCCCTCTTCCGAAGCATATTTAGAAAAAGCCTTCCCGCCAAACATATTTGAACTATCCGTAACTGCAACAGCCGGAACTCCCATATCATGCAAAGCATGAATCAATTTAGGTAACAAGATAGCCCCTTCAGCCAAAGAATAAGCCGTATGAACTCTTAAATGTACAAATTTTGGATCTTTCATCAAAAACGCCTGTAAATAACTTATTGTTCAAAGAGTAACACAAACATTGAATATCTCAACAACTTTATATAAAAAAGCAAAATTTTACACAGCATTTGCACAAAAACAAAAAGGAGAAAACAAATCAATGTTCTCTCCTTTTGACATAAGCTAAAAAGATTTATTCATATTTAGCTTCTGCACCATGTTCATAGACTTGCTGTGCATCTTCAAAATTATCTTTTAAGACACGTCCAAGTTTAGAAGCCGATTCTGCTGTATTAGAAGCAGCACTACCTTCAACCGTCTCACTAAAAGTAACTCTTAAGTATTCTAGCTGTTCCTGTGGTGTAGAACCATCAATCAACCACCAAAATCCGGAAACTATTCCTGCGATAACAACAAGAGTTAAAATAAAATATAAAAGTCCCTTCATAATCTTAACTCCCCAAGATTACTTTTTCAAAATAGATTTACCGGCATAAACGGCAGCATCACCCAATTCTTCTTCAATACGAATAAGTTGATTATATTTTGCCATTCTATCTGTACGAGACATAGAACCGGTCTTAATCTGACCACAATTTGTAGCAACCGCAATATCAGCAATTGTAGTATCTTCTGTTTCACCTGAACGATGCGATAAAACAGCGGTATACTTATTACGTTGAGCCAAATCCACAGCTTTCATGGTTTCTGTTAATGTACCAATCTGGTTAACTTTAACCAAAATGGAATTAGCGACACCTTTTTCAATACCCATAGCCAAGCGTTTCGGATTCGTAACAAACAAATCATCACCAACTAACTGAATTTTCTGTCCCAGAGCCTCTGTCAGCATTTTCCAACCTTCCCAGTCATCTTCAGCCATACCGTCTTCAATAGAAAAGATTGGGAATTTTTCACATAAATCTTTATAAAATTCAACCATTTGAACATTAGTATAAGATTTACCTTCGCCCTTCATTTCATATTTACCGTTTTCATAAAACTCAGATGAAGCAGCATCAATAGCCAAAACAACATCTTCCCCCGGAACATAACCGGCATCTTTAATAGATTTAACAATAAAACCAAGAGCTTCCTCTGCTGATTGTAAATTCGGAGCAAATCCACCTTCATCACCAACATTGGTATTATGTCCAGCCTCTTTAAGATTTTTCTTAAGCGTATGGAAAATTTCAGCACCCATACGAATAGCCTCCTTAACAGACGGTGCAGAAACAGGCATAATCATAAATTCTTGAATATCAATAGGATTATCCGCATGCTTACCGCCATTTAAAATATTCATCATTGGAACCGGCAATGTACGAGCCATTGTACCGCCTAAATAACGATAAAGAGGCAAACCTAATTCTTCCGCTTGAGCTTTTGCAACAGCCAAAGAAACTGCCAAAATAGCATTCGCGCCAAGTCTTCCTTTATTTTCCGTACCATCCAATTCTATCATAGTTCTGTCAATATCAATTTGACTTTCGGAATCAAAACCAATCAAAGCATCACTAATATCTTCATTGACGTTATTAACGGCCTTTTCAACACCTTTTCCCATATAACGAGATTTATCACCATCTCTTAACTCCACAGCTTCATGAACGCCTGTAGACGCACCAGAAGGAACAGCCGCACGCCCAAAAGCACCAGATTGCAAAACAACATCAGCTTCAACAGTAGGATTACCGCGTGAATCTAAAATTTCTCTAGCAAAAATATCAACAATAGTACTCATTTCTTACTCCTATGACAAAATTAAAGTGTAACTAAATATAACTTTTTACCTAATAAAGTCAAGTTTCATCAAACATTCCAAAATAACTACATTTAATAAAACTCTTGTAAAATAACAAAAAAAAGCTACACTGATATAAAATTTAAAAAGGAGAAAACAATGTTTACAATGAAATGGCACTATCGTTTTATGGAACTAGCAAAATTAATTGCAACCTGGTCAAAAGACACCTCAACCAAAACAGGCGCCGTAATTGTTGGTCCGGATAAAGAGATAAGAGCAACCGGCTACAATGGCTTTGTAAGAGGCGTTGACGATGAAGTCTTTGAAAGATTTGAACGTCCAACAAAATATGACTTTTTTGAACACGCCGAACGAAATGCGATATATAATGCTTGCTTATGTGGAACAAAAGTAAAAGGTTGCGTTTTATATGCCACACATTTTCCCTGCACCGATTGCACACGCGCTATTATCCAATCAGGCATAAAGCTGGTTGTAACCAATCCTCTGGTCATAGATAAGAACACTCCTCAAAACACCTGGAGAGATAGAATTACATATTCAGAACAGATGTTAAAAGAAGCCGGAGTTGAATTAATGATACTTCCGCCCCAAGAATAAAAATCTTCAAATACTATCTTTAAAACCGTCATTCCGTACATATATTGCAACTACATTTAGCCGATATCTTGAAATTCAGAGGAGATATAAATGAAAGTTTTAATAACGGACGAGCAATCATTATTTAGAGACGGACTATCATTAAGACTAAAACAAATAAACCAAGATATAAATATTCTTCAATCTGCCAATTTGATTGAAATGCAAAAACTATTATCCAAAGAACCGGATATAGATATTTTAATTTTAGATATTGATCTGGCAGAATTAAGTGCAACAGAGGTTATAAACAAAATAAAGACCACAGCACCTAATACCAAAATAGTAGCCATTTCCGCCTCTGAAGACACCAGAAACATCAGAAAAATATTATCTAACGGTGTAAAAGGTTACATTCCCAAAAAATCAGACAGTAACATTTTAAGCGGCGCCCTAAAACTAATATTAGATGGAGGAACCTATATTCCTCTAGCGATGTTAGAAAACAATATTGATTATAACAAAAATATTCAGCAGCATTCCTTAAAAAAGAACCTCACCAACCGTCAATCTCAAGTATTAGACTTAATTGCGCAAGGAAAATCAAACAAACAAATTGCCTACGATATGGGTGTATCAGAAGCCACTGTAAAATTACACATCAACGCCCTGTTACGCTCATTAAAGGTAAACAACCGTACGCAAGCCGTCATAACAGCGCAAAAATTGGGATTAATCTAAATCTTCAACAAAAATTTACCAATCTTCTCTAAACTAAGAGCAAATACAAATCAGGAGATGTACAATGCTATACATAATTATTGGTTTTGCTTTTGGTTTTACAATTCCGTATTTAGCACGCCGATTTTCAAAATTTATGCCGGCAACCCTTGCCTACGCTTTATATAGAATATTTCATATTAATAAAATTGTTTCTTATAACAAAAGAAAAAATAACCATAAATATCAGCTTTTACGCCAAAGATATTTTATGCGCTCTCTTGGCTGGGGAATAGTGACATCTGCAGTTATTTTTCTAGCTTCTCAAGTTCTTCCGCCTCAAGAAACTCCTTGGATAGCTTTTTTAATTATTATTCTTTTCATGCTTATGGAAATAGATAAAAGAATGTTTTTGCTCCCTGATATATTAACAGTTCCCCTACTCATCACCGGATTTCTATATGCCACCTTTGCAGGGAATTGCTTAGGTTTTGATTTAGCAGCATCTACAACAAATAGTGCTTTAGGAGCATTGGCGGGTTATATAATTCCGGTTATAGCCTCACTATTTATAATCAAAAAACATCCTGACGCTTTTGGCGGAGGAGATATAAAACTACTCTCTGCAGTTGGTGCTTGGTTGGGTTTAAGCAACATTCCTTATGTTATCTTATTATCATGCCTAATCTTTGCTATAAGCTGTTTTGTAAATAAAAAGCGCCAAGGAGCATATGGTCCATCCATCGTAATTTCAACTTTGATTATTTTATTTCTTATTGAATACTAAAATAACGCCACTAATTAGTGGCGTTATATAGCATTTATCTTTTATAATTTTTTATTTAGCTACCCCATACGCATTAGTTTTTGCATCTCCTGGAAGACACAACAGTAATAGCAAAGCAATCATGCCAACATAAGGAATAATTGATATCAAAAAGAACCAACCAGATAACCCAATATCATGCAACCGACGAACAGCTAACCCTATACTCGGAACCAATATAGCTAAAAGATATAACACAGATACAGGACTTAAAATAGGAATAATACCTGCGACAATACCAATTACAATGCCAACCAAAATAGAAAACAAAGCAAACATCCAATATTGACGACGAGAAATACGTCCGCCGAATTCCATATAGTTATTTTTTAAATAATCAACAAAATAAAGATTAAAAGCCGATTTAACTTTATCTGTACTTAATTCTTTCAATTTAGGAAGTTCATTTTGAACATCCTGACAAACTTGCTTTACAACAGCCTTATCTTTTTCAATATCTTTTAATTTAAGAGCTTCAGCCTTAACAGTATCTATAATACTTTGAACTCTTTTATCCATTTCAAACCCCCTTACATTTAAAATTTGAACATATTAGCAATCTAAGCCATATATCTACATTTATAATGAGGTCAGAAAAAAATCTTATCAAACAAAAATAAAAGATATATACAAAAAACCCCACCCTAATAAGAGTGGGGTTCCATAGCAAACTAAATTAAATTAGCAAGCTTTTTTGCAGCAACAACCTTCTTTAGCTGCATCAACAGCTTTAGGTTGTCCTTTTTGCTTAACAGCAGCTTGAGCAGCAGCTAAACGTGCAACAGGTACACGGAATGGAGAACAAGAAACGTAATCCAAACCTACAGAATTAAAGAATTCAATAGAAGCAGGATCACCACCATGTTCACCACAAACACCCAAGTGCAAATCAGGATTGGTCATACGGCCTTTAATGCAAGCGCGTTTAACCAATTTACCAACACCTTCAACATCAATAGATGCAAACGGATCAGCTACATAAATACCTTTTGCTCTGTAGCAATCCAAGATAGCACCGGTATCATCACGGCTCATACCCAAAGTAGTTTGTGTCAAGTCATTTGTACCAAAGCCAAAGAAGCCTGCTGTTTCAGCGATTTCTTCAGCCATCAAAGCTGCACGAGGAAGTTCAATCATTGTACCAACCAAATAGTTGATTTTCTTACCTTTCTCAGCAAAAACTTTTTCAGCTGTCGTATCAATGATATTTTTGCAAATATCTAATTCTTTCTTAGAACCAGTCAAAGGAACTTCAATTTCAGGAATAATTTTAATTCCTTTAGCTTCACATTCCAAAGCAGCTTCTAAGATAGCACGAGTTTGCATTTCACAAATTTCAGGATATGTAACAGCCAAACGACAACCACGATGACCTAACATTGGGTTTTGTTCATGCAATTTTTCAGAACGAGTTTTAACTTGTTCCAAAGTCATACCCATTTTATCAGCCAATTCTTGCATTTCTGCATCTGTATGAGGCAAAAATTCGTGCAACGGTGGGTCTAACAAACGAACAGTAACTGGCAGACCATCCATAATTGTAAACAAGTCAATAAAGTCTTGTTTTTGGTATGGCAACAAACGAGCTAAAGCCTTACGACGACCTTCTTCGTTGTCAGACAAAATCATAGCGCGCATATCAGCAATACGATTTGCATCAAAGAACATGTGTTCAGTACGAGCCAAACCAATACCTTCTGCACCAAAATCACGAGCTTGCTTAGCATCTTTCGGTGTTTCAGCATTAGCACGAACTTTCATAGTTTTGATTTCATCAACCCAGGTCATCAATTTACCAAAGTTACCAGTCATTTCTACTTGAACTGTAGGAACTTTACCTTCAATAATTTGACCTTTAGCGCCATCCAAAGATAACCAATCGCCTTCTTTAATAACAACACCGGATTTTGTAGACATTGTTTTTGCTTTGTAATCAATAACAATATCTGTAGAGCCGGAAACGCAAGGAGTACCCATACCACGAGCAACAACGGCAGCGTGAGAAGTCATACCACCACGAGCTGTGATAACACCTTGAGATGCATGCATACCGCCGATATCTTCAGGAGATGTTTCGTTACGAATAAGAATAACTTTTTCGCCTTTTTCAGCCCAAGCTTCAGCATCTTCTGCATTAAATACGGCACGACCTACAGCAGCACCAGGAGAAGCAGGAAGACCTGTAGCAATAACATTTTTCTTAGCTTTCGGATCAAGCATTGGGTGCAACAATTGATCAAGTTGATCAGCGCCAACACGCATAATAGCTTCTTCCTTAGTCAACATGCCTTCTTCATACATTTCAACAGCCATACGAACAGCTGCAGCTGCAGTTCTCTTACCATTACGACATTGCAACATCCAGAGTTTACCGTGTTGAATAGTAAATTCCATATCCTGCATATCTTTATAGTGAGCTTCAAGTTTATTACGAACATCAACCAATTCTTTATAAAGATTCGGCCATTTTTCTTCCAAAGAAGTACCATCACCGCGAGAAGCCATTGGTTGAGGTGTACGAATACCAGCAACAACGTCTTCACCTTGAGCATTTACCAAATATTCACCGTAGTAAACATTTTCACCGGTAGCAGGGTCACGAGAGAAGCAAACACCTGTTGCACAGTCATCACCGGCATTACCAAATACCATGGTTTGAACATTAACAGCTGTACCCCAGTCACCCGGAATGTTATTCAATTTACGATAGGTAATAGCACGATCAACCATCCAAGAACCGAATACGGCACCAATACCTGCCCACAATTGTTCCCAAGGATCTTGAGGAACAACTTTACCAATTTTCTGACCAATTTCTTTATATTCTTTAACTAATTCTTTAAGGTCATCTGCAGTTAAATCTGTATCAGATTTATAGCCTTTAGCTTTTTTCATATTGTCCAAAGCTTCTTCATACAAATCCAAATCAGCGCCTAAAACCACATCAGAGAACATTTGTAAGAAACGACGATAAGAGTCATAAGCAAATCTCTCGCTACCGGAAGCTTTTGCCAAAGCCTTAACTGTTTCATCATTCAAACCGAGGTTCAAAACAGTATCCATCATACCAGGCATAGAAACTCTAGCGCCGGAACGAACAGAGAACAACAATGGATTATTTGCATCAGCAAATTTTTTACCCATAATGTTTTCAACATGAGCAACACCGGCTTTAACTTGTTCTTTCAAGTCAGCAGGATAAGTTTTGTTGTTATTGTAATAATATGTACAAACTTCAGTTGTAACAGTAAATCCCGGAGGAACAGGCAAGCCAACCTTGTTCATTTCAGCCAAGTTAGCACCTTTACCGCCAAGGAGATTACGCATGTTGGCATCGCCTTCGGCTTTGCCATCACCAAATGTATATACCCATTTATTCATGGTTATTCAGCTCCTATCAGCTTATTTGTTAAAAACAACCGTACAAAACTCTCTAAAAAAGAGCCTTTACGGCAGAACGATTAATTCTGCAAAGAAGTTATACTACTAAAAAAGAATATTCAAGCAAAAACTTACGGTTATCGCTTGTTTAAATATACTACAATTTCAACACGGCACTATGCCGATACCCTGTTTTTTCAAAACGATAAGAAAAAAATAACTTTTCACCGCATGCCGTACAATAAGGACAAACATCAATTTGTTCAACCCCACACTCAAGCAACTGTTGTCTATTGATATCTTTCAGCCCTACAAAATATTTTCCATTGTCTTGACAAAATCCGCAATCCTGATTTGATACAGTCCCTAGTAATTGCTCATACACATCTTGCCCAACTTCATAACATTTTGAACAAATAGCCGGACCAATCACAGCCTTAATATTTTGCGGTTCAATATTATATTCGCCTACTAATTTTTTAATAGCCACTTGAGCCATTTTCTGAGCTGTTCCTCTCCAACCTGCATGAGCTATAATCCCCTTATTTTGACTATATAAAATAATTGGAACACAATCTCCAAAATTCATAAAAGCGGCCTGTCCATGATGAAGCAGCAAACCATCTGTTTTTTCATAAAAAAATTTCCCTTGGACAACATCCTCAATATGAACACCATGAACAGGTTGATTCGTTGCCATTTTTTGCCCTAAATAGTCTTCAACTATTTTTCTATTGCCAGACATATCCGCCTCCTGAGCAAAAAGACAGAGTTCGCGAGTAGTAAAAAAATGCTCAATTCCGCACAATAAATCAGTTTTTAAAACTTTACGTCCTTCAATAGATGAAAAATAAAACATTATTGAGCAACCTCTTCTTCTTTTTTCTCATCTGATAACCATAAAGAATCTTTAATATTTTGCTCCAAAAACGCTCTATGTTGAGCAATTTGTTCCTCGGTCAAAGGAAAGCTCCTTGGTTCACGATAAACACGATGAATTTCTTTTGTTTCAGTATGTTGCTCTTTTTTAGAAGCCGAAACCGTGTCTAATTCCATAGAAGGTTCGGCACCACCTAATAACTCAAGATAAACTTCAGCCAAAAGTTGAGCATCAAGCAAAGCTCCGTGAAAAGTTCTGGCAGAATTATCTATACCAAATCTTTTACATAAGACATCCAAATTGTTTCTTTGCCCCGGAAATTTATTTTTTGCAATTTCCAGAGTATCAACAACCCTATCCCAACTATATCCTTCATATCCAAGATGCCGAAGCTCATAATTAATAAACTTCATATCAAAAGTTGCATTATGAGCAACCAAAATACCATCATCCCCCACAAAATCTATAAAATCTTGAGCTACTGCTGCAAAATTAGGAAAATCTTTCAAATATTCCGTCGTTAAACCATGCACTTTAACAACTTCTTCTGGAACTTCTCTTTCAGGATTAATATATTGATGATAAGTTCTGCCGGTTGGAACATGATTTATCAGCTCAACCGCACCAATTTCAACCAATTTATCACCGGTTTCGGGATCAAAACCTGTTGTTTCCGTATCAAATACAATCTCGCGAACTCCCTGCATCTTAAAAAACTCCCAACATCTGCACAATATTCTTTCTTAAAACATTTATATCAGTTCCTGTATCAATAATAACATCTGCCCGACAAATTTTATCACATCTGGGCATTTGTAAAGAATTAATTCTTATAAATTCATCTTCTGAAATTCCGTCACGTTTCATTACTCTATTTTTTTGAATTTCATAATCCACATCAGCCACAACAATATAATCAAAAAACTTATCCCAGCCCAATTCAAATAACAAGGGAGCATCCATAAAAACGATTCCCCCATTTTTTTGACTTCTGACAATATTTCGCAATCTCCGAGTTAGATATGGATGAATTAAATCTTCTAAAATTTTCAATTTCTGAGGATTCTTAAAAACAATAGAACGCAACATTTTTTTATTAAAAACCCCATCAACAAATGTCTCTGGAAATTTTTTTTGAATTTGGCTTAAAAATTTCTTATCAAAATATAGAATTTTAACCCACTTATCTGCATCATAAACCAAATATCCCAAATTTCTCAATACATTAGAGATTGTCGTCTTACCACATCCTATTGATCCTGTAATGCCAACAAAAATCATTTCTGCCTCAAAAAAACTTTTTATGCACACCTTGAAACACCTCTGTGCATAACTATATTGTTTAAAAAAGTTTTAACAAATAATCACCATTAAGCCAAAAAATAAACCCAAGTTATAAACATTTTTTAAATCAATATTCACACCTGTGAATGATGTGAATAACTCCCCTTTAATCACAAGAAAGCCGATTTAATCAAAAAATTGATTTTAAAACAAATTTTTGGAGTCCTGCACAGCCTTTTAAACAAGGTCAAAAAAATTCTGCAAAAAACTGTTCATAAAAAGTTATCAACATGATTCACAGGAATAAACAAATAACAAAAAAATTATTTAAAAATAAATGTTTGGAATTTTTTCCTGTTTATAACTTTTTTCTTCAACCAAGATAACCAACCTTTAGCAAAAATGATTATCTACTTACCAAGAAATCACATTTAAATTGACATCTTAAAAAATACCGTATAAACAAACTAACAAATAAATCTTAATAATTTCTTACCAAATAGGTTTAATCCATGCATTTAAAAGACTTAAAGGATAAATCTCCTAAACAACTCTTAAGCCAAGCTGAAGAGTTAGGAGTTGAAGACGCTTCATCTATGCGTGTTCAAGATTTAGTTTTTGCCATAATGAAAAAAGTTGCAGAAGATGATCACATCCTCTACGGGGATGGGGTTATAGAAGTTATGCAAGATGGTTTTGGTTTTTTACGTTCATCAAAATCAAATTACTTAGCTTCTGCAGATGATATCTACGTATCTCCTCAACAGGTAAAACGCTATGGATTAAGAACCGGAGACACCGTAGAAGGTGAGATCAGAGCTCCAAAAGAGAATGAACGCTACTTTGCATTGACCAAAATAAATACCATAAATTACGAAGATCCAGAAAAATCAAAGTTACGCGTAAATTTTGATAACTTAACACCTTTATACCCAACAGAAAAATTAAATTTTGATATAATTTGTGGAGAAAAAGATTATACAACTCGCGTTATAGATTTAATTGCACCGCAAGGTAAAGGACAACGTGGCTTGATTGTAGCTCCGCCAAGAACAGGTAAAACTGTTATGTTACAAAATATAGCGCATGCGATAGCTGTAAACCATCCTGAAGTTTATTTGATTGTATTACTTATAGACGAACGTCCGGAAGAAGTAACGGATATGACACGTTCTGTGAAAGGTGAAGTTATTTCATCAACATTTGATGAACCAGCGGCTCGTCATGTTCAAGTGGCTGAAATGGTTATAGAAAAAGCAAAACGTTTGGTTGAGACCAAAAAAGACGTTGTTATTTTGTTAGATTCTATCACCCGTTTAGGACGTGCTTATAATACAGTTTTGCCTTCATCCGGTAAGGTTTTAACAGGTGGTGTAGATGCAAATGCTCTGCAACGGCCAAAAAGATTATTAGGTGCAGCACGTAATGTTGAAGAAGGTGGATCTTTAACCATTATAGCAACAGCCTTAATAGATACAGGCTCAAGAATGGATGAAGTTATTTTTGAAGAGTTCAAAGGAACAGGTAACTCAGAAATTATCTTGGATAGAAAACTAACCGATAAACGCCTCTTCCCAACAATTGATATAACCCGTTCCGGCACAAGAAAAGAAGAACTATTGGTTGATAAAGCAACTCTAACAAAAATGTGGGTGTTACGCCGCGTTCTGATGCAAATGGGAATGACGGATGGTATGGAATTTTTGCTTGATAAGCTTCGTCAGTCAAAAGATAATAAAGACTTCTTTGATAATATGAACAGTTAATATTTTAAGGCAAAAAGTTTCTTTAAAGTTGTAGATTTAGAAACAATAATAGCGCCAAATATCGGAAATAAGAATTTTATAAAAGTTATAAGAATTTTTAATAAAATAATGTTTCCACTGGTATTTGGCGTTTTAAAATACTCGTTCCAAGGCATAATATTAACGTCAATACTGTGTAAACAAAGCATAACAATTGTA
This sequence comes from uncultured Alphaproteobacteria bacterium, assembly GCA_944392315.1. GTDB lineage: Bacteria > Pseudomonadota > Alphaproteobacteria > RF32 > CAG-239 > CAG-267. The sequence goes on along the minus strand of CALXWH010000002.1, from coordinate 126,520 downwards.
TATTTACCTAAAAAGGCCATAATTTGCGCAGATTTAAACTCTTTTTCATACCATTTGCAATAAAGTATAACGAGATAACAAGCGGCCAGAGCCACAATAATATCACTTAATAAAAAGACTGATTCATTTTGCACAATTAAAAACTGACTGCCATAACTTAAACCGATTCCCCAGATACACAAGAGTGGAAAAATATGTGGTAAGCTATAATTTTTCCAAAAAATATTGTACTTATTGGCAAGATAACCCAAATAAAAGAATAAAAGTGCTGTAAACGATGATTGTAAACTCAGAGGAAGCCATATATATTTACTAGAAATATAGCCAATAGTGAAAACAACAATAGTCCAAACAAAAGGACGTTTTGTTTTTAAGATTAAATTTAACCAAATAAAATCAAAAAAGAGTGCTAAACAAAACCAGATTGGACCAACAATTTGAATTGAGTGTCCGCAAACATTATCAATGTAACCGCTTCCGTAGGCATATCCAATTAAATAATCTACAATACCATGACTTATAGTTTTTATAGAATTTCCGTTTATCGTTACATCAAAAATATAGATAAAAATAACTGAAAACATAACCAAAAGATAAGGAATTAAAAGCTGCCTAGCTTTCAGCTTCACGAGGCTCCAAGTATTTTTATTAGGTTTAAAAAAATATCCGCTAATTAAGAAAAATAAAGGCACATGAAATGAGAAGACAAAACGATTAATATCTGGAACGCCAAAATGCCCCAGAATAACCATCATCATTGCAACAAATTTTGCTATATCAAAATAGGCTATACGAATGTTACTCATTTTATCTCCTTTGCATGAAGATAAAATAGATAGAGTTAAGATTCTTATAATTTTAACGAGGTATGAAAATTTTTATTGCGAATAATATAAAATGCGCTACTTATTAAAGAAAAAAGAAAAGGAGTAAAAATGTCTGCTACAATATATGCTTTATCTACTGTATACGGAAAATCAGGTGTTGCAGTTATAAGAATTTCCGGAAACGCAGTTCTGAATATAATTTCAGAAATGACAAATATAGATATAAAGACAATTAAACCACGTCATGCATACTTCACATCAATTAAAAAAAAAGGTAGTGAAGATTTATTAGATAAAGCCGTTGTCTTGTATTTTAAAGCTCCACATTCTTTTACAGGAGAGGATACAGCAGAGATTCAGTGTCATGGATCAAAAGCTGTTTTAAGTAGTACACTTGGAGAATTATCCAAATTTGAAAATGTTCGTTTAGCAGAACCGGGAGAATTTTCAAAGCGTGCCTTTTATAATCAAAAAATGGATTTAACAGAAGCAGAAGGCTTGGCTGATCTAATTGATGCTGAAACATCTGAGCAGCAGAAATATGCACTCCGACAAATAGAGGGAAATTTAAGAAGTTTATATACATCTTGGCGAGAAAATCTTGTAAATGTTTTGTCTTATTTAGAAGCTTTTATTGATTTTCCAGAAGAAGACATACCAGAAAATCTATCTGAGGAGATTTTAAACACTGTATTTAAAACAAAAACAGAAATAAAACAACACTTGCAGAACAATAATGTTAATGAACGCTTACGCAATGGTTTTCGGATTGTTATAGCTGGAGAGGCCAATGCTGGAAAATCCAGTTTAATAAATGCTCTTGTAAAAAGAAACGCTGTAATAGTATCAGATATAGCAGGTACAACACGAGATGCGATAGATCTAAATTTAGACATGGGAGGATATCCTGTTATAATAACAGATACAGCAGGGATACGTGAGACAGACAATCCTATTGAAAAACAAGGAATAGACATAGCAAAAGAAAAGATATCAGAAGCAGATATTGTGATAGCGATTTATGATGCCTCTAAAAACGAAAAATACAATTTTAGTATATTAAAAGGATATAAGGGAAAAATAATCTACGTTGCAAACAAAGTTGACAAAGTATCGCACAAAAATATAATAAATAAATCGCATATACAAATATCAGCCAAATATAACCAGGGAATTGATGAAATAGTAAATATTATAATTAGCATAATTAAAGAGAATTTTTCATCTTCATCTAATTGTTTAATAACACGCATCAGGTACAGAAAAGCTCTTGAAGAATGTTTGGATAATTTGGAAACATTTTCATTAGATAAAGAAATAGAATTAGCAGCAGAAGATTTAAGGCTTGCTTGCAGAGCCATAGGAAAAATTACAGGTAATGTAGAAGTGGATGAAATACTAGATAAAATATTTGGTAGCTTTTGTATAGGAAAATAACACTGTATTTAAATATAATTAAAGAAAAATAAGACTAAAATGCTTTTTTAATTTACCTTTATTCATATTATCACGAGCTAAAAAGTCAACAATTTTATCTTTGGGTAAATCAGGATTAGTTGCTATAATATAGTCTAAAACATCACAATATTTATAAAAATTATTATGACTTAATTTTGTATCTTCGGAATTTATAGATTTAAGTATACTAACAAAGTTAAATAGTAATCTGCTTTTTTCAAAACAAAAAAACTCATCTGTATACCATAGTTTTATGAGTAATTGCATTTCTTCATCTTTTACTGCTACAGCATCATGATGGTTGAACAAAGAAAGTACAGTATCTATAAAATATTTACGAATAAATCTGTAATGAAATATATGCTTTTTTTGATTACAATAAAGCATATATTGACATAATCTTAGTGTAAAGAATTTATTTTTATCTGATTTTCTAGATACAGCTGACAGCATATCAAATAAATAGGAATAATCCTCTTTCAGTATTTGTTGTTTAGCCAAAATAGAAACAAAAATATCTTGTACATTTATTATTGAAATATCATAACAAGTATATTTTTTTTCAATATATTTTTCAATTTCTGTTTTAAATTTTTTTAGTTCGCAAGCGTGCATAAATTCTTTACTTAACAGAAGATAATCTAAAGAATTTACTATTTTCCAATAAATATCAAAAGTCTGATTTATAAGAGTTAACATTTTTCTTAGTATACAAATAAAATATTGTAGAGTAATTTCCCCATCAACAATTGCTTTTGTTAACCTATCAATCCAACATAAAAAGGTAGTTTCTTTATCTTTTTTTTCTGGAAAATATGTAAAAGTAAACATTTTTTCAAAGATTGATTTTTTCAGTTGAATATAAATATTTTCAAATGATACATCTTCTTTTTGCGCTAATTGAAATAAAAGATTATCAGTAATTCTCAGTATTAAAAAATCAAAACTAATTAAATTTGTTTCATGTGAAACATAACGTAAATAATTAGCTATTTTTAAATAAGTTTCACAAGATATAATTTTGTTTATTTTTTTTGAGGGAAAATTAGAAATTTTAACTAATTCATAGATTGATCTCTGACTATAAAAAGTTTTATTTTCAACTTCACTAAAGAAATTTTCTATAATATTTGTAATAATGCATGCAGGTAAATCTTGTTTATAAATTGATTCAATATTTTCATTTAAAGAATATTCATAGGCATTATCAAAATATTTTTCTAAAATTAGAGTATCCAAACAATTAAAAAATTTTTTATTTACAGAATTATCAAGAATCTTTTGTAGTAATAAAAATTTCTTTTTTTCTAATATTTCTCTATCTAAATACATATTATAACCTATCATAAATTGAATTTATTTATAAAATAAATTATAAGTATTATATGTCAATAATTTTTAGTAATTTAAACAAAAAATATACAAAAGATAACTCTTGAAAAATACGGAAATTGCATTAAAATCGCAGAAAATTTGCTTAGGAAGGTTAAAAATGAACGAATATGATGTCTTGGTAATTGGTGGAGGACACGCCGGATGCGAGGCTTGCGCCGCATCAGCTAGAATGGGGGCTAAAACCGCTCTGATTACACATAAAATTTCAACAATCGGTGAAATGTCTTGTAATCCAGCTATTGGAGGCTTGGGAAAAGGACATCTTGTAAGAGAAATAGATGCTCTTGATGGGCTTATGGGACAAGTTATTGATAAAGCCGGAATTCAGTTTAGATTATTAAATTCTTCAAAAGGTCCAGCTGTTCGTGGTCCTCGTGCACAAGCTGATAGAGATTTATATAAAAAGTTCATGCTAGAAGCATTAAGAAATCAAACAAATCTTGATATAATTGAAGGGAGTGTTGAGCACCTTATAATAAATAATGGAATAATAAAAGGTGTAAAACTGAATGATGGTGAATGTTACTACGCAAAGTCTGTTGTTTTGACAACAGGAACATTTTTAAATGGTGTTATGTTTACTGGTCATCAAACATCTATAGGTGGGCGTATAAATGATGTTAGCTGTACTGGTATAACAGCGTATTTAAAAAATGCTGGGCTTAAAGTTGGTAGATTAAAAACAGGAACACCTGCTAGATTAAATGGTAATACAATAAATTGGAAAATTTTAGATACGCAAGAAGGAGATAAATTCCCGACACCATTTTCTTTTTTAACACAAAAAATTGACCAACCACAAATTAAATGTTATATAACAGCTACCAATGAAAAAACACATGAAATTATCAGAAATAACTTTTCAAAATGTGCTCTTTTTTCTGGTCTAATTACTGGTGTCGGTCCACGTTATTGCCCGAGTATAGAAGATAAACTTGTTAAATTTGCAGATAGAACAAGTCATCAAATATTTTTGGAGCCAGAAGGGTATAATACAAATATCGTTTATCCGAATGGTATTTCAACATCTTTACCTGCGGATGTTCAAGAGGAATTCATTCATACAATAAAAGGATTAGAAAATGTAGAGATTACAAGATATGCATATGCAATAGAATATGACTATGTTGATCCATTGGAATTGAATCATTGTTTAAAAGTAAAAAAAGTTGATGGTTTATATCTTGCTGGCCAAATAAACGGAACAACCGGATATGAAGAAGCTGGCGCACAAGGTATTATCGCTGGAATTAATGCCGCCTTAAATTCACTCGGTCGGTGCGAAGAATTTGTTGTAGATAGGAGTGAAGGTTATGTTGGGGTTATGATTGATGATTTGATAACAAAAGGTGTTGATGAACCTTATAGAATGTTTACTTCCCGCTCAGAGTATAGGCTTTATCTAAGAGCTGATAATGCGGATTTACGTCTGACAGAAAAAGGATATAAAATTGGTTGTGTAAGCTCTGATAGATACAGTGTATTTAAAAATAAAAAAGAAAATTTAGATAAATTTATGCGTATGGCAAAAGAAAATTATATATCAGCAAAAGATATTGATATATATAATCTCCCAATAAAGAAAGAAGGTGGAAAAAAGACATTGTTTAATCTATTAGGATGCAACGGTGTTTCACGTGAAACAATAAATAATCTGCAACCAGAGTTTAAAAATATATCAGAAGATGTTTTAGAACAAATTTGTATAGAATCTAAGTATGCTGGATATATGAAACGTCAAAACAGTGATATTGAGATATTTAAAAAAGATGAAAATATTAAAATTAAAAAAGATATTAACTACAGGCTAATTGGTGGACTTTCTAGAGAAATAGTAAGTAAATTAGAAAAAGTACGTCCAGAAACAATTGGTGAGGCTAGTAGAATATCAGGTGTAACACCTGCTGCGATAATTGCTATACTTGGTTACATGAAAAATAATTAATCAATGAAATAAAATTTTGTAAAAGAAATCAGTAAATAAAAACTGGTTTCTTTTTTTATACTGCTAAAGGTAAAACTTTTGATGTTCATAAGTTAATTTTTTAATACACAAAAGATGAAAGTGTGATTAATATCACAATCATGATTGATGTAATAAAAAAATACAATGTTTCACGTGAAACTATTAAAAAATTAGAAAGCTATCAAGCTCTTGTTAAAGAGTGGAATAGCAAATTTAATCTAATAAGCAAATCAACAGTGGATGCTATATGGGAACGACATATAATTGATTCCTTGCAATTAATTAAATTTATTACGCCCAAAGATTTAGTATTACTAGATTTAGGATCTGGTGCGGGATTTCCTGGTGTGGTACTTGCGATAGCTTGTCAAGAATTGTATCCAGATTTGAAAATTAATTTAGTAGAAAGTATAGGTAAAAAGACAATCTTTTTGCAAGAAATCAACAAAACACTAAATCTAAATATGGAAATATATAAGGAAAGAATTGAAAATTTAAAAATAGGAAAAGTTGATGTTATTACATCAAGAGCCTTAGCATCACTTCCAAAATTATTAGAATATGCTAAACCTTTTTGTTCAAATAGAACTAGGCTTATTTTTCTTAAAGGAGAAAAGTGGGCTCAAGAACAAGAAGAAGCTAGAAAAAAATGGATATATAAATGTGAAGTAAGTGACAGTGACACAAGTGAAGATGGTAAAATTTTACGCATAAGCGATTTAAGGAGTAAATTGTAATGGTAAAAATTATATCTATAGCCAATCGTAAGGGGGGAGTTGGCAAGACAACAACAGCCGTAAATATAGCAACAGCAATGGCTGCCATAGGAAAAAGAGTGCTCATTTTAGATATGGATCCTCAGGGAAACGCAACAACTTCACTTGGTATAAATAAAAATAAATGCCTATTTTCAACATATGATGTAATGATAAATAATTGCAAAGCAGAAGATGCAATTGTAAAAACAGATATAAAAAAATTTGATATATTACCATCTGCTCCAGCTCTGGCTGCTGCTGAAATAGAATTGATTGATGTAAATAGACGAGAATATGTATTAAAAAATGCTCTAAGCGTCTTAAATGGAAAATATGACTATATTTTGATAGATTGTCCTCCTTCACTAAATTTAATTACCATAAATGCACTTGTTTCCTCAGATTCGGTCATCGTTCCTCTACAAAGTGAATTTTTAGCTCTAGAAGGTTTAACAGACTTAATAAAAAATATAAACATAATAAAAAAGAACTTTAATTCAAAACTGGATTTACAAGGAATTGTTTTGACCATGTTTGATAAGAGAAATAATCTAAGCCAAATGGTTGAAACAGATGTGCGTAAATATTTTGGGACAAAAGTTTATAAGACTGTTATACCAAGAAGCGTTAGGATATCAGAAGCTCCATCTCATGGACAACCTGTTTTGATTTATGATTTCAAGAGTAACGGAGCGAAGGCGTACCTTAATTTAGCCAAAGAAGTATTAAAAAGAGAAAAGGAGATATAGATATGTCAATGAATAAAAAGCATGGATTAGGCAGAGGATTAGAGGCTCTTTTAGGTGAGGATGATTTAAATTTTAATCTGGACAGCATAAATACCGGAGACATATCTGATAATGGAATAAAAACAATTAGCGTTGATGATTTAGAACCAAGTAATTATCAGCCTCGTAAAGATTTTAATCAAGATGCTTTAGACGCTCTAGTTAATTCTATTAAAGAAAAAGGAGTCTTGCAACCTCTTTTAGTTAGAAAAAAAGGAGATAAATACGAAATTATAGCAGGAGAACGTCGTTGGCGCGCATCTAAGTTAGCCGGATTAAGAGAAGTTCCTGTAATTGAAAAAGAGCTTGATAATCAGGAAGTACTAGAAGTTGCACTAATTGAAAATTTATTACGCGAAAATTTGTCAGCAATTGAAGAAGCTGAAGGTTTTAATCGTTTAATCAATGAATTTTCACATACTCACGAAGCATTATCTCAAATTGTCGGAAAATCACGTAGTTATATTACAAACACACTAAGGCTATTAAGTTTGCCAGCATCTATTCAGGATTTGATTAAAAATAATAGTCTAAGTGCAGGACATGCAAGAGCTTTGATAGGTTTAGATAATGCCGAAGAAGTTGCTAAGAAAATTATAGATAAAGGTTTAACCGTAAGACAAACAGAAGATTTAGTTAATAAGATTAAAAATAATGCATTGTCACAAATAAGCAAAACAATAAAAAAAGATCCAAGTTTAAAAGAACTTGAAAAAGATATATCTAAAAATATTGGTATGAAAGTAAAAATAAGTGCTGGAGAAAATGAAAGAGGAAAAGTTACAATAGAATATAAAAATCCATCAGAGCTTAATTTAATTTTAGAAATTTTAGAAAAGAATAAAAAAGATTAAAAAAGAAAACCTCTCATTAGAGAGGCTTTCTTTTATCTGGTAAAAATGAATTTTGTATATATAAAGTATAAAATTGCAATAAAGGGTGTTTTTTTTATGGCAGAAAGAATATTTAAGCTCTTTAGTATGTTGTATCAAATTTAAGAAAAAAGGTCTCTCAGAGTTAAAAAAATAGACATTTTCTAACATATTGATTTTACATTGAAAAATAAATAAAACGATGTATTTAAAATATTTCTCTATATTTTTGCACTAATTCATCTCTTGACGCCACACATCCATTTTCGTACCAATCCTTTTTTAGACTATCTAAATACAATCCAAGAAGTTTTGCATCAGCACCTAAAGACAATAAGTATTTTCCCGTTAGTGGAAAAATGGGAACAGATTTTTTATACAGTGTATTTAAAGTGGATGTTACAGAAGAAACATCTACGGTATCTAAATTTAGACATAACCACTTATCAATACAAATTTCTTTACCAAACTTAAATAAGATTTGATTTATTGAAACATCGTTTTTAAAGTCGTTAAGAGATAAACGCGCTTTGCATAATTCAATAAGATGCTCTTTTTGATCCCTTGTAAGACGAAAAATATCAGCAAGCCTTCCTGCACGTTTTGTATCTGGCTCAAACATTACAAAAATTCGTCTAATAACACTTTTGGATATTCCAATTTTATCTACTAAAACACATAATTTCCCTAAATTATCAATACTTTTAGGTGGCGCTATTAAAAAGTCAAGTATACCATTATCAAAAATAAGTTTTAATGACGTAACAGCATAAGGTGCCATAAGTATCTTAAAAAGTTCTTCTTTTATTTTTTCCAAAGAAACTTTGTGCAATAGATCTTTATTGTCAATACAAGCTTTTAATGATTTTGGATCAATGTTTTTACCAAACATCGCACAGAATCTAAAAAATCGCATAATTCTGATATAATCAGCTTCAATAGTTTCCTGTGGTGAACCTATAAATTTGATATTACCTTGCTCCAAATCTTTAATGCCATTGTAATAATCAAAAACATTTCCTTTATCGTCTGCATAAACGGCATTTATAGTCAAATCGCGTTTTGCAGCATCTTTTTTCCATTCATCTTTACTGTTTTCATCATCAGAGCTAAGGGATGTAACCTTAAAAAAGTTATCACCTATAATAACACCTGTTGTAAAAAATTGTATCCCGATAGGAACGCATTTTAGACCTTCATCTAAGCACATATCTGAAAATTCAGCAGGAGACATATCTGTAACTAAGTCAATATCAGACCTTTCAATACCAGCAATAGCATCTCTTACAGCACCACCGACAAAACGAAGAACACCGCCGTGTTTTTCAACAAGTTGAAAAAGTTTTAAAATATCACCATTTGTGATTAGTTTTTTGGGGTCAATATATTCTGGATGAAACATTTTAATACCTTAAAATCTATTTTTATGAAACTTGTTAATTGTTTATTATAAATATCTTAATTATAGTATAACAAAAGCAGAATTTATAGGAAATATTGTCATGAAAAAGTATGTTATTTTATTAATATCTATGGTCATTTCGGCTACAGCTCAAGCGAACAGTGTCCCGACAGAATTAGGTGAATATGGTGATTGGACAGCATACTCATATAAAGAAGGAAAAAATTTGGTATGTTACATGGCTTCAACGCCTAAAAAGGACGAAGGAAACTATAAAAAAAGAGGAGATATCTACGCTGTTGTGACTCATAGACCAGCAGACAAGAGTTATAATGTTGTAAATTTTGTAGCCGGATATGATTATAAAAAGGGTTCAAGTGTGATTGTAAAAATAGGAACAACGGCCTTCAATAATTTATTTACAAATGGTGACAACGCATGGGCACCAGATTCTTCAACAGATAAAAAATTAGTTGAGGCTATGAAAAGAGGGCAAAGAATGATTGTTGAAGGAACATCCTCCAGAGGAACAAAAACCAAAGATACTTATTCTTTAGCCGGTTTTAGTAATGCATATAAAGCAATCAGCGCAAAGTGTAAATAAATGACAGAGAAAATTGAATTAACAAATTTAAGTAAAGAAGAATTATACGAAGAAATAGAAAAATTAGGCGAAAAAAAATTTCGCGCTAAACAATTATGGCAATGGATATATTTTCGTGGTGCAACAGATTTCTCTGAAATGACAAATTTGTCGCTTGATTTAAGAAATAGATTACAAGAAAAATATACAATAACCCGTCCCAAGATAGTAGCAGAGCAAATATCCGTAGATAAAACGCACAAATGGTTATTGGAATTCAATGATAAAGAACGGGTTGAGATGGTTTATATCCCAGAAAAGGACAGGGGGGCAGTTTGTATTTCAACTCAAGTAGGGTGTGCAATGGGGTGTAAATTTTGCCACACCGGAAGTCAAAAATTTACCAGAAATCTGACAGTAAGTGAAATTGTCGGACAATTTATGGTAGCAAGAGATGCATATAATGAATGGCCAAGTCCTACAGATGAAACACGTTATCTATCAAACATTGTCGTAATGGGCATGGGAGAGCCTCTCAATAACCTAGATAATGTTGTAAAAGCTCTGAATATTATCACAGATTGCGAAGGAATAGGAATATCAAGAAGAAGAGTGACTATGTCAACATCAGGAATAGCCCCAAGGATAGTTGAAGCAATGCAAAAAACAGGGGTTAGATTAGCTATATCACTTCATGCACCAAATAATACGATTCGTTCACAAATTATGCCCATAAACGATAAATTTCACATTGAAGAAATTATGAAAGCCTGTGCAGAATACCAACAGGGCGACCATAGTCGTTATATAACATTTGAATATCTATTATTGAAAGATATCAACGATAAGCCGGAACATGCACAAGAGCTGATATCTTTGCTCAAAAAATATAAAATAAGAGCTTTGTTTAATTTAATTCCATTCAACCCATGGCCAGGAAGTGGCTTTGCACCCAGTGATAAGAAAGACATAGAAACTTTTTCACAAATATTAGAAAAAGCCGGATTTGCAGCGCCAATTAGAGTCGCCAGAGGGCAAGATATTTTAGCAGCTTGCGGTCAGCTAAAATCTAAAAAATCACAAGAACAAAAAAATTAAAGACGACAAGAGCCATCAAGTTGATGGTCTAATCTATCTTCATGTATACCATAAGGATCTTGGTGAATGATGACCTGACTTCCGGGAAAAGCATCAATAATTTTATGCTCAACTGCATCAGAAAGTTTATGAGCTTCCAATAGAGAGATTTTTCCGTCAATTTCAAGGTGAAGCTCAAAACAGTAAATATCACCTAAACTTCTTGTTCTAAGATCATGCATTCCATGGATACCTTCGCTATGAGAAACAATATCTTGAATTTTCTGACGTATTTCAGGAGAAAGTTCTTTATCTGTTATTTGTTCAACTGCTTCTTTAGCTAAATCATAAGCATTATAAAGCAGATAAGCTGAAATAAACAACGCCGCAATAACATCAAAGTAAACAAAACCGAAGAAATGCACCAAGATTAAAGAAACAACGACCGTAGAATTTGTTAAGAAATCAACAGTATAATGTGCTCTGTCTGCCTTAATAGCTAAAGAATTAGTTTTATTAGCAACATAAGTCTGGAACAAGACTAAAATCAGAGTTGCAAAGATGCTAAATAGCATAATGAATATACCGATATCTGTCTTTTCAATAGCAACAGGAGATATAATTCTTTTAATACCATCTATAATAACGAAAATACCAGAAGCCGCTACAAAGACAGCTTGTAAAAAAGCACTTAACGCCTCAGATTTACCATAACCATATCTGTGGCTTTTAGAAGCAGGCTTTGTTGAAAAATACACGGCTACAAAAGAAACCATAGAAGCAAATAAGTCTGTAACACTATCCGCCAACGATGAAAAAATAGCTAAAGAATCTGTTTTCAAAAAAGCAAAAAACTTCAAGAGGATAAGCATTACCGCCAAAGAAACGCCGGCAACAGCGGCAGATTTTTTCAAAAAATTATCATCTAGACTTAATTGCATTTTCTATTTCTTCCCATGTTTCTTTAGATATTTGTAAAAATTTCCCACGGACATACTTATCAAAAAATTCAATATGTTTACCGTTAGGTTGTGTTAGAAAAACATATTGAATAAAGTATTTCCCATCAGAAGATTTATAAAAAACAATATCCAATAAATTATTATATTCGGCCTTTATGTGTAAAGAGGAAAGTTTTTCAACTTTAACATCTTCAACTATATTTTGATAATAGGTATTCAATAATATTTTCGCAAGATTCATCACAGAATTATCCGTTGAAATATCGTTATAGCTGATTAAACGTCCGAAACGTAAATTCCACAAACTACTATAAGTCCAATTTTTTATATCTAGAGATAAATCATAAAAATCAGCTTCTACGAGCCATATCTGGAATTTATTTTTAAGACGAATAAACGCAGATTTTGAGCCTCTGCCCAAATCCATATCGTACCATCCAATATCAAAGCTCTCTATTTCTTGATTATTCGTATCTGATAAAACAACAGATATCATGGGAGATTTTTTATTTTTTAGAGGAGAGAAACCAAAATATTGCATATCAGCTACTTTGTCTGATTTTTTCTCATAAAAAGTCATATTATTGACAGTGATAAGAAAACGCCTGATGCGTTCTTGATAAACAGGTAAACTAGGATGTTCTTGTAAAACCCAAATTCCATTTTTCTTTTCAAAGGTTAAAGTAGTATTTTGGTTTTGCAATTTTATAAGAGAGATATCGTTTATTCTTTTATCAAAATTTTGAAAAACAGGTCTGTCTTCATATTCAGAAATACTGTTTTTATTTTCTAAATAAACACAAAGCAAGGCGCATGCGACAATTATTGAAACAACAAAAGCCAATTTGCATAAACTCTTATCAAAATAGAAGAGATTCTTTACAGCACAAAGATGGAATTTTCTTCTATAGAAGGAGTACAAAATAACCATAAAAATAATAGTTAAAGCAATGAAATAAATATTAAAAAACTTAACCTTCGTATCAAGAGCTTCAATATCTCTGTTTGCGTTCAGTTTTAAGGAACTTAATTCTTGTCTTAAACTATTGATTTCATTTCGGATATTTCCAATAACAGCAAGTTCATCGGAGCTAAAAGTATCTCTATCTTCAAAAGTTTTTTTTGCCGCAACTTCTATTAGCCCCTGCTTAGCTGCATCAATTGCTCTAAATATATCGTTTTCTTTAAGTTTATAACGATATAAATTCTTTTTGCGCATATTATCAACACGATAAAGAGGTCTACGCTTAGCAGTTTTTCCTCTCAAGTTGATTAAATCGTCATTATCTGTTAAATAATCCAGAGCATTTAAGATAAAATTAGCGCTGTCAAATACAGGAATATTATAAGACATATCCAGAAATTTAGATTCTTTAGCCCAAAAATTATCATACATAAAATCAGTATCACCAACCGCAATAACATCAAAAGGCTTAGAAGGGTCATTACTTAAAAATTCTGCAGCGATAACGATAACACTATTTCCAGGTGTATACTGAGCTAAAACCTCACGAGGACTTACACTTTTCTTAGCAAGCAATACATTTAAAAGGTTTGAATTTCTACTTGTTTTGATAAGAGGAAAGTATAAAACGTCCGCACCTTCTTTGGGCATAACCATAGAAGCAGAAGAAAATAAAATATTGTTAAGTTTATAAGTTGTTCTATGGTTAGGATTAAAGTCATCTGTAGTAATCTTAAATTGTAACAAATCTTGAGTGAAAGAAGGGTTAGTACGATAGTTAACAGTTTCATCAACAAGAATTGAATTATCAAAATCTGCAGCAACACCCAAGTCGTAAAATTGAATTCCCCAATAATCAGATAAAGCACCTATGTCAGAGGTAATAAATTGTCCACCTATTGGTGAATAAAGACGAGAAGCATCATCTGCCACATCCATAAGTAATAATACTTTCTTTTGCTTTTTTATTTTTTCAATCAGTTCATCTGTGAGGCCATAAGGATGAACAAGCATAAAAACATCAAATGATTGATCCAAATCTTGAGGTTTGGTAATAAATCTAACATCATATAAATCTTCAATATATTTAACAATTTCCCATTTATTCATTAAAACATCATCTTGGCGAATATTTCCTTGAATAGGGAGCGAGCTCAAAATTCCGAGAGTCTTCTTTTTATGCTGCATTTTATAAATATTAGTTGTTAAATCTTGCTCCAAAAATGGTAAACGCTCTAGAGAGAAGAAAGGAATAACAGCTTTATTCATAAGCGTATCAGAAAAACTAATTCCAAAGAGCGCATTTTGGTTAATATCAATCAGAGGAATAGGTTGCACCCCTTCAGCTAAAGCTCTATCTTCATTTTTATCTAAGAAAGATGGAGTATAAATCTTATAATCAAATTTTCCGTTAGAATAGGTTTTGTATTGTTTTAATATTAATTTTACACGGTCAAATATTTGCCGAACCTCTGGATTGCGTTGCCCCAAAATAGGGGAATAATAGAGTTTAGCTGTAATAGGTCGCTCTAATTTTCGCAGAATATCTTTAGTATTTTTTGTAAGACTTAGATACTTATCTTCAGTAAAATCATAACTTATCTGCCTAAAAACGTTGTTAGCAATGATGTTAATACCAAAAAAGCCAATAAAGAGGAGAATAAGAACTAAAAAACTATGTCTCAAGCTAGAAGAAGAAATAAGTCCTGAATTACCTTTAGTTTTTAAGCTAATAACAGCAATAGTAATTAAATTAAAGAAAACAATAAGAGAACCAAAGAAAATTAAATCTCTAAGTTCAACTAAACCACGACTCAAAGAAGCAAAGTGAGTTAAAAAACTAAAAGAGATAATAGTGTCTACCAAAACATCACTAAAAAGTTCTCTTGCCCAAAATAAAACATAGTCAAAACCACTCCAGAAAAAGAGCAAATTAACAAAAACCGCTAAAACCAAGGCAATAACCGGATTTTTAGTCAAAGCAGACATTGTTTGTGAAATAGCAAGCATAGCTCCGGCTAAAATAAAGCACCCGATATAGCTGATAAATATAACAGTATTGTCAGGATCACCAAAAAGATTAACCGTAATCCAAAAAGGAAAAGTTAATAAAATGGCAAAAATAGCAAACAGCCATGAAGCAAAAAATTTACCCCAGACCAAATCTGTAATTGAAACCGGAACAGTTAGTATTTGCACAATACTTTTAGAACGGAATTCCTCAGCCCAAGAGCGCATAGCAATACCGGGAATAAACAAAAGATAAATCCACGGTTGATAGTCAAACAATCCCCAGAGAATAGCGTTTCCATCACTAAAAAAGTGTCCAAAATAAATAGCGCACGAACCGCTTAAAAATAAAAAACTAACCAAATAAACATAAGCCAGCGGAGATAAAAAATATCTGGTTAATTCGTAATGTATAATAGTTTTAATACTATTCATGGATATTCTCCTCCGTCGTTGTCAGCAAATGAAAAGCCTCTGCAAGTGAATTTTTGTGAGTGCATTTTAAAATTGATTTTAAATCTCCGTCAGCAACAATTTTTCCCTTATTGATTAAAATAATTCTGGAAGCCATAGTTTCAGCTTCATCTAAAAGATGCGTAGAAATAAGAATAGTTTTATCTTTTTTCATATTGTTGATTAAGTTACGCATATGCTCTTTTTGGTTGGGATCAAGACCATCTGTCGGTTCATCAAGAAGCAAAATAGGCGGATTCCCAATAATACTTTGCGCAAAACCCACACGCCGTAAATACCCTTTAGAGAGCGTATCAATTCTTTGATGCAAAACATCGTTAATCTTGGCTAAATCAACAATGCGCATAAATTCTTTTGTATAATAATCTTTAATTTGAGACTTAGAGCATTGTTCCGTTTCCGTCAAATTAAGTTTAAGCTCAATCATATACTTTAAGAATAAAGAAACACTCATATCCGCATACATAGGAGCACCTTCCGGCAAAAATCCTATATCTTTTTTGGTATCAAGAGCATCTTTTTCAACGTCTTTGTTATTAACCCAAATATGACCGGAAGTAGGAGATAAAAAACCGGAAATCATATTCATTAACGTGGATTTTCCGGCGCCGTTCGGCCCAAGCAGAGCAATAACTTCACCTTGAGTTGTTTCAAAAGAAATATCATCAACGGCAAATATTTCATCATATTTTTTTGAAACATTTTGTATAATAAGAGAACAAGAATTTTTTGTATTCTTTTTAGATTGCTTCATAAATTTCTCCTCCCGGCATTGGCTGAGCCACACCTGTTGTAGATGGAAATGTAATAGGTAACGAATAAATAGCTCTGGCACTTAAAAAAGCACTGATTTCAGCATTAACAGTTTCAATAGGAATATCAACCTCTTTACTAAGAACAACTTCAATATTAGGTAATCGTTGCCTAATAAAACGCACCAATGTCGGATTCGCGGCTCCTTTTCCGCAAATAACAACCTTTTTAGGTAGCTCAGGCAAATAGAGACAAATAGAATAACAAATTGCCTCCGCCACAAAAGCTGTTGCGGTAGCTGCACCATCTTCTAAAGATAACCCCTCCAAATGCTCTGCTTTATCGGCAAATATACCTGTATAAGCGGCTTTAGGTGGAAATTTAGCAAAAAATTTATGATGCATCAGAGAATTAACGATTTTCTCGTGCACTTTTCCAAGAATAGCCAGACGCCCATTATAATCATTTTCCATATGAGCGTGTCTTGCTGTCCAATTATTAATAAAATTATCTCCTGGACCACAATCAAAGCCAACAAATTCACCAAAAGACCCAATCCAAGTTATACTGGATTTTCCACTAATATTGACATACGCAACAGGCTTGATTTCATCAACGGCAACAGCATTAAAATAACTGGAAGAAATAGGTGTACCTTGCCCGCCGCTACAAATATCCGCGTTTCTAAAGTGAGTAACAACTTTAATACCGGTTTTTGCGGCAATATAACGACCGTTACCCAACTGATATGTATAGGGAATATTAGGATTATGTAAAATAGTTAGGCCATCAATACCGACAACATCAATCGTTTCATCACAATCTTTCTTGAACTCATTAATAAGTTGGATATAAAAATCAGAAACCTCAGTATCTACTGCTTTTAATTTTTCTTCATTTTCAGGAGTATTTCTCTGCAAACCATAAACAGATTTAATAAGATCTTTTAAATAATCGGAATAGGGGACAACATAAGCTTTTTTTCGCTCAATAATATCAATACCGTCTGTTTTGATAAGAGCCAACTCTACTCCACCAAAAGTAGAAGTTCCCATCAACCCCAAACAATTTAACCCCCTAATAAGCATAAGAAAAACCTTCTAATATAATTGCAATATCAAATTATTATGTTAATATGACTCAAAATTTAGCAATAAGGAAGTAAAAATGACAAGTTTTAAATCAGAATTTTTGAATATAATGCAAGAAAGAGGCTTTTACAATCAATGTACTAATGTAGAAGGATTTGATGAGTACTTAGTAGATTGTGAGAAAAAAGGCACTCCAGCAGTAGGGTATTTAGGGTCAGATCCAACCGGAGACAGCTTGCATGTGGGGCATATTGTTCCTTTGATGATGCTTCGTTGGTTTCAAAAATGCGGTCATAAACCATTAACACTTGTAGGCGGTGCAACAGCTCGGATAGGTGATCCGTCCGGTAAGGATAAATTGCGTCCGTTTTTGAGTGAAGAAACCCTCGCGCATAATGTAAAAGGCTTAAAAAAATCATTTATGAAATTTTTACATTTTGGTGAAGGTAAAAATGATGCATTAATGGTAGATAATTTTGACTGGTTTAAAGATATAAATTACTTAGAGTTTTTAAGAGATATAGGTACATGCTATTCTGTAAATAGAATGCTGACAATGGATAGTGTGAAAAGCCGTTTAGAACGCGAGCAACCAATGTCTTTTCTTGAATTTAATTATATGCTACTGCAAGGATATGATTTTTGTGTATTATTGCAAAAATATGGATGTCGCGCACAAATAGCCGGTGCAGATCAGTGGGGAAATATCGTTTCCGGTACAGAACTTGGTAGAAGACGGTATGATACCGAGTTGTTTGGCTTTACAAGTCCGATATTGACCGATTCTGCCGGTAAAAAAATGGGTAAATCAGAAGGTAATGCCGTCTGGATAAATGAGGATAAACTTTCTTCTTATGATTATTACCAATATTTCCGTAACATTGGTGACGCAGAAGTTGGTAAATGTCTTCGTATTTTCACGGATTTGCCAATGGATGAAATTCATAAGCTGGAAGCATTAAAAGATAAAGAAATAAATGAAGCTAAAAAAATATTAGCTTTTGAAGCAACAAAAATTTGCCGTGGTGAAACTGAGGCTCAAGCAGCGCAAGAAACCGCTATCAAGACATTTGAAAGAGGCGTTGCCGGTGATGAATTACCCTCAATAACCGCTTCAAAAGAAGGAATAAGTGTTTTGGATGCCTTCTTAGCATTAGGTTTTGTTGCAAGCAAGGGTGAAGCCAGACGTTTAATCAAACAGGCCGGGTTAAAACTAAATGATAAGGTAATTACCGACGAAAATTATATCATAACAGAAAAGGATATAGAGAACGGCAATATAAAGCTTTCACAAGGTAAAAAGAAACACGGACTTCTTGTTTTGAAATAAAAACACAAATAAAAAGGCGGTTTGTAGCCGCCTTTTTTATAATAGAAATTTATTCAGCCGTAATATCAATTAAACGATCCAAACTATTCGTTTCCTTTTTATCATATCCTTCCGGTTCAGATTTTTTGCTTGAAGGCTGAGTCTTTTCAGATTTAACTTTGCTTTTAATTTCA
Organism: uncultured Alphaproteobacteria bacterium; assembly: GCA_944392315.1. Lineage (GTDB taxonomy): Bacteria > Pseudomonadota > Alphaproteobacteria > RF32 > CAG-239 > CAG-267. Next base: position 107,637 of record CALXWH010000002.1, on the reverse strand, counting down.
GGTTTAACCAATAAATCAAACATTTTATCCATCTGTTCTTGATCTAGTTTAGAAGGAAGTTCAGAAATACTATCTTGTTTAGTTGTCTCTTCTTTTTTCTGAGCCTTTTCGTCTTTAGTTTTATCGGCTTTATTCATATCCTCAACAGATTTTACAGTATTAGCAATAAAATCTTCAGGCAATAAGGATTCTATCATATCAGAACAAGGCTCTGCCATCATAAAATATTGAGATTTTTTCAAAATACCATCTTTATCTTTGATTTCCTCTGGCAAAGTTATTTTAACAATTAAAAAGCAAAAGCCCAAAATAAGCACAGCTCTAAGAAAACCAAAAATCAGGCCAAAGAGTCTATCCATAAAGCTCAAGGTACTTGTGCGAATTTTAGCAATAAGTTTATCTGTGCCAATAATCCAGAAAGCATAAAATATGGCCATAATCAGTAAAAAGATAACAAACTGGGCCATCAGCTTGCTTGCAATAAATTGATTCATCCACGGCGTTAAAACAGGTGTTAAATAGGTTGTTAGGATGATAAAAAGAACCAAACCTAGAATAGAGAGTACCTCTTTCACAAAACCGCGAATAAAAGCGACCAACATAGATAAAGCAACACCAATTAAAATAACAACATCAATATTATTTAACGGTTCCATAAAAATCTCCCTTAATTAAATCTTGAAATAAGTCTCTGAACATTACCAATTTCATGGTAAGACATACCTGTAATAAGTTTCTGCTTTTTATCTTTAGAAAAAGAATTTGGAATAATCGCATTAGAAAAGCCTAATTTCTGTGCTTCTTTAAGACGAAGTGTTGGCTGGCTAACGGCTCTGATTTCACCGGATAACCCAATTTCACCAAAAACAACCATATCCGCAGGCAACGGTTTATTTGTCATAGATGAAATAACAGCCATCGCCACAGCTAGATCGGCTGCAGGTTCGGTAATTTTTAATCCGCCGGCAATATTTAAGTAAACATCATGTGTGCTAAAATTCATTCCGCACCGTGCTTCTAAAACGGCAAGAATCATCGCTAATCTATTTGAATCCCAGCCAACTACGGCTCTTTTCGCACCGGTATAACCACTATTGCCAACAAGCGCTTGTATCTCTACCAATAACGGACGAGATCCCTCAATACCGGCAAAAACGCAAGAGCCGGAAATACATCCCTGGCGCTCTGCCAAAAAGAGAGCCGATGGATTTTCAACCTCAATAAGACCGTTATCTTGCATTTCAAAAACACCGATTTCATCAGTTGCGCCATATCTATTTTTAACAGCCCGAAGAATGCGGAAATGGTGTCCTCTGTCACCTTCAAAATAGAGCACGGTATCAACCATATGCTCTAAGACGCGAGGTCCTGCAATGGCTCCTTGTTTTGTAACATGCCCAACAAGGAATAAAATAAATCCTTTCTTTTTTGCAATTTTGATTAGCTCATAAGCAGAAGCTCTAACTTGAGCAACACTACCTGGAGTTGATTCTATTTCATCAATATACATCGTCTGGATAGAATCAATAATTACCAAAGAAGGATTTTCTTTTTCAAGCGTGGCCACGATGTCTTTAACACTTGTTGTACTTGCTAGCCGAACGGGGGCATTAGATAACCCTAAACGCTTAGCTCTGATTCGTACCTGATCAATAGCCTCTTCCCCGGAAATATAGAAGCAACTGTTATCTTGAAGCTTATTGGCTACATCTGCACAAATCTGCAATAAGAGAGTTGACTTGCCAATACCGGGATCTCCTCCGACTAAAATAACAGAACCCGGCACTAAACCGCCACCGGATACTCTGTTAATTTCAGATAAATTTGTAACAAGACGCTGATAAGTTTGACTCTCGCCGTTAAGAGAAACAAAATCAATTTGGCTTCCTTGTTTTTTGGTAGAAATATTAGAAAATTCAGCAGATGGTTTCTTTTCTTCAACAATTGAGTTCCATTCCCCGCAAGCATCACATTTCCCTTGCCATTTAGGATATACCGCACCGCAAGATTGGCAAACATAATCAATTGTTGACTTTTTAGCCATATTATTTCTCCACTTTAATAGGACCCTTAGATGAACCGTTAATGAATTGTCTGACATATGGGTTTGTCGTTTTATCTAAATCTTTAACCGTTCCATACCAAATGATTTTTCCCTGATAAAGCATTGCAATTTTATCCGCAATTTTGCGTGCAGAAGCCATATCGTGAGTAATTGTCAAAGTCGTTGCGCCTAAATCTTTAGCAGATTCTATAATTAAATCATTAATAACATCAGCCATAATAGGATCAAGACCGGTTGTCGGTTCATCAAAAAAGATAATTTCGGGTCGTGTAATAACCGCACGAGCAAGACCAACACGTTTCTGCATACCTCCCGAAAGCTCAGAAGGATACAAATCGGCAATATCTTCAGTTAAGCCAACCTGTCTCAAAACTTTAATGGCAACAATTTTAGCCTCTTTTTTGTTAAAACCTCTATTTTGAATTAAGTCAAAAGCCACGTTTTCCCAAACAGTTAAACTATCAAACAAGGCGCCGCCCTGAAAAAGCATTCCCATTTTACTGTGCATACGGTCAATGACATCAGGGTTTTCATTAACAATTTCAATGTCATCAATTTCAATTGAACCACTGTCAGGTATAAGCAAGCCCTGTATACATTTAATCAGAACAGATTTACCCGTACCAGATCCGCCAATGACGACCAGCGACTCTCCTTTATACAAATCAAGATTAACTCCATCCAAAACACATTTTTTCCCGAAACTCTTATGAAGGTCTCTGATTCTGATTTTTATTTCTTTTTCCATTTCCATAAACGCCTCCGATTAACGAGAAAAGAACATTTCTGTAATAAGATAGTTAAAGATAAGGATTAAAATAGACGAGGAAACAACAGCATTCGTTGTTGCATTTCCGACCCCTTGAGCACCACCTTTAGATTTATAACCATGATAGCATCCCATCATAGAAATAATAAATCCAAAGACAGCTGCTTTGACCAAGCCTGAAATAATACCAATATACTGTAAATCCTGAAAAGTAGCCGTGATATAATTAGCCGGATTAAAACCAAGTTTATAAACGCCGACAACATATCCACCAAAAATACCGATAATATCACCAATAAGAACCAGTAAAGGAAGCACTAATAATCCGGCCCACAGTCTGGGAGCAACCAAATATTTGAAAGGATTGGTAGAAAGAGTAACTAAAGCATCAATTTGTTCAGTAACACGCATAGTACCAATTTCAGCAGCCATTGCCGCTCCGATTCTACCTGCAACCATTAAGGCTGAGAGAACCGGTGCAAGTTCTCTTGTAACAGAGATAAGCACAACAGAAGCGATAACGCTTTCGGCTTTGAAGCCAGAAAATCCCGAATATGTTTGCAGAGCAATAACCATACCGGCAAAAAGTGTTGTCAACCCGACAACGGGCAAAGAATAAAAGCCAATGTCTAAAACTTGTTTAAAAAAGAGCTTAAAATAAAAAGGCGGAACAAAGCAGTGATAAATAGCCTTAACAAAAAAAGACGTCAAATCCCCTAAAGAATAGAGAAACTTAACTAAAGGTTTTCCTAATGTGCGTAAAAAAGCTTCACCCAAACGTATAATCATCTTTAATTCCTTACAAAATCAATCTTAGTTAGTATTAACATAATTAAGAAATAATACCACTAATTTTTGCAATAATTTTACAAGTTGCGGAAGATTCAAAAGGATAAACCCGCAATCTATCAATAAAACGCCCTTCCAACTCAACTTTTTCAGGTAAGGGAAGCCGTTCTATATCTTTAATATCCTCAACCAAATCAACACAAAGAAAAATTTCAGATTTATTGAGAAAGGGTAATTGAGCAATTCCGACACCACGTATTTCCATTTTACCCGCAATTTCTTGAGGAGCCGAACCGAATACCTTATTATGTTCACTCCATAGATTAACTCTATCATCAGCCACTAAAACCGCTTGATGAGCCATAATTAACCTTAATGCCAAGTCAGATTTTCCACTACCAGATTTACCCCTAAGTAAAATCCCTTTATGTTGAAAAGAAACTAAAGTTGCATGAATATTATTCATAGTCATGAGCAATACTTTCTAAACGTTGATATTTTTCTGTATCACCAACACAAACAGAAAAATACCGAGAAGTTCCTTTGGTTGAGATATCTATTTTCCATATATTTCTAGGCAAAAGATATCCAATTTTTTCAGGCCATTCAATCAGATTAACCCCCGTGAAAAAAGCCTCTTCAATACCAAGTTCATAGGCCTCTTCCGGAGATTTGAGGCGATACATATCATAATGAAAAATAGAAAAGTTATCAGTATCGTAAGATTGAACCAAAGTAAAAGTCGGACTGGGAACTTCTGTTGCATCTGTTAGGGATTGTATAAAATATCTAGCAAAAGTACTTTTTCCTGCCCCTAATGTTCCGTATAGGGCAAAAATATCACCTCTTTTAACGATTTTTCCAAAACAAGTTGCCAAACGTTTGGTATCATCTTCTGTGTTGCACTCAAAAACTTTTGTAAACATATCCATTTTATTTGAACCAAGAGCTAAAGTTAAAGAAAGAGCCTCCTCCTGTAGAAGTTCTTTTAATAGTAAAATCATTTCTACTACGTTTAATGTCGCGCCAATCTTCAGGAGAATAAAAAGTGCCCTGCCACAAGCCGGAAGATTCGCTTTTAGCCTTTGCTTCATAAGGGCGATATATATCCGTCTCTCGTGTATTGGCCAAAGCCCAACCGGCACCGACCAGAGCAGCCCCAATATCATAATCCCCCCAAACACAGGTAGCCAAATCTTGACCATTTGGTTCAATTTTGAGGAGATAACAATCTATAATATTGTTATCAATCCATCCACGAACCCAAGAAACAGCTTCTTGACCGCAATTATAAGAACTTCCATTAGCGTTAGAACAAATTTGATCATTATCGGGAGCATCAACACCATAGAGACGAATATATCTGCCTCCTATGTAAAAAACATTAGCATGGATAACAGAGGCGCTTCCACTTATTTTAGGATAAGCAGCCGGATTAAATCCTGTAGAAGTTTTCTGTTTTTTCTTTTTGACTTCCTTTTTGACTTCTTTTCTAGAAATTTGAACTTTTTCAAGATTTCTACTTTTCTGCAGTTCCTTATCTAAACGATTTTCAATAATTTGAGCCTCTTCCGCAGATGTTTTATAATTAGTAGAATAAAGAATAAAAGCCAAACCAATAGCTATTAGAGTTATCCAAAAGTTATATTTAGGTAATTGCTGAAACACAGCAATATGAGCCAAAGTAATTCCGGCAACCAACAAACAACAACCAAAAGCCTGCCATGCCTGCGCACTATCTTCAATCAATTTGATGCTGCAAAAAATCAAAATGAGAGCAATAATTCCGCAAACTATTCTTTTTACCCAAAGCATGGCATCTCCATCAATCACCTGTATTATATAAAATGCATTTTTAATTGTAAAGATTTGGTAAAATCTCTTTATTTTTGGTAGATTTTCTAACTTGTTTATCAACTTTTTTGAAAATAGATAAGAATTCAGCTGCATTAAAGTCTTTAAGGGCATCTGAATATAAAACTTCATTTAAGCTATTTATTTGAGCTGAAAAGTCAGGATTGTTCACAACTTTGGCAACATCATTCAAATTTTGGATAGATGAATTCTTAAATTTAGTATTTGCCCATAAGATTAAATTGCGACGAGCGTCCGCATAATTTTTTTTGCGTATAGATGAAATAACTTCAGCTTTATAAGTATCTTTACCTGATTTAGATCTAAAAAATCTAAATGAAAATAACAAGAGCAAAAAAGCCACAATAAGCAAAATATACTTTCCGTAAGCGTTTATTGTAGGCATGGATGAACTTATTGAATTGAGCGGTAAAGCTATTTTTTTATGTTCTTGGTTATCTGGAACAATGGAAGAGTTTGACATAAGTTGGGAGACTTGCTTTGGCTCTTGAGCATCCGGAATATTAGGATTATAAGCAACTTTTACCGTTTCTGCAGGAATAACAGATTTTTGAAAATCCTTTGTCAAAACATTAAACCATTGAATTTCCTGCTTCGGAAAAGTGAAACTTCCGGATTTTGAAGGAATATAAACAATGTTATATTTTGCGGTGGTGATAATTTTTCCATCTTTGACCGAGGATGAAATTTCCGGTTTCTCCGGATATTGTTTAAAGCCATCAATTTCTGGGAAAGAAAGATTTGGAAACATCTCTTCTTGTAGACCGGTAGCCTGAACAATAACATTTCTGGTAAGAGCTTCTCCTGTTTGAAATTTGGTATTTGGAGCCCATTTCGCATCAATAGTCAAATTTGTAAGCGGCAACCATACACCAGTAAAATTTTGAGGAACAGGTAAAACATCAATTTTTTCCGATGTTGTTTTCATTCTGACGGGAACTCTCTGTCCAAAGGAATTTTGAAAATCAATACCAAAATTCATAAAAGCATCATTAAAATTAGGCAAATTAAATCCAACATTTTTAATATAATCGCCATCAAAAATAAATTGAGGAGAATTAATTTCTCCGCTCTTTAATGGAAAAGCAGCAAAAGCATATTTAACAACATTCATTTTTTTGCCGTTGATAAAGTCTGATTTAACAATTGGTTTGGACGAAACGGGGGTAATACTCCAATTTTTGAGGGTTTCGTCGGAAATGGATAAAGAGCCGTTTTGAAGTCCCAAACTATCATAAAGTGTTACCCAAATCAGCGCTTGCTGCTGAACATAAGGGGATGTTGGAGAAATTGTTTGTTCAATTTTAAAGTAAGGGGAATTAGAATTTTCACGACTATCAGGAACATAGGCAACATTTGTTACTTCTTTGACTTCCACATCGGCATAATTGGAGCGAACAGAACCGATTTGTATAGGTTTTATAGTTATTTTACCCAGTTTAAGAGGTTTAAGCCCAATGGTCCAAGATTTAATTTGAGAAAAATTACCGTTAACATAATTAACGCGCTGAGAAGCCATATTTGAAACAATTTGAAAATCGTTTTGTAAAGCGCTTAAATCTGGTTTTTCATCACTATCACCGGAATAAGAAATTGTTAAATTAACCGTATCTGCTTCGGTGATAACATCTTTATCCAAACTAAGATTTATCTCGTCTGCAAATGCAGCCAAAGCAAAACAACAAGTAAATACTAAAAAAAATAAAACTTTACATATTTTCATTACGATACCTGCCTTTTGAATATTCTTTTTTAATAAACTCGCGAAGAAGTCCGCCCGTGTCATCAGGAATATCCCGATATTGACGCTGCATAATAACCGCCTCTTCATCATATTTGTCATCTTTATTGCCTTGTTGAGCATTAACTAAGTTAACAGCTTGTTCTTCTAGTTGATTTTCAGTTCCGTTCTGCTCATTTCCATTTTTGTTTTGAGATTTTTGATTTTGTCCTTGATCTTGATTTGCTTTAGATGGTGTATTTTGATTGTCACCATCTTTATTTTCTTCAGAACGAGCATCTTCAGTCGTTTGATTTTGATTATTTTGAGCTGTTTCATCAGAATTTGCAGATTGCTTCTGATTATCTTCTTGTTTTTGATTGTTCTCAGACGCATTTTGTTGAGACTGATTTTCATTCTGTTGTTCTTGCTCTGAAGATGATTGTTGTTCATTATTAGCTGAATTCTGCTCATTATTTTTAGCTTGCTCATCATTCTGTAGGCTATTTTGTTGAGAATTATCAGAAGAGTCTTGGTTGTTTTGCTGATCATTATTTTTATTATCATTTTGAGAGTTAGGATTCTGTTGTTGATTATCTCCGCAACTTAAAACAGAAGGATCAGACTTTGCTTTCTCGTATAAATCATTTATGACAGACAAATTATATTGAGCATCCTCATTTTGAGGATTAAGAGCCAAAGTAGCCTGAAAGGCCTCTTTTGCCTTATCATACTGACACAATTTCGCTAACGTAAGCCCTTTATTATAAAGAGCCGTGCTTGTATTGCTTTTTTCAAATTCCTTTAAGGCTTCTTCCAGTTTGCCCGCTTTATAGAATGAAGCTCCTTTCCAAACAGAATTTTGAAACATTTGAGAGGCTTTTTCATAATCGCTATTATTGAAATGACGCAAAGCCTCCTGGTCGTTATTCAAGAAAAAGCTAGCCTGAGCATTAAACGAAAAGAGAAGTAAGAGCAAAAACAGCACACCGCGACGAAAGAAAATCAAAGTACATAATAGAGGGATAATCAAAAGATAATACCCATAATCAATAAAATTAGACCGCATATTTTGACTTAATTTAATTTGTTCTTCGTTCATACTGTTAATACTGCTAATCAACGGTTGAAAATTTGTATCTTTTACAGATATGTAAAAACCATGACCTTTGTCGGCAAGAAGCTTTAATTTTTCGCTCCCAGAAAAAGAAGAATCAATAATATAAATTTTATAGTTTAATTGAGCCGCTTTTTGAATGGCTGCCAATGCTAAATCAAAACGTTGTCCGACATCTGATGCAAAAATGATAATATTACCGTGAGCATATCCGGCAGAGTGAAACCGATCAATGGCCAAATTAATGGCTCTGTCCAATCTATCTCCTTGGTCTGGAACAATATTAGGTGTAATCTGCGGTAACAGATTTTTTAATAAATTAGCATCATCAGATATCGGAGAAATGATATAAGGCTCTTCCGAATAAACTTCTATACCAAACTGCCCCTGCGGAAAAGCGTCAGCCAAATCAGAAATCACAAATTTGGCCCTATCAAGACGCGAAGGTGTAATGTCGTTTAAGGACATATCTTGAGCCAGACTCAAAACAAACATATTAGGATTCTCAACAACAAAGGTAGGAATTTCATTTTTCTTCCAAGAAGGTCCTGCCGCGGCAATAATAGCCGAGAAAATACCGATATAAAGAATTTTTTTAAGAGATAAAAAAGACAGCTTGTTTTCTTTAATTAAAAGAAAGTTTAAGAGATTTTTATCGCAAACATCTTCCCACGACGAAGCCGTTTTATGTATTTTAAATTTATACCACAGAGAAATAAGAGGGAATACAAGTAATAAAAGTATCCACGGTCTGATAAAATGAAAATTAGCTAAAAACTCACTCATTTTATAAAACTCCTGGAAAAGAAAATAAAGAAAAATGCCAAAACAAGAGCTACAAGTAACGGAACATAAAATAAATCTGTCTTATCTTGAACAACTGTTCCTTCTGTTTGCTCCGGCTCTAAGGTGTCAATTCGGTTATAAATTTCAGCTAAAGAATTTAAGTCCGTTGCTCTAAAATAGTTTCCTTTTGTTCTTTGTGCCAATGCTTTAAGACTTTTTTCATCCAACTCATTATTTCTTAATCCAAACAAAGAGTTAATAAAGTTCGTTTCTGCACCGACACCTATGGTGTAAACTTTAATACCTTCTTTTTCGGCTAAATTAATTGCTTGCGCCATACTGAGTGCACCATCATTATTTTCACCGTCAGAAAGAAGAATAATAACCTTATTTTCTTTATTTTTTTCATTGCGCAAGTTCTTTAGGGCCAAACCCAAGGCATCTCCGATAGACGTAGATTGTCCGGCCATACCCGCATCGGTATTAAGGAGAATCTCCTGAACAGATGTTCTATCAAAAGTAAGAGGAGACTGTAAATAAGCTCGCGTTCCAAAAAGAACAAGACCGATTTTATCTTCTGTTCGTTTTTGAATAAACGCACTAACAACAGCCTTAACCGCCGATAATCTGTCAATACGACGAGTAGTAGTAGAAAAATCCGGTTGGAGCATAGATGTAGAGATATCAATAACCAACATAATATCTCTGTTATTTGCATTAAGGCGATAGGGTTCACCAACTAATTGAGGGCGAGCAGCAGCAACAGTAAGCAAAGCCCAGATTAGAAACAAATAAAAAAATTTGAAAAATGAAACAAAGGATTTATTGGCCAGCCCAAACTGTGAAAAAGCAAAATCTTCTTTAATCTTTTTCAAATCAGCCAAAAAAGGAACACTTAAAGCGTCTCCGAACTGTTGTTTTTTAGGCGGAATGATCAAAAAGAACAGCAAAGGAAGCAAAAGCAATAAAAACAATTTAGGATAAGCGAAAACAATCATAAGTTTCCTCCAATCCAATTTTTACAAAAAGCCTTAAGTTCCTCTGCATCATGAGGTGTGTAGGTCGTATCAGACGAACTCATAAAGGGCGCGAACGACAAAAATTCCGCATTTCTTTTAGAAAGAGGAACAGAAGAATGTTGATTAAGAAAATCAATCCACTCATGACCGGTTAAAGCGCAAGATTTTCTATATTTTACAAGACTGATACGACGCAAAAGCTCAGAAATATCCATCGCTGCTAAAACTGGATTGTCCGTAGAGATACTTTCCAATTTTTTCAAGGAATAATATTTTTTACGAGATTTCCAAAAGGCAATAAAAACTTTTATCCCAATGCATAAAAATAAAAGAAAGGCTAATAAGACCCACCATCCATAAGCAATAGGGAAAAAAGAAACGCCATCCGGCAACTGAATATCTCTAAATTCTGGCAGATTATTCATTATTTATCCCTCTAACTAAAAACAATCTCTCCAATAAATTTATGTTAAGATAAACAAAATATCAAGAGACACGACTAAGATATTGCTTAATGAGCGGAGAAAGACGCTCTGCCATAGATTTATAGACATCTTTTTTAAAATTAACGATATGAGCAACAGCAAAATCCAAACTCTCCCAACAATACGCCTTAAATTCGGGATGAGGCATAGCTAAGTTAATTTCTTTATCATTTCCGGTAAAAAAGAATAAGGAAAAATAGATATCCTGCCCATCATTAAAAATACCACGGTTACGAAAATTTTGCTTAATTTCCTCTGTAAATTCATAGCGAGAAGGTGTTTCATCCGTGTAGATAGGAATAACGGAAGAAACGCCTGTCTCTTCAAAAAGTTCTCTTTTAGCAGCCACAACAGGAGTTTCGCCTTCTTCAATACCACCTTGAGGGAGTTGCCAGTTATCTCCGGAAACATCATTCCGATTCCCTAAAAGCACCAAACCTGAAGCGTTAAAAACAACCGCTCCTGCGCAACGTCTAAAATGTTTATTCAAAGTCAATCTCCTACTCATCAGATTTAGAATATAAAGCCAAGGCTTTAACCAAATCCAGAGCACGAACAAGTTGATAATCAGCTAAATCTTCAGCAGATTTACCTTTTTTCTTTTCAGAATCACCGGCAACATCACTATCATTTTTAAGAGCATTGTTCAAATCTGCCTCACTAATGTTTAGGGCATAGGATTCTAATTCTTCAACTTTTGCAGGTTTTACTTCAATATCTGGTTCAATACCTTTAGCCTGAATAGAACGTCCGGAAGGAGTGTAGTATCTAGCCGTTGTCAATCTCATCGCGCCATAATCTCTAAGCGGAATAACCGTTTGAACTGAACCTTTACCAAAAGATCTTTCACCTAAGATAATAGCTCTGTGATGGTCTTGCAAAGCGCCGGCTAAAATTTCAGAAGCCGAAGCAGAACCCTCGTTAATCATAACAACAATAGGTAATCCTTTAGCAACATCTCCTTCGTTTGCCATAAATTTAACTGTATCACTTTCGTTTCTGGAGCGCGTAGAAACAATTTCACCTTTTTCCAAGAATAAGTCAGAAACATCAACAGCCTGATCTAACAAACCTCCTGGGTTGTTTCTGACATCAATAACAATTCCGAATAACTTATTTTTCAATTTCTTTTTAGCATCTTTAATGGCTTTGCTAACAGCATCATCAACATCTTCGGTAAAAGAAGAAATTCTGATATAAACAATTGAATCTTCTTTTATTTCACTCTTAACGGATTGAATTTTTATTTCTTGACGCTTGATAGTCAGTTCAATCGGTTTAGAATTAATTCGGCGAATAGATAATTTAACCTTCTCGCCAACTTTACCACGCATTTTGCTAACAGCATCATTAAGCGTCATACCAACAACGGTTTCGCCGTTAATATGCGTAATGTAATCTCCGGCCTTAATACCGGCTTTTGCCGCAGGCGTGTCATCAATAGGAGAAACAACTTTAACCAGTCCGTTATCCATGGTAACTTCAATACCAAGACCACCAAATTTACCTTTTGTTTGCTCATTCATATAGTTAAAACTTTCGGCATCAAGGTAACTGGAATGAGGGTCTAAGGAGGTTAACATTCCATTAATAGCGGATTCAATAAGTTTCTTGTCACTCACTTCTTCAACATAATTAAGCTTAGCTCTTTCCATAACTTCACCAAACAAGTTAAGTAACTCATAGGTATTGGCTTCGTCATCTTCTTTTTTTGCCGCTTGGACATCTGCAATGCTTAAGAACAGCCCCGCAAATAAAGCGATAAACAATAATTTATTTTTTTTCATAATCATTCCTATCAAATAAAATTAACTGGCAATCCATGGAGCCGGATTAATTGGGTGTCTGTCTTTTCTAATCTCAACATAAAGTTTAGCATTAGAAGAATCAGGCATAGTGCCGACAGGTTCTCCCGCTAACAGCATCTGCCCCAACTCACAGTCAATAACACCTAAACCGGCAAGAAGAGACAGATATCCATCACCATGTTCTACAATAATAATATTACCATATCCTTTAAAAGGACCAGAAAAAATAACAGTTCCGTCATAAAGAGAGATAACTTGAGCATTTGGACGGGTCTTATAAACAATCCCCTTTGAGGTAACCCCTTTAGAGAGAGGTTGACCATATTCTGTTATAATTGTTCCCCTAACTGGGCGAGAAAGAGTTCCCTTTGCTTTAGCAAAACGCCCTCCTTTAACTTGTTGTTTTATGGATGCGTGTTCTTTTTGAGAAACGGTATGCTGCTGTTGTGCGTTTAATTTTTTCATTTCTTCTTGTCTTTTCAAAGCTGCCAAACGTTCTGCTTCTTCCTGCTTTTTCCGAGCAAGTTCTTTCTGTTTTTCCAGTTTTATCAATAAATCTCTTAAGTCTTTAGCCTTAGAAGCCAGTTCTTCAGCTTCTTTTTGTGTTTGAGCTCCTTTTGTTTCTAAAACCTGCCGCATGCCTGCTTTTTTTTGCATAAGCGAGCGCATTTCTTTTTGCTGCTTTTCCAAGTTCTTTTGACTATTTTTTGTTTCTTCAACAGTTGTCTCTATTTGTTTCTTTTGAGCATAAATAGCATCTAAGTCTGTTTTGAGTTTTGAAGATTTATTATTCAAAAAAGGAACAGTTTCACGGAGTAAAATGGCACTTCTAATCACATCAACAGGAGAAAATGGTTGCAAAATAACAGCTTCTGAGGGGTTCAAAGACATATTTTGTAAAGAAGCCAAAGTCTGAACCAAAGATTGATTTTCTTTAGCAAAGGCTGCTTCTTTAATTGCCAAATTTTCCTTAAGAGCAAGCAATTTATTTTCAAGACTAGATATCTTATCTTCATTATTTTGAATCTCTTGAGCAAGACCTATAACAGTCTTATCAATTTTGGAGAGTTCAAGATTTAACTGCAAAGCTTGAGCTTGCAGCTGTCTTGATTCAATGCTTTTTTTTCTGGCTTCGGCCTCAATTCTTTTAACATCTGTTTCGGATACGTCTTTAGCATAGCATAAATTGTAAGAAAAACAATTTACTCCCAACAGAGATAAAACTATGCTAAAGACACATATCCGCTTCATATAAGACCTATTTAATAATGAGGGATTTTCCGGTCATTTCTTGAGGTTTTTCAATTCCCATCAAATCAAGAAGTGTCGGAGAAACATCCGCTAATCTGCCGTCATTTAATCCTTTAATAGGCGGTTCTGCATTATACAAAACAGCTTGAACCTTTCCAACAGTATGTGCGGTATAGGGTTCTCCCGTTTTTTCATCAACCATTTTTTCAACGTTGCCATGGTCTGCAGTAACAAAGAGTACCCCGTTAACATCTTTAATAGCTTTCATAACTTTACCTAAGCAATCATCAACAGCGGCAACAGCTTTAAGGGCAGCGTCCATAATACCTGTGTGGCCAACCATATCTCCGTTAGCAAAGTTACAAATAATGACGTCATATTTTTGCTTTTCAATAGCATCCGTAAGGGCGGCTGTAACTTCATAAACACTCATTTCAGGCTTTAAGTCATAAGTGGCAACTTTAGGACTGTTTATAAGAATACGGTCTTCACCTTTAAATTCTTTTTCTTCACCGCCATTAAAGAAAAACGTAACATGCGCATATTTTTCCGTTTCGGCGATTCGCAACTGAGTGAGGCCATGATTTGCAACAACTTCACCAAAAATATTTTTTAATGCTTCAGGTGCAAAAATAGTTTTCATAAAGCGATTGTGGTCAACGGAATATTCAACCATTCCAACGAGTTCAACAAAGTGAACAATTTTCTTTCTCTCAAATCCAGTAAAATCTTTATCACCTAAAGCATAAAGAATTTCTCTTGCTCTGTCAGCTCTAAAGTTAATCATAAGAACAGCATCGCCGTCTTTTGCTCCTTGATAATCGCCAATAACAGCCGGAACAACAAACTCGTCGGTAACGCCATTGTTATAAGAAGCGACAATAGCTTCTTGGGAAGAAGCATAACGTTGTCCGTCTGCTAAAACGATATTGTTGTATGCTTTTTCAACTCTATCCCAACGCTTATCTCTATCCATTGCATAGAAACGACCGGAAATGGTTGCAACTTTAGCCCCAGTAAAGTTATGAATATTTTGCTCAAATTCCGCTAAAAACTCTTTTGCAGATTGAGGAGGAGTATCTCGCCCATCCAAAAATGCATGAACACAAACTGGAATATTATTTTTGTGTAAAATTGCACACATAGCCTCAATATGTTTCTGGTGAGAGTGAACACCACCTGGAGACATCAATCCCATCAAATGACAAGTACCTTTAGTTTCTTTTAATTTATTTATCATTTCAACCAAAGTAGGGTTTTTCTCCAGAGAGCCATCTTTAATAGCCAAATCAATTTTAGGCAAATCTTGCATAACAACACGACCGGCACCTAAATTTGTGTGTCCAACTTCAGAATTACCCATTTGCCCATCCGGAAGACCAACATCATATCCGGAAGTTTCTACAAAACAATGTGGGCAAGTTTCCAATAAAGAGTGCCAATTAGGTGTATGACCTTGTTCAATAGCGTTATCTTTAGTAATATTTTTACGGTATCCCCAACCATCCAAAATTAAAAGCATAACAGGTTTCTGCATTATATTTACTCCATAAATTTTCATTTCGTTCTATATATCATATAAGTCAAGTTAAAGCAAAAAGCATTATATTTATCCAGAATTTTTTAGGTTATAAACAATATTAGTCTTGTTAAGACAGAAAGATAGTTTTATATTCAAGCAAAAGAGAGAATATTTTGAGGAATACCGAATGAAAATTTCCCCACTATTTTTGCTAAGCACCCTATTTTTGTCTCCCGACGTTATGGCCAAAGGATTAGAAACAGATTATTCTGCATCTGTAAACACTTTTTATGGATATACAGATTATGCCAAACCATACAACAAACTGTATAAACAGAATAATATAAACTCATCCTTTAATTTTTATGGGCGAATGACCTATGAGTTTAATAAGGATTATGCCGTATCGCTGATAGGATATTTAATGTCAGACACAGCTAAAGAAATAGAGAATTACAATCAAGGTATCTGGGGAGAAGAAGTTTATTTACTAACGGAAACCCCATATGGTGAAATATCTGTCGGACAAAAGAATAACGTAGCCTACGAGATGGCGGTGGGTGCACCGAATATAGGTTTCTACCGTACGAATAATACGGATTTAGTTAATTTTATCACAAATCCGAACTGGTATAAAAAAGGGCATGATGCACAATACAAAACTCTAAATTCAACATATATAAATACGGATGGTGTATCTTCTAAAATAAGTTATGTAACCCCTTCATTTTACGGAATAAAATTAGGAGCTACCTATGTTCCGAAAACATATAGCCAAACAGGTCTGGTTGCTAAAGATGCGCCATATAAAGATGATGAGGCCTATATTTTCGGCGCATACGGCCTATGGAATATACGGGGATATGAATTAGAAAGCTCACTAGGATATGCAGATTACAAAAACAATGACCAAGAGTATTCGGCCGGTATGAGCATTTATCGCAAAGGGTGGACTTTAGGTGGTTCATATCGCAAAACAGAGGCTGATACAAAGCATTATGCTCTGAATAAAGAAAATCTTTACGATTCGTACCGAGAAGGAGATGCCTATAATATCGGTTTAAGCTATGAAATCGGACCTTTTACAACCGGCATATCATATTTCGTATCAAAAGCGAAAAAGACAGATAATAAAAATGAAATCATTAGTTTTTCTAACAGTTACCAATATAACAAATATGTTACCCTGTCATTCACGGCCGCACACCTAAAAGCGGATGGCGAAAACAATGATATAACCAATAACAGTAAAGGATATGCTTTTATTTTCGGAGTGGAGTTGGCGATATGAACAAAATATGTATTTACTCAAAAGACAGCGCGTTTTTAGAAGATATAAAAGGTCAGATAGAAATCAGTGTACCTGAAACGGAAATTCAAGATACACCGGATAAAGATACATCCTTCATCCTCATAGATGAAGACAAAGATTTAGTAAAATCTATGCGCGCCGAGAATAAAGAAACCCCGATAATACTATTTTCAGCTCATTTAGATACATTAGAACAAGCCGATATAGTGATAAAAAAGCCCTTTAGACTAGATAAGTTTTTGCATGATTTTAAAGAAGGGACATTGCTTCCGAAAATCCGGAGAAAAGAGTGTATTAGCTTCAAAGAATACAATCTCTATCCGGCTAAAAAGGAAATAGAAATACACCCCTCGGGAAAAATCATAAAATTAACCGAAAAAGAAGTGATAATTCTGAAATATCTATACCAAAATGCTCCCAAGTGTGTGAGTAAAGAAGATTTGCTAGAGGACGTTTGGGAATATTGCTCAGACGTAACGACGCACACCATAGAAACCCATATATACCGCCTCCGCCAAAAAGTAGAACAAGAGGGTGGTAGTCAATTGATTTTAACAGAAAACAACGGATATCGCCTGAATATTTAAGAGATTATTTGGTTAATCCCAAAGGCGTAAATGTGAAGCGTATCTCTTTCCACTCGTTGTAATTTGAGCCATTTTGTGCAGATAAAACCTTAAAGACATTGTGCACTTCTTGTGCGATATAAATAGCTCTTTCTGCACTGTCAGCCAGAGCTTGAAAATATCTGTCGGAGCGATATCTGGACATATCTTCAATATCAACAGATTGAATCAGTCCTTCTTTGGTTAGTTTGACGTTAATGATAACTTCAATATTGCGGTCATCTTTACCACCGGCAATTGTTTTCCAAGATTCTTGAATTTTAGATTTTACAAAATCAATACCAGAAACAGACAGTTCACTGAAATAAGAACCTTTGCTGTTTCCGCCCTCAACACCAAGATTGTTTACAGGCTCGTCTTCAGGCACTTGCGCCGGAGCATCTTCCTCACCGATTTGTTTTTGTAAATCATCAACAGAGTTCATCAAACTTTGTAACGGATTCGCGCTACGCAAAGCAGGCTTTTTAGATTTTGCAGAAGACGCTGGTGAGCTATTTGCTGCGCTGTCATCTGTCTTTTTGGGTTGTGTCGGTTTTTGCTTTGGTTTTACCTGCGGCTTCTTTTGCGGGATAGGCGCCGGCTTTTTCTTTTCCTTGAGCGGTTCTTTAGATTCTTTTTTGGGTTCTTCTTTAGTAATTTCTTCTTTTGGAGCTTCTTCTATCAAAGAAGGAGATTTGATTTCCGGCGCTTTAACTTCCGGTTCGGGTTTTGTTTCAGCAGGCTTTACCTCCGGTTTTGGGGTAGCTGTTTTTTGAGTAAAGTTTTCTTCAATTGGTTTTTCTTTACGAGTTGCCGGTTTTCTTTCTTTACCGCGCACCGCTTTTTCAGGCAAGTTAGTTGTGTCGGTAATTTTAATATTTTCCAAATCTACAATAATAGGCGGCTGTTCATCAAAAGTCCGCTTATGACTTAAAAACGGTACATCAAAGACACAAAGCAGAACAACTGCAATGTGTAGCGCTACCGATTTATAAACGTAACTTTTTTTCATCATAAAAACAGCTTTCTATTATATTATTTTTTATCGCGACGAGCTTCTGTCTTTAGGCCAACTTTGCTAAATCCGGCATCTTTAAGCAGCGCCATCAAGCCGATAACACTACCATAAGAAGAAGATGCATCACCGGAAATGGTGATAGTAACATCTTTATTTTCCCCTTTAATAGCCATGATTTTATCAACAATAGTGTCAGGATTAATCTGGCTTTGCCCGATATAATAAAAACCATCTTTATCAACGCTGATATTAATAGAGGTATCTTTTCCGTTTAGAGTGCCGCCGCCGACTTTAGGCAAATCCAAAGGAATACCAGATGTCATCAAAGGTGCTGCAACCATAAATACAACCAAAAGCACCATCATAACATCCATAAGGTTTGTCATATTGATATCAGCATTACGACGGCTGCCGCGTCTTTGGATTCTTCCGTTAATCATTACCATATTTATTCTCCGGCCATTTCGGCTTTAATTGTGGTATCGTCAATTTCGCGAGATAAGATACTAGAAAATTCAGCCATAAAGTTTTCAAGTTTTTTTGCATATCTGTCAATATCCGAAGTAATCATATTGTACGCAATATAGGCAGGAATAGCGGCAATCAAACCAAAAGCGGTGGTAAACAGAGCTTCTGCAATACCCGGCGCGATAGACGTTAAGGAGTTGCTTTGTGTAACGGCAATAGCGTTAAAGCAAGAAATAATACCCCAAACGGTTCCAAACAAGCCAACCAAAGGAGCAACCGAACCGGTAGAAGCCAAAAATCCCATATGGTTATCTAATTCATCCAATTCTTTATCCATAGAAACCATCATAGCTTTTTCGATTCGCTGTTGAAGAGAAACGCCCCGCAAACCTCTATCCGTTTTAGACTTCATAATATTCGTTCTGCGCCACTCTTTCATTGCGGCAACAAACATAGCAGACATGGGGTCTTGTGGATTCCCGATAGAATCATAGAGTTTATCCAAAGAACCACCGGACCAAAAGCGCTCTTCAAAATGTTTAGACAAGCGCTTAACTTGCCGTAATGTATTGATTTTTTCAAAAATAATAGCCCACGACCAAACCGAAGCAGCAATCAATCCAATCATAACCGCCTTGGTAATTAAGTCGGAAGACCAAACCATATCCCACATAGAGAGTTGATTAACAACCTCGGTAGCAACTTGTGTATCCATTTTAATCCTCGTTATCTTGACAGTTTCCAATTATTCAAATTAGCATTAACATATAATTGTAAAAATTTAACTAATCAAACAAAAAAGAGTTGTTTTTAAGGATTAACCCCAAAAAACAACTCTCTCTCTTAGATAAATGTCATCAGCCAGGTGACAAACCAATAGCCGAAAACAACTACTACACAAATAATAACTAAAAGAGCTGTCCAGCCGATAAGGGCAAGAATGCCATTACCGAACAACTTGTGTATCCCCGTTAACCAGTACAAGAGATACAAAGCGAAAAACAGCACCTTTCTGACAGATAATCCCCAACCGTGGATGGTATCCACAATAGCTGGAAAAAAGTAGTCAGAAGAAAAATTTAACTTGCCATCAAGGTATATTAACAGCAAGACGCTCAAAAGGGCGCAAATGCCAGCCCAAATGAACGAAAAAATGTTTTCTTTCATAATATAATAATTATATGTTTCTAGACAAAATTATACCATATTTCGCAGCATTTTTCAAGAGTTTTAGAACAAAAAAGGAGCGAAAACCGCCCCCATAAGTGAAAAAAGATAAAAATTTATCGCAAAAGCTATTCTTGAGGATTTGCCGCTTCCATGTTATTATCCCACTTTAGCCGTTTTGCGCATTCCGTATCAATGGTATTAACAATACGGCAAAGGTTAACTTCCATATCCGGCACCCCGCCAAAAGTGTAACAAATATTTCCGGATGTTGTGATAGAGCGCTCCTGAGATGTGTTTGCGGCAACATTTTTAAATACAAACGCAAAAGCTCTGTGCGGATAAATTAATCTAATACCCATAGATTTAATGTCGCGATTCATTTCAGATTTTAGCAAAACATGAAATGTACATTGAGTTTTTCCCGAATAGCTCTGAAAAACTCTAAAACTCCCCTTAACAACTCCAATTTTCAAATCACCTGTAATCGGCTCCATCGCAGGACGCTTTCTTGTTGCTACATTCAAGTCATCACTTTCTTGTAAAGCTTGAGCAGTATTTTCAACGGCGCTATCAAAATTTTCAACTCTGTCCGGTTCGCGTTCGCTGATAGAGTGGTCGCTAAACATTTCATTAAAAAGCTCCTCAC
Source organism: uncultured Alphaproteobacteria bacterium (assembly GCA_944392315.1). Classification (GTDB taxonomy): domain Bacteria; phylum Pseudomonadota; class Alphaproteobacteria; order RF32; family CAG-239; genus CAG-267. The sequence goes on along the minus strand of CALXWH010000002.1, from coordinate 87,212 downwards.
TGTCATCACTACTTTGAGTTACAGAGCTATTGCTATTTATTGATGGAGAAGGAGGCGCAAAATCATCAAGAGCTTCGTCAAGAATTTGCGCTTTTACGGGATAAGAAAGACATACAACACAAAGAGCCACCAATAAATAGGTATAAATTCTTTTCATATGCATTTCTCCCTATAGTATCATAAAAAAGCCGAACTAAAATTCGGCTTATAATTTTAGTACATATTCGTCAAAGTCTTATCTGACGTGCCCATATTTTCAACAATTTTACCGATAATAATGTCAATATCAGATAATTCACGGCTCTCTTCAGATTCGCTGGCAGCGGCCTCTTCTGTGGCAGAGATACGCTTAAACTCGCCAAAATATTCAGGATTCTTTGTACTTACAAACTGGAAAAGATCTGTACAATTGCTTTGTTCGGCACTTACACCAAAACTCCCGACAGTATCCATGCTCCGAGCAATATCACAAGGAGAAACGGTATATTGAGCATCAGATAACATTAAGTAGCATTTTTCATTATCCATATAAGAACGTAAGGAGATTTGTTTATCTGCACCAAAGGCGTTAACCGTAACAGAAGTTTGAACAGGTTTGGACGGATCTTCTTTAGCAAATAAAGAGCGCTGCTTGTCTGCCTCTTCAACCCCCAAGAGAGATTCTACATAGCGGTCAAACTTAAAACGTTCATCAACTGTATCCGGCCAAGAAAGGTTAATGGTAAAAGTACGGAAGTTAATAGAGGTTCTGTTATAGAGTGTAATCATATAGTTGCACCCCTTAACAATACCATCTTCCAAAACAGGATCAATATCGTGAATTTTAAAAATAACTGCATCCGGACGAGTTGTTGGCTCCGCTGTTTTTTTTGCAGCAGTCTTAGGTTTTGTAGCATTTTCTGCGGCAAAAGAAGCTGTTGGAAGAATAAAAGCCACGCCTAAAAGGAAAGCAGCTACCAATTTCATCGATTTTTTCATTTCAAACCTCATAAATTCTTATGTCTTGCGTGTATCATAAACAAAAGAATGTTTAATTTTTATTAATTAAAATAAAAATACACAAAAATCACTCATCATTGTTCATTTTTTTCTGTAAACGCAATAAATCGCTCCAGACCTTTGCCTTTTGAGCCGGAGAACGCAATAAATAAGATGGGTGATATGTTGCCAACACTTGGGCGTTTTTTTGTTCGTCAATAACATACTCTAACCATTTTCCGCGAGTTCTGGAAATGGAATCAGGCATATCTAACAAACTTTTAAGAGCAATTCCCCCAAGCAAAAGTAAAAAATCTGGTTGAATCAATTCTATTTGCCGCTTTAAGAAAGGCAGGCATATAGCAATTTCTTCATCAGTTGGGGTTCTGTTCCCAGGAGGACGCCAAGGCAAAACATTTGTAATATAACAATCGGCTCTATTTATATGAATAGCCGCAAGCATTTTATCCAGCAATTTACCGCATTTTCCAACAAAAGGCGAGCCGATTCTATCTTCATCAGCTCCGGGAGCTTCTCCGATAAGAACAAGTCTAGCTTGAGCGGAACCATCCCCAAAAACGGTAGAAGCCGCAGTCTTTTTCAAATTACAACCGTCAAATTGTTGAACTAAATTCTTTAATTCCTCAAGAGAGTTTGCCTTAGCACATAGCTCACGAGCATTTTTTGCAATATTATCAAAAGAAGCGGTGTTAAGAGTTGTTTTAGCCGGAGAAACTGCCGGAGAAACAACTTTAACTAAAGGTGTTTCAGAACGAGGTGCCTTTTTATCGGCAACAATAGCAGGAATATTTTCCGGTTCTTTGCATAAACAAACGCTATCTGCGCAAGTTTCCGTAACGCCCGCCCAGATATACCAATCAAGTGTTTCTTGTATGTTAATTTGTTTATCCATCACAACCAGATTATATATAAGACACTTTTTATTGCAATATAAAGCAATTATTTACACAAATATAATAATTTTGGTTTAAAGTTAAGAGCAAAATGATAAAATGTTTAAGCAATCAACAGGAAAATTAAAGGAAATGTTAAAAGCAAGCTACATTATCACCCTTCTAAGCGGAATAGGTTTATTTAATTCTTGTACGGGAAATTTTATTAGTGTGCCCGAGTATTCACAAGAAATAGTTTACTTGCAGAGAAAAGAAACAGCCTACGGCAATTATCTTGCTGGTAGAATAGCTCATTTACGCCAAGATTATGATAGTGCAGCGCGATACTATATGAAGACCATTGAAAAAGGAATGGTTAATAAGGATATTTTAGGCAAAACATATATCATTTTAGCTTCACAAGGAAAAATAGATGAAGCAGCAAAGTATGCCAATATTGCCCGCCAAAACGGGGATAAAAATAATTTTATAGACATTATCAACGCGGTAAAACTCTTTAAGCACGAAAATTATAAATTTGCCCGCGCAGAAATGAACAATATTCAAGAAAAAACATACCGCAAATTGATTACACCACTTTTTAACGCGTGGAGCTATGTCGGAGAAAATAATTATGAGGAGGCCACAAAAGAGCTGGATAAGATTTCAAAAGAAGAAGATATGAAAACGGTATACAGCCTGCATAGAGGTCTGATAGCAGAATATTTTGATAAAAACGAAGAGGCAGATAAGTATTATTCATTTATAATCAATGATAAAGCAAGTGATATGTCTTTTCGTGCATTGCAAATTATATCCAATTTTTATGTAAGAACCGGTGAAAAAGAAAAAGCCGTAAAACTTGTGACCAAATATTATGGCTCAGCAAACCTAAAAGAAATGCTGACTTGCTTAAAAAATAAAGTGGAAAATGGCGATTCTAAAACCCCAAAACTGATAGATACAGCGAGTAAAGGAGCCGGCGAGGTGTTTCTGGAAATTGCTTTATTGTTCAAATCAATACCGGTCGGGTATGATTATGCTCAGATATATATGGCCATGTCAGAATATTTTAATCCAGATAATGATATAACCAAGATTGCTATGGCGGATATTTTTGAAGAACGCCAGATGCTTAAAGAAGCAAATAAATATTATGAGGATATCAATGAAACTTCAGAGATGTACTATCCTGCTCAAATGAGAAAAGCAAATAATTTAGCAGCAGAAAAGAAATACAAAGAAGCCACTAAAGTGCTGAAAAAATTGCTTAGAGATAACCCGAATAACTTTCAAATACTTTTCAATCTAGGTGATATATTGCGTATTAGCGATAATCAGCCCGAAGCGATAAAGTATTATAATGAAGCATTGCAATCAATTTTTTACGAAAGTGAAAAATATTGGCCTGTTTATTATGCTTTAGCTGTTTCTTATGACCGAAACAATGAATGGAGCAAAGCTGAAGAGAGTTTGAAAAAAGCCTTAAAGTTAAGCAATCGCCATCCTCAAGTTTTAAATTATTTGGGCTATAGTTGGTTAAAATATAATACAAACACAGATAATGCAGCAGCGATGATTTTGGAGGCATACGAAAAAGACCCGAATGATGGAATTATTATGGATAGTCTGGGTTGGGTTTATTTCAAAACCGGCGATTATGATAATGCCATTACATATTTAGAAAAAGCATCTGAATTAAATCCGCAAAATGCAATTATCAGCGACCACTTAGGGGATGCCTATTGGTACGGTGGAAGAAAAAATGAAGCAGTATTTTTGTGGAAACAAGCATTAACCCAAAAGGATGATCAAGAAGAATTGAATGTCAAAAAGGTTAAAAACAAAATAGAGAACGGTTTAAGAAAAACACCGAGTTTAACCATAAAAGATGCAAAAATAAGAGAGAATCTGCATAGTCTTAATAACATAACAGAATAAAAAGAGGAGCCCTTTAAGGCTCCTTTAATTACTTTTGATATTGGGAAATAAGTTGTTTCAAACGTTGGGCAACTTGCTGAACAATATCTGCATTCTGCCCTTCTACCCGTAATTTTATAACTGGTTCCGTGCCGGATTTCCGTGCAATAAGCGTACTCGGCTCACCTAGTAACTGTTTGCACTCTATGAGTGCCTTTTTAACGTCATCATGCTCAACACTGTCAGACATATATTGAGCGTTTGAAAAACGAATATTTTCAATAAGACAAGGGAACGGTGTAAAAATCGGAAAGATTTCACTAAGCGGCTTTTTCTCTTCAAGATAAGCCAAAGCAATAGTTATCGCAGCTGCTAAAGCATCGCCTGTTTTGGCATATTGGGATAAAACAATATGACCAACAACTTCCCCACCAAGGATGGCTGATTTTTCTTTCATCAAATCAATAACATATCTCTCGCCGACTTTGCTCTTAAAATAAAGAAAATCATGAGCAGCAAAATACTGTCCTAAACCCAAATTAGACCATTCCGTACTAATAACGGTATTATTAGCAAGTTGGTTATGCTTTTTCAAATAAAGTGCCAAAAAGCAAAGTAACTGGTCACCATCAATGATGTTGCCTTTATCATCCACAAGAATAATTCTGTCCCCATCACCATCAACAGCAACGCCAAAATGAGCGTGTGTATCCACAACCATATGAGATAAGTTTTCTGTATGTTGTGAACCACAATTTTCATTGATATTAAAACCATTAGGTTGATTGTTGATAGCAATTACACCTGCTCCCAAATCTTTAAATGTTTGTGGAAGAATATAAGAGTAGGCGCCATTGGCACAGTCCAAGACAACACGAAGCCCCTGCAAAGCCTTATAATTGGGTGCAATTTGTCGCATATCGCTAATATACTGTTCAACTATATCATCATTTTTTTGCAAAACACCAACAGAAGTAGCTGAATTTTGTATATTAGATTCCGATTCGTCAGCAAGAAGTTGTTCAATTTTAGCATAAAAATTATCTGGAAACTTATCTCCGTCAGCATTTATGAGTTTGATACCATTGTCTTGATAAGGATTATGAGATGCTGTAATCATCAAGGCCATATCAACACCAAGTTGCGGTGTTTTAAGAGTAACAAGGGGTGTAGGAACAACTCCGAGATAAATAACAGAAACACCGCAAGACATAAATCCAGCACTTAAAGCTGCCTCTAACATATCACCCGAAGCTCTAGTGTCTTTACCAATAGCAACTTTTTTATGTGTAAAACAAGCTGTTTTGCTAAGAATTTTAGCTAATTTAAGCGCAAATTCGGCTGTCATTGGGAATGTATTAACAACACCTCTAACACCATCTGTTCCGAATAATTTATTACTCATAAATGCTCCTTTATAAAAATTAAGTATCTCTAAGGATAAAACTCAGAGATACTTATTTCAAGAAATATTTACGTTATGAAAGATATTAAAATACGTTTGAATTACAAAACATATCTTAAACCGACATAAACTTCTTGGTCTGTAACAGTTGTGTCGCCGTTATAAGCGTCCAAACTACCCATATCATAATAACGATAACCAACATCAAGATTCCATCTGTTGGTAATTTTAGCAGAAATACCAGCGCCTAAGGACCAAGTAAAGTTTGTTTCATCAATTTTTTCATATTTAGGGGCTAATCTGTTGTCAATAGAGAGACTATGATCAGACCAGCCAATACCTGCATTAACAAAAGGAGTAAACCAAGAGTAAGGGAAAAAGTCGTAATAAACAACAAACATATAAGAACGAGATTTAAACTTTGCATCAGCAAAGTCGGATAAGCTGCCGCTATTTCTGTCTCTCCAAACATACTCAATTTCTGCTCTAAAATGTTCATATCTATATCCAAGAGCACCACTTGCAAGAAATCTTTGCTTATCAACAACGTAGTCAGAAATATTTTGGGTAACCCCACTTCTGTTATCTTCAATTTCATATTTAGCAAAACCGGCACGTCCAGCTATATAGAATCCATCGCATTCTGCAAAAGCAGAATTTGTTAAAAGAGTAACCGCAATTGCTAAGAATAAACTTAAAATATTTTTATTGTTTTTTGTCATTAGAGAAAACTCCGATAAATAGTCCTAAAATAGATTCGTGGACAAAATAACACAAAATTTAAACAAAACAAGTAAAAAGTTAATAAAAGGTAAATTTTTTTTTGCCATATGTAAAGAGCTTTAAAAATATTGATTTTATAATAAAGTGTGATAAGCCTAGAAACAAGGTGGTCGGATAGCTGCGCTAAGGATACTTGGTGAGGAAAGTCCGAGCGTCATGGAAACAAGGTACCGGATAACGTCCGGCTGGAGAAATCCAAGGGAAAGTGCCACAGAAAATTACCGCCAAACAGGCTTTGGTAAGGTTGAAAAGGCGAGGTAAGAGCTCACCGCAAAGATAGCAATATACTTTGGCAAGGTAAACCCTGCTTGACGCAAGACCAAATTAGGAGGGCGATACAAATCGTTATAAGGAGTGTTTCCACTCTGCTCCAGAGGTAGGTCGCTTGAACCAAATGGCAACATTTGGTCTAGATGAATAGCTATCACTTAGAATCTTTACAATATGTAAAGCAAATGATAAGAACAGAACTCGGCTTACAGACCACCTAAGATTTTAGAAGGAGAAAAATATGCAATATCAACACACCTTAAAAAAGACGATAGAAATTAAAGGTATTGGATTACATTCAGGTTGTGCTTCGGTGATAGAGATAAATCCGGCACCTGAAAACTATGGAATCCGTTTTCAAAGAACTGATATTAAGGATGCTGAAATAATCCCAGCTCTATATAGCCATGTTGTTGATACACGTAATTGCACTTGTTTGGGAACAGACAAACAAAATATAGTGAGCACGATAGAACATATAATGTCTGTGTTTTACATTTTGGGAATAGACAACGCTCTTATTAAAATAAACAATCCGGAAATACCGATTCTAGATGGTAGTGGGCAAGAATTTCTAAACATCCTTCAAAAAGAGAAATTGGAACAACAAAAGGCCCCTAGCAAATTTTTGAAAGTCAAAAAAGAAATAACTTTTGAAGATGGAAAAGGCGGAAGTGTTAGCTTATATCCGGCCGACAAATTGCATATTTGCTTTGATATTGAGTTTCCTTCAAAAATTGTAGGTCATCAGCATTTTGATGAAGATATAACAGGGAAGACGTTTGCTGAAGAAATAGCTCCCTGCCGGACATTTTGTGAAAAATATCAAGTAGACTATCTGCAGTCCATCGGCCTGATAAAAGGAGGGTCGTTAGATAATGCGGTGGTTCTAGATGGAGAAAAAATATTAAATCCTGGAGGATTTCGCCTGCAAAATGAATGTGTTAATCACAAAGTAATGGATACTATAGGTGATTTATATACATCCGGATACTATATATTAGCAAAAGTTGTTGCTAATAAAAGCGGACACTATCATAATAACGAAGTATTAAAACGGTTGTTTGCGTCAACTGATAATTATGAAATTTTGTAAGAGAGGGAAAAATGAGAAAGTTTCTGTATATTTTGCCTATAATTGGACTGATGTTCATAGGAGGATGCGCAACAAAAACAGAAGAACCGATTAATGATGAAGATAAAAGTGCAGAAACTTTGTATAATGAGGCTTATGACTATCTAAACAAAACTTCATATCAAAAGGCGGCTGAAACCTTTGATAAAGTAGAGATGGAGCACCCATACTCAAAATGGGCAACAAAGTCTAAATTGATGAGTGCTTATGCCTACTATAAAGATGAAAAATACGATGACGCAATCGCTGCTCTAGATAGATTTATCAGATTACACCCAGGAAACAAAGATATTGCCTACGCTTTTTACCTAAAAGGTGTTTGCTACTATGACCAAATAGCACCGTCAGAAAAAGAACAATCCTCAACAAAAGATGCTTATGAAACATTTTCGCAAGTTATAGCTATGTTCCCTGATAGCGAATACGCCAAAGATGCAAAAGCAAAAATGGCTTTAATAGAAGATCACTTAGCAGGCCACGAGATGAGTGTTGGTCGGTATTATTTAGAAAATAAAGAATATATTTCCGCCCTCAACAGATTTTCAACTGTAACAGATGTTTACCAAACAACTAGTCAAATAGAAGAAGCTTTGTACAGAGAAGTAGAAATATACACATTGCTAGGCTTGGATGATGAAGCGACGAAAAAAGAAGCAATCTTGCGCCGCAATTATCCTGATAGTAAATGGTCAAAGATGGCTTCAAAATTAGTATCAAAGGACTAATATCAAACAATGCTCAAAACCTTATCAATAAGAAATGTCGTTTTAATAGACAGCTTAGACATAGATTTTAAAGAAGGACTAACGGTTTTGAGTGGTGAAACCGGCGCAGGTAAATCAATTTTACTGGATTCTCTGGGATTATTACTGGGAAATCGCTCAGAAGCATCATTAGTACGCAGCGGAACAGATAAATTATCCGTTACAGGAGTTTTTGAAGTACAACCCAATAACAAGATTTATGAAATCGCCAAAGACTATGATTTAGAGATAGATGGCGATATAATCATCAAAAGAACCATCACAGCGGAGGGGAAAGGCAAAATACTGTTTAATGACCAAATAATCACGCTAAAGCTATTAAGAGAACTAAGTCAGAATTTAATAGAAATACACGGTCAGCATGATAATCAAGGATTATTAAACCCTGCGACGCATTGTGATATATTAGACATCTATGGAAAATATGAAACAGAACTTCAGACAACAAAAGAAGATTTTATAAATTACAAGGAAGCTTCTAAAAAATTAAAAGAAAAGGAAGCTCAACTAAATAAAGCCAAAGAAGATGAGGATAATCTAAAACACTGGGTTCAAGAGCTGGAAAAGCTTGCTCCCAAGAAAGGAGAAGAAGAAATTCTGCGCAATCGCCGCAGTGAATTGATGAACGCAGAAAAGATAATAGAAAAATTAAATGCAGCTTATTCATACCTAAATGGCGGAAATTCAGTATTAGATCAAATATCAAAAGCACAAAATGCCATATCACGAGCAAACGAGATAGTAAATGGTAAGTATGCGGATATTGAGCAGAACATAGAAACAGCGCTGTATAGCTTGAATGACGCGGTGGAACGTATTGAAGCAAGTTCTGCAGACATAAGTCTTAATCAAAGTGAAATAGATGATATAGAAACAAGACTTTTTGCATTGCGTAGTGTTGCCAAAAAACACCAAACAGAAATAGAGCTATTGCCAGAGAAATTAGATGAATTATCAGAGGCATTGCATTCGTTGCAAAGTGGTGAAGATAACTTGAATGAAATGCGCGAAGAAGTAAAGAAACTAAAAGAAAAGTATATTTCATCGGCACAAAAGTTGAGTATAAAAAGACAAGAAACAGCACAAAAACTAGATAAAAATATAATGAAAGAACTCCCACCTCTCAAAATGGAAAAAGCTGTATTTAAAACAGTAATCACACCAAAAGAGGAGACACAATGGTCAGAAAAAGGATGGGATACAGTCTGCTTTGAAGTATCAACAAATCCCAATACCCCAATGGGAGCTTTGAATAAAATAGCCTCCGGAGGAGAATTATCCAGATTTATGCTGGCCTTAAAAGTAAATTTAGCACAAAATTCCAGCCAAGAAACACTTATATTTGATGAAATAGATACAGGAATAGGAGGAGCGACAGCGGAAGCTGTTGGAGAGCGTTTAGCAAGACTGGGAGAAAAGGTTCAGGTAATGGTTGTAACCCATTCTCCTCAAGTGGCTGCCTTTAGCAATGAACATTTTAAAGTAGAAAAACACACGATAGATAATCAAACAACCACTAGTCTGAAAAAATTAGATTCTTCCGGCAAAATTGAAGAGATAGCTCGTATGCTGGCAGGTGAAAAAATCACCAGGGAAGCGCGTGCCGCCGCAGAAGTATTGGTAAACAAAGATAACAATCCCAGTTTATTTTGAAAAGTAAGCAAAATAGATATAGAAAGATTACCTATAACTTTCCTTGTCTTCTCTTTAAGCGAGACAATTTATAACTAACCACAGATGTATCACGGCCAGTTTTGGCCAAGCGATCATACATTCTTTCAATTTCTTTTTCCAAATAAGCTGTTTCAATTTCATTATCAAGAGCAGCTTTTTCTTCATCATCGCCCAAGCCCCGAATACTACAAACCTCACGAATAATATCCACAACATCCTTACCTGTTTTCTGACGTTGTTGAATAAAATAAGGCAGCTCATAAACAAGTTGGCGAGTATTATCATAAACCCCACTATCGTTTTCACTTTTGTAATAACGATTCTTCAATAGACTGAACGCAACCTCTAATTCAAAATCATTATCAACCACCACAAAAGGAACAGGATCAGAAAACCCCTTATTAGAAATAGCTTTTAAATACTCAAGGAGATGGTGGAAGAAACCACTTATATTATAAAGGATGAAGGGTTTCTTTTGCAAAAGGCCATCTTGCATGGCCACACAATCGTAAGCAAGTTCGTCCAATGTTCCGACGCCTCCTGGAGCAAAAACAACAAAATCAGCGTTAAGTAAGCGGCGTTTTCTCTCTTCCAAAGTTTTAGCAAAAATAACATTGATATGTTTCAACATGGCATCATCAGAATCATAAAGTTTATAATACTCTTCAGTAGTAATGCCTTGAATAGGAAAATCAGGTGTATCAGAATGCTGTTTTTGATTCCACGCATCCATAACACCTTTGGCAACAGCGCCCATAATACCAGCATTAGAAAGGCCAAAATCAAGCTTAAAGCCCATTTCTACAATTTTTTTACCTAGGGTATAAGCCTCTTTGACATAAACAGGATTGTGCCCGCCTCGTGAACCTCCGGCTACAAAAACGCGAATACCATCTTTTTTGTTTTCTTTTAAAAAGGCAGAAAGTAAATCATCTTTTTTATCAGTTTTCTTTGTTGTGGCCATATAAGTTCTCCTCTTTAGCAGTTATGCTAACTCTTCAATATCACCTAAACTTTGCTTTCTATAAAACTCTTTAGCAAATTCATCTAATGTATCTTCAGCCAAAGCTTTACGAATGCCTTGCATAAGGCGTTCATAATACCGAATATTATGCCAACTTAAAAGCATAACCGCCAAAATTTCATTACATTTTTGCAGATGATGAATATATGCGCGAGAATAATTGCGACATAATGGACAATCACAGTTAGCTTCAACCGGTCTTGGATCTTCACGATGACGAGCATTACGAATATTAATCGGTCCATATTCCGTAAATGCTTGAGCTGTGCGTCCAGAACGAGTCGGCATAACACAGTCAAACATATCCACCCCACGAAGGACTGCACCGACAATATCATCGGGCTTTCCGACACCCATAAGATAGCGAGGCTTATCTTCAGGAAGCATGCCTGGAGCATAATCAAGAACTTCAAACATTTTATCTTGCCCCTCACCAACAGCCAATCCACCAATAGCATAACCGTCAAAACCTATTTTTTTCAATTTTTCTGCAGATTCCTGACGTAAATCTTGGAAAATACTTCCCTGCTGAATACCAAAAATGCCATAACCGTCTCTATCTTGAAAAGCATCGCGGCTTCTTTGAGCCCAACGCATAGAACGTTGCATAGATTTTTGAGCCTCTGCATGAGTAGATGGGAAAGGTGTACATTCATCAAGACTCATTGTAATATTTGAATCTAATTTATGTTGAATACTAATGGATTCTTCCGGTGTTAGGAAAAACTGCTTACCATCAATATGCGATTTAAAAGTAACACCTTCTTCAGTTAATTTTCTCAATCCTTTTAAGCTCATAACTTGGAAACCACCGGAATCAGTTAAAATCGGGCGATGCCAGTTCATAAATTTGTGCAGTCCTCCCATTTTTTCAACCAAATCGGCTCCAGGACGAAGCATTAAATGATAAGTATTACCTAAAATAATTTCCGCACCTGTAGATTCCACAGATTCCGGAAGCATAGCTTTAACTGTGCCACAAGTTCCGACAGGCATAAAAGCCGGAGTATTAACGATACCATGTTTTGTATAGAGCTTTCCCAAGCGAGATTTATTATGTTTTTTTATAATTTCAAATTTCAAAGCCATAGTTTTAATTTCCTTAATTTTTATTCTTTATAAATTTTACTCCATAAAGGAATTTCTTTTCCGATTCCCTGTTGTAATACTTCTGATTTTACAAAAGCCATTTCACCATTGTCAAACATAACTCTAGACCATCTTTTATCGGCTGTATACCCTGTTAATCTAACTGTTTCTCCCGCTTCAATAGTAGCGTATACGTCAAAACTTTCATCAGCGCCATGCATCGCCTGTGTTGTCTGAGTAAGGTGATAAAGATATTTTTTATCATGTATATCAACCGGAATATCAAATATTCTGGCAACAGCAACATCACTAAAAGCCTTTCTGCCATCGCTAAAAACAACAATTTCTTTAACACTGACAGAGTTCTTTTTTAAACCTTCAACATTTTTTAAATATAGACCACCACAAATGATAAGTGCAAGTAAAATCAGGAAGCAAGGATAAAATAATTGGATTCGCCTTAGTTTAGCAATATTCCATCTTTTGATACTAAGAGGAGAGTAATTGTTTAGGTTTTGGATATAAAGATTAATAAAATAAAGTTCATCTTTATTAGCAAACTCTTTAGCCAAAAGAGCCATAGTCAAAGCTTCTGAGTATTTTTTATCAGCTGCAAAAGCCAAAGCATTATGTATGCAAAGGAAAAGGTTTTCTTTTTTATTATTAAAAGCAAAAAAGTTACGGAATATCGCCCAAATATTTACAAAAAGCGCACTAATTCCCCAAAAACCATAAAACCAATTATGCTTTGTAATTTGTTTAACAACACGAGTAGCTTCTGACGGAGAGCAATAATAAATTTTATCAATTTTAGAATGACCTAGTATTTTTCCTGTAACTTCAATAAGATGAATGGATCTCAAATTAACATCATCTTGCCCTTTCATATTTTTCAAAGTGCATAAGGCGTTAATATCTGGAAAGTTCTGAGTATTATAGATGATAGAAAGTAAAGTGTATTTTAATCTAGATTTGGCATCTTTTAAGATATCATAAGCAACAGAAATTTTTTGAAACATATCAACGGCTTTAGGGTCAGTATTATGATCAGGATGCCAAAATTTTGCCAATTCCCGATACTTTTGACGAATATCATCTTCAGAAGAATCAAAAGACACATTTAATATCTGATAATAACCTAAACTGTCATACTTATTTTTTTGTTCCATATTAAATCCCCTGATATAATTTTTTCGCAATATGAATAATATCAAGAGCAGCCTCTGATGTTGGATAGCGTGATAGCAATAGCTCTTTGTTACGAATAGTATCACGTATTCTTGTATCAATGCGAATAATACCTAATAAATCAGGACATCGCAATCCTGTTCGGTCAGAGGCTTTACTCAGTTTTTCATAGCTTTTATATCCATCCTCAAAAGAATTTACCTTGTTAATTATTAAATTATAATTAGCATCAATATTGGTTTCGTTAAGAAATTTAATAAGATCAAAGGTTTTAATTAAATCTGCATTATTTTCAGAAGACATAATTAAAATATTATCTGCAATTTGGCAAAGGCTTAAATTTTTGCTGTTTAATTCTGTACCAATATCAATAATTGTGTGATTATAATTTTCAGCAAGAATTTGTAAATCTTCCGAAAAAATTTGTATTCTTCCCAAAGGTAATTCAGATAAATAGTTATTTCCCTGCTGTGCGGTAAGAAGATGGAAATTTTTATTTCTATACGGAATGACAAGCTGATTAAGTGTTTTTTTACCACTAATATAATCTTCTATAAATAAATTTTTTTGCAAAATGAGATAGGAAGCAATATTGGAGAATTTGCCATTACCATCTACAAGTAATACCTTTTTTTTATCCAAATTCAGAGCATGAGCTAAACTAAGAGCACACCAAGATGAACCGATTCTCTCCGCCCCTGAGATAATAATAGATATATTACGAGGCATCTCGTTGCTTAAGAACAAACTTTTGTAAATTATATCTGCATTATCAGTCAATGACACACCTATAAAAAATTATAAAACTAATCTACCAGACTAAATACAAATCAGATAAATCATTTTTTAACATAATAACAGTATAGTTTAAACAATTAAAGATTCTTTTTTAATCATGGGGGAAATATGAAAAAAATATTGTACTTATCTTTAGCATTTTTAACATTAACATGCTCAAATATTCAAGCCGCGGAAGATAGTATAATAAGAATGATTGGCAAAGAAGAGAATGGGTATAATGAGCCAAGATATACGGGAAGTGCGCATCGGTACGACTGGAAAGATCGTTTTGATATTGAATTAATTGCAAATCCAGATATATTTCCATGGTCATCAAGACGCCAAGGTTCAGTTTTTGAAAAAATATTTAATGATTTAGCCGAAAAAGAACATATTGTTATTATTCTAAAATATCCAATGAGGAGTTACGCACAAAGTGCAGATTTATTTGAAAAAGGTGATGACAGCATAAAAGGATTATTTGCGACTTACTATGAGAATATTCCATACACAAAAAATCAATATATCTATCCAGCTTTTTTTGAAAATAATGTACATGTAATAACATCAGCAAAAAAGACCTTAAATTTAAAAACAAGAGCAGAATTAAAAAACTATAAAGGCGTATATGCAGAACAAGATTATTTCTCTAGTTTTGTTATAAAAGATTTTGAAAATTTAGGAATAACAAAGGTAAAAGATTTTCCAGAAGCATATAAAAAACTATTAACTGGGGAAGTTGATTATGTTGTTGGCAGCTATTACCCCAGTCAAATAGAATTGTATAAATTAGGAATACATGATTACGTCGCATATAGCAAAATGCCGATTTGGAAAATGCCAATGTTCTTGAGGGTAAGACCTGAAGTGGCAAATCACCAGCGTGTATCTTATTTGAAAAAATATTTAAAAAGTGCTTCATATGCAAAGGCAAAAGAAGAAGGAATGCAAGAATTATTGAATATCTATAAAGAAAACACAGCAGGAATTGTTCCCCCGACATATATAAACGTATCACAGCCGGAAGAAACAAATTCGGAAAATAAGGCAGAAGAAATACAGAAACAGCCTGCTGAAGTAAAATAAAACATAATACTTGCAAAAGCAAAAAGAGAAAGTTAACATACGAAAAAAAGGAGAAATGGGTAAAATGGTTCTTTTAGTTCATCACAGCATATCACCGCAATCACGGAAAATAAGACTAATAATGACCGAAAAGAAAATGCTTTTTGTATTAAAAGAAGAAGAGCCGTGGAAAATGTCTCAAGAAATGTTGGATATAAATCCCGGAGGAGATTTACCTATACTCGTTTTTGATGGTAAGGTAATAGCCGGAAACTATGCTATTACAGAGTATTTGGAAGAAAGTAATCCTCAATATAAATTATTGCCGGAGGATACTATTTCACGAGCAGAAGTAAGAAGAATTATGGAGTGGTTTGATACAAAATTTTATAATGAAGTCTACAAATATATTGTGGCAGAAAAAATTATCAAACGTTTTCAGTATAAACAAGCCCCAAATTCAAAGATATTAAAAGCTGGATTAAACAATCTCAAATTTCATATGGAATATGTAGATTATTTAGCCGACAGAAACAATTATCTCGCGGGAAAGGAATTGAGTCTGGCAGATTTAACCGTGGCAGCCCACCTATCAATTGTAGATTATTTGGGCGATATTCCGTGGAATGAATATAAAAATGCCAAATTATGGTATGCAAAGATAAAGTCCAGACCGAGTTTTAAAGAAATACTAAAAGACAATATTCGCGGAATAACACCTTCAAGTAATTATGCAAATTTGGATTTTTAAATATGAAAAAACTGTATTTAATTCTATCATTTCTCTTTTTAAGCTCCTGCACAACCACAACAGAGGGGCAAGTAGTTTTTCATTGGGATAGATATAATACAGGCGGTGGAAAATTTGCAAGAGATCACTCAGAATGTATGAGAGAAGCTGAGGCTTTTAAGTTTTTTCCGAATTTTAAGAGTTGGTTTTATACAGAAGAACAAAGATATGATATTGTTGTAAAATGGCACAAGGAGCATGGAATATGGGCGAGCTTTGTTCCATACCCTGGAGCCATGCCCATATTGGTAAATTCAGTTAGAGATGATACGGATGCAAGCCCAAGAAAATACCAAAAATGTATGCTAAGAAAAGGGTATGTTGAAAGAACAACAGATATTCCGGGAACAACAAATTTATTTGTTTACAAACCGCAAAGTGTTAACCAAGATGCTCCGTTAGATAGCACATATCCTTGATTAGATAAAATTATAGCCACCACCGACAGCTTTATAAAAAGCGGCCAAATTTTGCAATATTTCTGCATTATTACCAATAAGTTCCAATTGTGCTTGTAATAAATTTTGTTCAGCTGTTGCAACATCTGTAAAGGTGCTCAGACCATTTTTATATTTCGTTTGTGTCAAATCTAAGATGCGTAGCATTTTAGATACAGAAGAAAGATAAAATTGATTGGCTTTATAAGTTTGTTTCACGGCAGTCGTAGCATTTTTAATTTCAGTTAGAGCTGTTAATACAGCTTCGTTGTAGTTTAAAACGTACTCTTCCTTAGCACTTTTCTGCAGTTCAATATTATTGATGAGTTGTTTCCAATTCCAAATTGGTATAGTAAATCCGGGAGTATATCCATAAATCTGGCTATCTTTGTTAAAAAGAGAATGTCCGCTGGAAGAAATAAAGCCAAACATAGCATTTAAGGTAATATCGGGATATAAATTTGTGATAGCCTCATTAACAGCAGCATTTTGTTTTCTAATATTTGCCTCAGAAACAAGGATATCAGGACGTAAACGGATAACGCTAAGAGGCAATTGGTTAAGTTTTTTTGTATCAAAACGAAAAGCAGTAGAAACAATATTCTTTTTTGGAGTATCTAAATTAACAGGAAGTTTATCAGGGGCACATCCGAGCAGAACAGCCAATGCATTTTTATAAGTTTCAATTTGATACTCTAAATTTGGAATAGAGGCTTTCGTTATTTCTACTGTATACTCGGCTTGATTAAGAGCTAAATCATCAGCAATTCCAGATTTATGTTGACTAATCACCGTATCAAGAATCTCTTTTTGTAAAGTTAAGTTTTGCTTTGTAATTCTGAGTTTTTCCTGATAAGCGCGCAAATTAACATAATTTAGGACTATTTCAGTTGTAATAGAAACTTTAAGATTTGCTATAGAATATTGTGCACCCTGCATCATTTCATAATATTGGTCAGAAATATATTGCCCTTTGCCCCAAATGTCCAATTCCCACGAGGCATCAACACCTATTTTAAAAGCGTTAATATCATACGCATAATCTTGATTACTGCTAGCTTTACTAAATTCATATTCTCCGGAAGCATTTACCATGGGCAAAGTCGTTGTTGAGTTGATAAGATAGGAATAACGAGATTGTCGTAAACGTTGTTTAGCTTGTTCAAGAGATAAATTCTGCTTTAATGCATCTTGAATCAGTGTATTTAAAACATTGTCTTTAAAAATTTCATACCACTCAGGAGAAATAATATTTGCGGTTTCGGTTAGTTCTAAATTGCTTTTGACGTCATTGTCAGAAAGAGGAAAATTAGAAGAATAATCTTCTCCGACATGACAAGCCTGCAATGAAAACAAAAACACAAGTAAAACAAAATTACGCATGATCGTTCTCCTCAGAAGAGTGTTTAGAACAAGAAATGGATTGTTGGGGTGTGAAAAATTCTTTAATACTTTCAAATAAGGCAAAGAGAGACGGTACAAAGATAATACCGATAAGTGTAGCAATAATCATCCCGAAAAACACCGTTACGCCAATAGAAATTTGTGAGCTTGCGCCAGGGCCTGTTGCCACAACCATTGGAAATACCCCTAAGATAAAAGTTAAAGCCGTCATCAAAACCGCTCTAAATCTTTCACCGGCACCTTTTTCGGCAGCCTCAAGAATACTATTACCTTTTTCACGATATTCTTTAGTAAACTCCACGATGAGAATAGCATTTTTGGCAGCTAATCCGATGAGTAAAATGACACCTAATTGAGCATAAATACTAAGAGGAAGGCCAAATAAGTGTAAACCGATAAAGGCTCCTAACACGGCAAAAACTGTAGAAAACATAACCGAAAAGGCCAACATCCAACTTTCATACAGGGCAACTAAAAACAAATAACAAAAGACAACGGCAAGCGCAATTAAAGCACCAACAAGTCCGCGAGTTTCTGATTCTTGCAAAGAAAGAGCTGTCCAATCAATAGCAAAACCGTCGGGCAAGGATTTTTGAGCGATAGTTTCAACAGCATCCATGGCTTCACCACTGCTCACCCCTTCAGCAGCTTGTGCAGTAATGGCTGCGGCTGTATACAAATCATAACGATAAATAATGGTTGGAGATAATTCGGTAGAAACGTCTGCAAAACTGCCAATTTTAATCAAATTTCCAGAATTCGTTTTAACATAAAGATTTTTGACATCATCAATTGTCCGACGGTAATTAAAATCAGCTTGCAAAATAACCCGATTAACTTGCCCGCTTAAAGTAATATTGTTAATATACGTAGCCCCCAGATTTGCTTGCAAAGTATTGTATAAATCTGCAACAGAAACATTATAGGATTGCAATTTAGTCCGATCAATATTTAAGTACAAATGGGGTGTATCGGCAGTAAAAGTACTAAAAGCATAAGCCAAATTTGGGTTTTGATTGAGCTCTTGCAAATATTTTTTTAAGACATCATCAAGTTCTTTAGGTGTTGCATTGGTATTATTGGCAATCAATTCCAGAGAAAGACCGTTACTTTGACCAATTCCCGGAACAGATGGCGGCGCAAAAAAATTAAGTTCCGCATTAGGATAAGAGCGAAATTTATCTCTTAAAGAACGAGATATCCCTTCAATAGACAACTGCTTAGTTGTGCGCTCGGACCAATTTTGTAAGCCTATAACGCCTAAGGCAACATTTTCACCGCCGCCACCAAGTAGGCTGTATCCGGCAACAGTGATAACATATTTTACGCCCTCCATCTTTAAGATTTTATCTGTCATATCAGATAAGACGTTATTTGTCTGATTGATGCTGGCGGTGGTATCTAATTGTATATTTGCAAAGATAATTCCCTGATCTTCTTCCGGAATAAAAGAGGTCGGAGTAATTTTGAAAGCAATAAAGATAAGAGAAATTATTGCTAAAATAACCAAGGTTGTTATAAGTAAAAAACGTGAGAAAAAGCCGACAATTTTTACATAAAGAGCCTTAAATTTATCAAGAGCATCATCAAATATTCTAAAAAACACAAATTTTTTCCCGTCATTTTCATGATTAAGAAAAATAGCACACAATGCGGGACTAAGCGTCAAGGCATTAAAAGCGGAGAATATAACCGCCGTTGCAATAGCAACCGCAAATTGCTGATAAATTTTTCCGGTAATCCCCACCATTAAACCAACAGGAACAAAAATAGCCAATAAAACAAAAGTTGTCGCAACAATAGCACTGCCAATTTGAGACATAGCTTTTACAGAGGCGTCATAGGCATTGAGCTTTTCATTAAGCATAAGGTATTGCACTCTTTCCACCACAATAATCGCATCATCAACCACTAAACCGATAACCAGAATCATTGCAAACAAAGTTAATATATTGATATCAAATCCAAGTACATAAATAACAATAAAAGTAGCAATTAAAGAAACAGGAATGGTAATTAAAGGGATGAGTGTTGTTTTTAGTTTTTGTAAAAATAGATAGGTAACAAGAATAACCAGACTGAAAGTGATAAATAATGTTTCAACAATGGCAGCAATAGAGGCACGAACATAATCTGTTGAATCATAAGCAATTTTAATTTCCATATCATCCGGAAACGTTTGCGACAACTTATCTATTTCTGCTTGAACGTCGTCCATAGTTTCTAACGCATTTGTATTTGGGGTTTGATTAAGCGCGATAATGACCGCCGGAGAATTATCATATTTGGAGTTAATGTTATAAGAATCCCGACCAAGCTCAATCTTTGCTACATCTTTTAGATAAGTCACTCCACCGTTAGGAGATGTGGCAACCACAATATTAGAGAAATCTTGAACACTGTTGAGCAATCCCTGCGCTGTTAAAGTAAAAACAAGTTTAGAGTCTTTAGTACTCGGAGCCGAACCAATACTGCCCACGGCCGCTTGAACGTTTTGATTTTGAACAGCCTGAATAATATCGGCGCTGCTTAGCCCAAGAGCGGTAATTTTATCAACATCAAGCCAAATTCGCATACTATATTGAGGGCCGAAAATTTGCACTTGCCCAATCCCATATAAACGTGAAAGAGGGTTCTTGATATTTGTATAAGCATAATTGCTCAAATATAAATCATCATAGGAATGATTAGGAGAACGCAAAACAATAAGCGCCAAAATATCTGCATTTTCGGTTGATACATCAAGCCCATCTTGAATAACTTCATCAGGAAGTTCACTGTTTACCTGTTGTAAGCGATTTTGAACTTTAACTTGGGCAATATCCGGATTAGTACCAATATCAAAAGTAACAGTTAAATTATAACTCCCGTTATCATCAGAAGTTGAAGACATATAAAGCATATTTTCAACCCCATTGATTTGATTTTCAATAGGTACGGCAACCGTATCGGTTAAAACCTGCGCATTGGCACCTAAATAATTTGTTTGAACAGTGACCTGCGGCGGTGTGATGTTAGGAAATTGCGAAATAGGTAATATTTTAATGGCAAGCGCACCAAGTATCATTAAAATAATAGATATAACCAAAGCAAAACGAGGTCTATCAATAAAAAACTTGGAAAACATAGGAACTTCTCCCAATTAACTATGAAACGATATTAAAGTGAACGAGGGTGCCTTTAGAGAGATTAGGAAGATTTTCAAGTAACAATAAATCACCGGATTGAAAAACATTTTTAATGATATAACTTTCTCCGGTATCAGCTAAAATTTGAACAGGAATGTGTTGTGGAACATTATTTCGGGCAATGGTGATAAAATTACCGTTAGGTAACATCTGCACAAGTTCCTTAGAAATTAAAACGGTGTTTTTAAATTGTCTGTTTACTTCAACGGTGACATAAGAATTAGGGAAAAGTTGATAATTGTCGTTTCTGAAGTAAGTATAAACAGCTAAAGAATTTGTTGATTTATCAAGCTGGTTATCAGTGTATTTAAAATCTCCTGAATGTTCAAACGCTGTTCCGTTAGATAAAATTAAACGAATAGAGCAGTCCTGAAACAAAGGATGATTATTTTCTTTGAGATTCAAATATTCCGTATCGGTTAATGAAAAAACAATACGAACCGGAGACATCTGTACAATATTGAGCAAAGCACCGGAAGAAGGGGATACATAGTCACCAGGGCTAAGTGTAAAATTGCCGATAAGACCGGAAATAGGAGCTTTGACAACTGTATAATTCAAATTAACTTGCGCCAACTCTAAACTGGCTTTGGCGTTTTCAAGATTGGCCTGAGATTGAAGAAAATTATTTTTGGCACTATCTATTTCCGTTTCTGAAAACGCTTTAGGGCCAGATTTTAAAACACGGTTATAGTAAGTTTGATTATATTCAAAATCGGCCTGAGCTTGCAAAACAGCTGCTTTTGCAATATTAAGTTTTGCCTGATATTCATCAGGATTGATAGTAAACAATAAATCACCCTTTTGAACATTTTGCCCGGCGTTTATGGCGATATTTTGCAAGTAGCCGTTAATGTAGGGGATGATTTGTACCTGATTTATGGCTTCCACAAAACCGACATAATTTTTAGTTACAATGTTATCCTGCGGAATAATTGGCTTTGCCTTTAGAACAATACTATCTGATTGCGGCAATGGTCTGGCTTCCAGATGGTTTTCAGATTTAAAAACATAAACCCCTAACCCAAAAGAAGCCAGACACAGAAAAATTAATAAAAAGATGTAAATAAACCGTTCTTTAGAGCTATTCATCAATCCTATCCTTAAAATCTGTTTTTCACTTACAAAATAGATAATAAGCAAAGGAAAAGTTTCAAGGTTACTGCATAAGTTCTATAGCTTTAGTAATTTTTTTTATGGAATTAAGTTCTATCTGACGAACGCGTTCTTTGGAAATATGATATGTTTTGCTCAAATCATCCAAAGTGATTGTTTTTTCATAAAGGCGACGTTTAAATAAAATATCTTTTTCTCTTTTATTTAGAACATACAAAGCCTGATTAAACATCTGTTTCCGATATTTTATAGTTTCCGCGCGAGCCAATATTTCTTCTTGGTTTGGCTTTGAATCAGAAATAAAATCCATCCATTCGGTTGTCCCGTCAGAATCACCGTCTATGACAGAATTAAGTGAACCATCATGAGATTTTAGCCGCATATTCATATCGGTAACATCCTGAACGCTGACATCAAGAGAATGAGCAATATCTTTTAAAACATGCTGAGAAAGTTCTCTGTCGTCAATTAAGTTAAGTCTGTTTTTGATTTTGCGTAAATTAAAAAATAATTTTTTCTGAGCAGCCGTTGTTCCAAGTTTAACCAGAGACCAAGAGTTAAGGATATATTTTTGTACAGACGCTTTAATCCACCATAGGGCATAAGTAGAAAAACGAAACCCCTTCTCAGGGGCAAATTTATCAATAGCATACATCAAGCCGATATTTCCCTCAGAAATCATTTCACCAACAGGTAAACCATATCCTCTGTACTTGGCAACGACTTTAACAACTAAACGCAAATGAGAAGTAATCAACTTATAAGCGATATTAGCGTCTTTGGTGGATTGATATTGCAGAGCCAAATCATATTCTTCATCAGAGGAAAGAATGGGAAATTTTTTGATAGATTGTAAATAACGAGATAAATTTTCTTCGGGTGAAAAGTCAAGTCCATTTAGAGTAAGTTGTTCTTTCATATTTCTTCTCCTAAAAGTTGACTAAGAAGAGAATATAACTCTAAATTTTTTTCCACAACCTAGACAATAGTTCTATTTTGTGTTAACAAAATATTAAGTAAATTCAATATGGTATATAACTAAAGATTAGCAAGAAGAAACTTCTTTTAGCATTTGAATTAAGTCTTTCATATCATCCGGAAAGTCTGCATGAAAAGATAGAAATTGCTGCGTTCTTGGATGAATAAACCCTAAAGAATAGGCGTGAAGAGCTTGCCTTGAGAAAGAATTAACATAAGTTTTAACGTCCTGCGGCAATTTAATCATTGTTTTTTTTGCTTTTTCATATACATCATCTCCCACCAGATTGCATCCGATTGAAGATAAATGAACTCTGATTTGATGTGTACGCCCCGTTTCTAAATTACACTTAACCAAAGAAACAGCCCCTTTGGCATATTGTTCAATTGTTTGATAGTGCGTAACGGCAGATTTTCCACCAATTTTAACCAGAGCCATCTTTTTTCTATCATAAGAACTTCTCGCAATATTCCCGCAAATAGTACCGTTAAGAGGATTAGGAGCGCCATAAACAACAGCATAATAGGTTCGTTCAATTGAGTGATTATAAAATTGTTCAGCCAACCCCCTATGGGCAAAATCATTTTTTGCAACAACCAGTACACCGCTGGTATTTCTATCAATACGATGAACAATGCCGGGCCGCGCCACACCACCGATTCCCGATAAAGATTCTTTACAATGGTAGAGCAAAGCATTAACCAAAGTTCCAGAATGAACCCCAGCAGCCGGATGAACGGTCATCCCAGCAGGCTTGTTGACAACAATAACATCATTATCCTCAAAGAGGATATCTAGAGGAATATCCTCAGGGACAGGCATAGCTTCTTGCGGTTCGGGCAATATAATCTGATAGATATCACCGACGCGAGTTTTATAGTTTTTATCAATAAGAGCCTCATCATCAACAAAAACGTACCCACTTTCAATTAATCTCTGCACTTGTGCACGAGATAATTCGGTAATTTGCTCCGCAATAAACTTATCAAGCCGCAAAGCTTTTTGCTCATCATCAACAGGATTAGTAAAAAAAACTTTATTATTTTTAGTGTCCATGGAAAATCACGTTAAATATATATTCACAAATTTAAGTGTAAAATAAACCACAAATAAAGATAAAATCAAGGATATAATATGACAAAACAAAATATTCTAAAAAGCATGGTGATTATACTAAGTTTATGTATCGTTATATGTACATATATGATTTTTCTGAAAATTTTTGCAAAGAAAACGCATACAGAATCACAAGAAAACAACAAAGAAATCAATTTGAATATAGCAAAAAATGCGAAAGTAAAGCAAATATGGGCAGAAAATAAAAAACTGTATATTTTGATAACAACACCAATCACAGACAAAATAATGATCATCAATGAGGATAATAAAGAAAATATTTTAACAATCAACCTAAATAAGGGGGATAACAAAGATGAGTGATGATATAAAGTCATTAGATGATTTTTTGAATCAAAGCGTAGAAAAACAAAGCACAGAAGAAAAAGAAGAACCATCAACAACAGTTAAAATAGAAGATGAATTTGCAAAGCTACTAAACGATTTTATAAATCAAAGTAAAGAAACTGCAGTACCACAGAATGAAGAAGCAAAAGAAGAAACTCTAGATAGTTTCTTGTCTGAGGCAGGAAGCGGATTGGATAGTTTTATAACAACGAATAACACGCCCCAACAAGCTAAAACCAATACTCCGGGCACAACTTCTCAGCCAATGCAAAATAAAGTAGAGAATACCGCACCGCAAGAAACAATAAATAATTTGTCTGATTTACAAAACATAACAGTTGTAAAACAACAAGTTGTGCCCGAAGAAAAATCTAAATTAAAAGATGAAGAGAAAGAATTGGCCAGAGCAGTAACCAATTTTAGGGACGGAATTACAGCCTTGGCCGAAAAAAAGAATTTAAAAACGCCAGATACCGATTATACAGAAGACTTGTTATATCCGAACTACAAACCGAGCATTGGCAAAAAAATTGCACAATATCTATTAGATTGCTGGGATATCCTAAATAAATATGACCCTGAAAATATGAAAAGACTTTCCAAAGATGCCGGTGATGAAGAATATCTGACTTTCGCAGAAAGTTTAAATGATACAGATATGCAGTTAGCCATCATATCTTATGTTGAAATTTTGATAAATTTAGAGATATGCGAAGTAAGTTATGAGCAAAAGAAAGAAATCGTTCAGAAAAATAGAATAAAAAAAGAGCTATACGATGAATACATGGAATTACAAGAAAGACGCACTCTTTTTATTAAAAAATTAAAAGAAAAGAATTTCCCAATCAATGCAGAAAAATTGATTGGAAATTATTTTAAGGCAGCGCAAAAAGATACAGAAGGAGCCTATAAAGCCCTGACCAAGAATCCGGCAATGTTTTCTCCAATAGAATTTGATAAGATTCGCCCTAAATTCTTTGGGTTAATCAAAGTAACCCCTGAAGATGGTATAAAAGCTAATCAAAAAATAGGAGAATTTATAAAAAAGTTAAAGGTCTGAGAAAAAACGGAGTGTTTAAAGTAGACAAGAATATGTTTTTATGTTACCATAAACAAAACATAAAAGAGGAGAAAATAAAATGGTAACCAATTCTCAGATGGATGATTTAGATAAAGAAAATAAAAAACTGTCAGAAGAGATAGACAAACAAATTGAAGAAAATCTCCACATGGATGGAAATTCTTTAAGTAGTGAAACAGAAACATCTGAGACACAATCTAACTCAGAAAATGCCAACGAATCCACCACAGAAACAGAGGCTACACAAACAGATTCTAATGAAAATAGAGAAAATAATCATAATCAAGACGAAACCTCTCAAAATCAGCCAGAATCCCCTCAACCACAACCGAGAAGGCCGCAAAGAACACCTGATGGCATATCAAGAGCTTACGATGAAATGCCAATAGAGGGGTTTGATACCAAAGCACCGAAAGATAAGAAAGAAAAAAATGTTGTATCCAAAGGTTCTATTGTACCGCCAAAACGTGACAGAGGCGGAACAAAAGGAAAATCCGGCGGTGATAATATTATGGAAGTTTTCTGGAATGATTGTATTATGGCATTTTATGCATGGGGAATAGATGCCATTGTGGACAACACATTAGATTTTGCAGAGTGGGTGTTATTTGCACCTTATAAATCTGGAGGTAAGGTTGAAGAAAAAAAAGAAAAGGCCAAAAAAAATATCTATATGATAGGTGATGAATTTTACAAAGAACGGGCAGATAGATTTGCAAAAGAAAAAGAAAAACTTATAGAGCTCAATGAAAATCTTGCTAAAACAAAAGATGGCATTGCTCCAACATGGGTGTTATGGGGTAGAGAGCCGGATTTTTATAGAAAATTATGTGAAATCCAAGAAAAAGCTATGGCAGATCCATCATCACCTGAAGCTGATTTCATGCAAAAGTATGGTTTAGGTGTAGATAAAGAAATTGTAGCCGGCCGCTTTGCAAAAGAAGAAAAAATATTTACGATAGCCACCAGATTAGCCACGATAGAAGAAGTAATAAGTGGTGCAAAAAATGTAATATCTCCAGAGTTTTCAGATAAATTAGATAATTTAGAAAAAATTATAAAAAATAAAAGTTTAGATATCAGTCAATTAAAAACGAACATTGCAACGGAGGTTGTAGAATTACAAAATGAAATAGGCGGAGATGATACAGCATGTAAAGAAATTAACAAGAAATTAGAAGAAATTAGTAAAATTGCAAATGACGGCAAAAAAATCGCAGAAATAAGGAAAAAAGTATCTGAAAAAATCAAAGAAGTAAGGACGGCAAGCAAGGATGCTATTGATAATGAAGAAATAATAAAAGCACACATCCAAAAGCGCAGCCAACAGTATTACCAAAAATTGATGGAAAATATAGATAAAATACACGAGGCAAACAGAGATAATCCAGAAACAATAAAAGAAAATATCAAGCAATACCTGACCTCGGTTAATAATGCCGGCAAAGCAGCAAAAGTAGAAACAGATAAAATCATTGAGAAAAACATCAATGACCGCAGCAAACACAAACAAGCCAAAGAAGCCGTTGCAAAAATAAATAAAGCAATAGATAATTTTGAAATAAACGGCCAAAAAATATCAGAAAGACAAGCTGCCACCCAAAAAGATGAGTTTACGTTAACCGAAAAGCAATTTTCTAAGGCTATAAGAGAATATAGGTTTGGAAGATAAGGAGCTAAATATGAAAAAAATAGGTAAAATGATAAGATTTTTATCTAGCAGTATAATTGTTTTTGTTGTATTGGCCTATGTTGGGCAATTTCTTTTTAAGTTGTTATGGAAATTTGATATTTTCAATATTCAATCATATAGAATAATGTATGAATATTGGGAAAACGGCGGCGTTTTCAATACATTTCGTGATTGTAGTTTAGGTGTGTGCTTAATATTACTACCCATAGCATGGTTGATCCTTAGTTACAAACTCTACAAATATGGCCTAGGCAAATTTTTCGGAAAACCGTTTATTACGCTATATAGACGTTTAACTCGCCCCAAAAATATGGAAATAGAACATGTATCTATAAAAAATCTAGGTTCAAAGGATAAAACATTGGATGAAATAATAAAAGATAAAATAGAACAAGAAGGCGGAAACAAAGGGGCATCACATGAAGCGGCAAATTTAAGAAAACAAATTGCTGCAAAAATAGAGGAAAATGAAAAACAATAATGACTTATTAACTAATACCAACATACAATAAGGAATAAAACCGGAGAAAAACTTGAAACCGCTAATAATAATATTAAAAACGCTGATAGTAGGTTATTTATGGAGTATAGTCTTCATAGATGGCATTCGGGTTTTGTTGCTGATTAACTGGCATTTTGATATCTTATTAGCAGAGCATTGGAGATTACTAGGGTATAAATGGAACAGCGGAGCGCCAATAAGTAATTCCGAATTAGGTTTCTTTATGATTGTTGTGAGCTCAATTCCTTTGTGGATAGCAGGTTGGGTAGGGCTATGTTTGGTCAAATGGGAACGACTGGTTAAAAAAGTCGTTTTGAGTCCGTTGTATGCATTCAGAAAAATCACATTAAAAACAAAAGCTCCCGTTGTTGTTAAGAAAAAATCAATAGCAGAAGAGCCTAAAGTTGTAAAAAAGACACCGATTATCAAAAAAGCTCCAATGAAAAGACCCCCATTGCCTTCAGCAACGTTATTGCAATCCAATATAAACAGCAATTTGAATTCAAGAACTGCATCACCGTATACCCCAGCTAAAAAAGATAATGCAGAGATTCCGACAAATCATGCCTTATTTAATTTTGACGATGATGATTTTGATTTAGATTTTGATTTTGAGAAAAAAGATAAGAAGCCCGATATAGATGATGATATTCCATCAGCCCTTGTAGTTGATAAACCGGAAACAATAGAAGCAGAAATAGTTAACGAGAAAGAACCTGAATTTACCTCTAAGCCTCAACACCAAGATAAAGGGCAAAATTCAAATAATAAGAAAGACAATCAGCAAAAGAACAGACAGCAAGACAATCAGACACCCGCCCCAATAAAAGAATCACATACACCGGTGTTAGATGTGCTTAATCAAAAAGGATATGATGTAATTCCCTCTGCAATAATCAAAAATACAACAATAGATTATGTTGCGGTATCAAAAAATCAGCTTATTCTATGTTTGGTAGATAAAGAAATAGGTGATTGGTTAGCCGATGAAGAGAAATTTAATGATGAAGAACCGTTATGGTTTTCAGAGAGTAGTCATCGCATTTCTCCGGTAAGAAAAGTAGACATAGCTCGCGATATATTAAAAACAAAACTTGCTGTTGGAGATATGAATTTTGAGATAGTATCGTACGTAATTATTCAATCTGGCAACATCATAAATGCGGAAGATATGTTTGAAATTTGGAACAATATGAATATCAATGTGACACGTATCAACAGAGGAAGTCCAAAAGAGATTCGTTTGTTCTCCAAATCTTTAGACAATTGTGAAGAAAAAACAGATAAAAACACATTTGAAAAACTTAAAAAACTTATACGTAGTTTGGCTTAATTTTGTTTATTAGAGGTGTAAATGGCAAAAGAAAGAGGAAAAGAGTGGGAAGAATATGATAACGCGGTGCGCTGGATGACAATAACTTTTGCCATATCAGTAGCGGTAACCGTAGCATTTCTTTATTTATCGCCAATAATTGCTTTTTTAATGCAAAACGGCATATCTAAAAAGAGTATGGAGGTTGCGGGAATATTCTTGAAAAAATCCTTAGGAGACTTCGGATACTTATGGGAGTGGTATATGAGATGGTTTAGAAAAATATACCATTACAGTGGAGAGTTTAAAATAAGTTTATGGCCGCCGATTCTGCCATTTTTATCTTTTCCAATCATTTTATTGGTTGGCGGAATAAAGTGTCCATATAAATTCCAATCAAACATTCATGGTTCTGCGCATATTGCAACCTTACGAGATATTGAAAATATGCCTCTGCTTGGATTTGACGGTTTTTGCATGGTGGTCGGAAAATTCCAAGGTAAAATGCTGAAATTGAAAGAAACATTGTCAACTTTGTGCTGTGCGCCTCCGGGAACTGGTAAAACGGCAGGTGTCGTAATTCCGACAATTTTTAATTCAGAAGGATTAAGTATTATCGTGAACGACCCGAAGCCTGAGTTATGTTATCAAACAACAGGAGCGAGAAGCAAAGTAGGTCCGGTGTTTGTGATTAACTGGGGTAAAGAAGATAACCCTGCAACGGGTGAATACTATCCGAGCTGGAATCCTCTATCACCGGGGGCTTTACCAAAACCAGGTCCTGACCGAGATTTGTATGTTGACTCAATGTGCAATACGTTAGTGGAAGATCCAAAAGGTGGTGCAGACCCTCACTGGTCAAAAACCGGTCGTAGTGCGTTGTGTGGATTTATTCACTTTATATCATCAAAATGCGAACGAGCTCTGGCCAATGAGCGCTTTATTCAAAAAATATATGAAGGCTCAATGACCGCAGAAGACAAAGCCGAGCTAATGCAATACTATGATGATATGAGCATTGGTGGCTTGCGAGCAAATGCTGCACGAGCGATTCAAGATTTACAAAACGGTAATTTAACTATAGAAAATTATTTGCCGATAGGAACATGGAATTTATTACCAGATAAATGGGTAAATCATGAACCATGTATGGCGATGATTTTGGAATGGATTACCTCCTCACAAATTGAGCAAGCAAACGAGATTAAACGTCGTTTAGAAGAAGGCGACCAAATGGCCGCAATGGCAGATCCAATGCGTGATTTGCTTGACGCTGCGGTGGAAGAAGCCAATAATTATGGCTATTCACGTCGTTGCGTAACAGAGTTGAGTGCGTTGAGTGCGATGCCGGATAAAGAGCGTGGCTCAGTTATGTCAACCGGTTTAACGGGTATCGGTATTTTCAAAAACTCTGCTGTTGTTGCGAGAACAAGTTTTTCCGATATTCAATTTAAAGATCTGCGCGGAATGAAAGACCCTGTAACCGGAGAATGGAAACCTATTTCTGTATATCTGTCTGTTAACCAAACCGATGCACAAGCCTTAAACCCGATTAGTGCAACATTTGTGGATTTAATTAGTGCATACTTGATTTCAAATCCGCCAAACTCAGTACACCCGACTGATGGCAAGATGGGACCATTTCCTGCCTTGTTTGTGCTAGACGAGTTTCCGCAAATGCCGAAGTTGAAAGCGGTAATTGATGGTCCTGCGGTAGGTCGTGGTCAAAAAGTATCTTATTTGCTGATTGGACAAGACTTAGGTCAAATTTCCGGTAAATATGGAAAGGATGACCTAGAAACAGTAATTTCAACAACGGCATGTAAAGTTATTTTGTCTCAAAACAACGAACAAACAGCCCAACGTTTCTCCAAAATGATTGGTAACAAAACGGTACAAACAACGTCATACAGCAGACAAGAAGGAAGTTTGGCTAAAGAGTACAATCCGTTTGCTAAAAACGTAAGTTATCAGCTACAAGGTGTTTCAGCCATAAGCGCGAATGACTTGTTGAGCTTGCCGATGCTAAAACAAGTAGTGTTGATGCAAGGCTCAATTGATACACCGATTATGGCAGATGCGCCTCGTTTTTATCTGGATAAAAAAATGTTGGCAATGTCTAAATTGCCACATTCACCATGGGTTCCAGATTGGATTGTGGCCCAAAGAACGGATGAAAATGAAGATATCTTGTCAAAATTAGGTATAGATTATGATCCTAATGCAGAAGAAGAGGAAGGTTTTGAAGAAGACGAAGCGTAAATCTTCCGCAATGGAGGCAAAAAGTTTTTCTCTATTGTCCTCAATCAAGAGCAGTATGAAGTTCGTACTGCTCTATAAAAGAACTTTTATTCTTTGGACTTTAGTAAATTTTGCTTTCCTTTATGCTTTTTCTTTAATTCCAAACGGATGGACAAATTCTTTAAGTATTTTATGGTTAGTGGGATATTATGTTTATTGGTGTATCTTTATTCGCCATATTCAGCAACATCCGCCATATTTCTCCCTCATAAGGATTTTTAACGGCTTAATACCAGCTAGCAAGATAATGTTTATAAACATCAGCATCTACTTAGTGCTGGTTGTTGCTCCATATATTCCTTTGTTTATGGGGTTTAGGGATAAGTACTTAGAATTTTTTGAAAATTATATGGAAATATTGCAAAGCCACGATTCTCTGCTAGGTAAAACATTATTCTATATTTTAATGCTATTGTTGTCGCCATATACAATAAGTCGCCCTTATTTAGCATGGTTATCATCAGTTATAGGCAAGAGTCGTTCAATTCTTGACGCCTATAAAAAGACTCAAGGAAATTATTGGAATTTTGTCGGATGCGGCCTATTTATGAGTGGTTTATGCATACTTTCGTACGCAATTGATATAGCCTTTAAAATAAATAGCCATATATACGTTATTTCCGTTTTAGCCATATTTTTCAATGTTATGTTTGTTGACATATACAAGGTATTTTACAAGCGCAAACGTACTCCAAAAATATAAAAGTTTTAACTAAGAAATAATCTTAATAAAGTCGTCTTCAGATATAATTTTAACGCCTAATTCTTGGGCTTTAGACAATTTAGAGCCAGCATTTTCACCCGCAACGACATAATCCGTATGAGCAGAAACTGATCCGGCCACTTTTGCCCCAAAGGCGAGAGCCTTACTTTTGGCTTCACTTCTTGTAAGCGAAGTTAATGTTCCGGTAAACACAATAGTCTTTCCAAATATCTCAGAATTTGTATTTGTTAAAGGTTCAAAATCTTCAATATGAACAACTTTGAGTAACTCTTGAATAATAAAAATATTATGCTGTTCCTTGAAAAATTCCACAATATCTTTCGCCATTGCCGGACCAACACCATCAATACTGATAAGCAATTGCAAATCTTGTTGTATCATAGCATCCATAAAGGCCTTGAAAGAATGATAGTGACGAGCAATAAGGTATGCTGTAGCCGCACCAACTTGGCGGATACCCAGCGCATAAATAAATTTTTGCAAACTAATATTTTTGCTTTTTTCTATCGCCTCAAATAATTTTTTAACAGATTTAGCCCCCCAACCTTCACGCTTTTCTAACTCAAGAGAAGGAGTAGTAGAAAATAAATCAGAGGGCTGATTCCTTTGTTCTAGGGTAAATATATCAAAAGGATTTTTAATAATTCCTTCTTTATAAAAATCTTCAATAACCTTATCTCCCAGACCTTCAATATTAAAGGCTTCACGAGAAACAAAATGTTTTAAGCGTTCAACAGCTTGCGCCGGGCAAGAAAGACCACCGGTACAACGTCTAACTGCCTCATCTTCTTCCCGAATAGCATGAGCGCCACATTCTGGGCAAAAATGAGGAAACTGAAACTCAGGCAAATCTTCTGTCCGTTTCTCTTTTAAAACAGAAACAATCTGCGGAATAACATCACCGGCGCGTTGAATAACAACCATATCGCCAATACGTATATCTTTACGCTTAATTTCATCTTCGTTGTGCAGAGTGGCGTGAGAAACCAGAACTCCGCCAACGTTAATAGGCTCCAAATCGGCAACAGGAGTAAGAGCACCGGTTCTCCCTACTTGAACACGAATATTATTTAGTTTTGTAATCGCTTGTTCCGCCGGAAATTTATGAGCAATAGCCCAGCGAGGAGTTCTTGTCAAAAAGCCTAGTCTTCTCTGTAACTCTAAATCGTTAACCTTATAAACAATACCATCAATATCATAAGGAAGAGAAGCGCGATTCATCATCAAAGAATTGAAACTGTCCATGAGCTCGGCATCATTGTGGCACACTTTATTGTATGGGTTAACCGGAAAACCGAGGGACTTAACATAATCTAGAAATTCTACTTGACTCTTCCAGCGTATATCAGAAACTTCCCCCCATGTATAAACAAGAAAACTTAAATTTCTTTCTTGAGTAATTTTGGCATCAAGCTGACGAAGAGAGCCGGCAGCCGCATTACGTGGATTCGCAAAAGTTTTTTTATGTTCGGCTTCATTTTTGGCATTAAGAGCAAGAAAATCTGCTTTAGACATAAACACTTCACCCCGAACTTCAAAGCGCTCCGGTACATCTTTTTCAATATAGAGAGGAAAACCTTTAATAACCTTCAAATTTTCTGTAATATCTTCACCAACTTTGCCGTCACCGCGTGTAGAGCCTCTGGCAAAAATACCGTTGATATAAAGGGCAGAAAAGGACAGCCCATCCATTTTCGGTTCGGAAGTAAACACAATATCATCACTACTATTTAGAAAGCGTTTTACCCCAAGAACAAAATCCTTTAATTCCTCTTGAGAAAAAATATCAGCCAGAGAAAGCATCGGAACTTTCAATTCAACTTTCTTAAACTCACTTTTAACCAGAGCTCCTACGCGTTTAGAAGGGCTATCTGCACGAATGAGCTGAGGAAACTTTGCTTCTAATGCATCATTTAAACGCCGTAATTTATCATAAGATGCATCATCCAAATAAGGTTCATCGTTTTGATAATAAGCAATATCCGCCTTTTCAATCTCTTTAGCAAGAAATTCTAATTGATGAGCAGCTTCTTCCTCTGTAATATTTTTAATATCAAACATCTTCTAAACTCCAAACCGATTCTCTATAAATATAGAAAATCTATTGACAGATTACCACAGAACAATATAGAATACCCCCAAAATGTTTAAGAGGAACAACAAAATGCTACAATCAATAGCAACAAAACAGATGAAGATAAAACGTCAGGAGCATATCCCGTCGTTTGAGTAAGTCTGTGTTTCAAATTAAACAAGATGAATAAATGGCGGGGTATTACCCCGCATTTTTTATGGAAAAAGAAGATGAGTTCAGAAATAAAGAAATATGAAGTTAATGGTACAAATATTTGGGTCGGTAAACTCCACAAAATTGATAATATCAAACAAGAAAAAGCCATTAATTTCTACATCCGTCCATTAAATTGTACAGATGCCGAGCAAATGGGAAAATTATCTGAAAACATTTATGAACATTTAAAAAGTGGAGAAGAATGTTTTATCCATAAGCACACAAAAGAATATTTTCATGAAGTGTTTGAAAATCCGCAAATTCGGTATATTGGCGTATTTGTCGGAAATCATTTAATCGGAATGTCATATTTGCGAATTTGTCAAAGCAAAAGTGAGTTACAAGAGGAGTTGCCAAATTGCAAATACGATTTTTTTTATAGCAAGAGAAATTATGGAAAAAATAAAGTAGGCTCAATGGGTGGGGATTCTGTGCTGCCGATTTATCGTGGTAATTCCTTAAATACAGTAATGATAAACTATCGTTTGGAGTTGGCTCAAAAATTAGGATGCACAGATTGTACTTCAATAGTAGATAGAAAAAATCGTTGGAATATGGCGCCTTATTTTGCCAGCAGATTTAATCTTTTTGAGACGGCTATGGATCCCTCTGATGGTGGAAAAATATCACTCTTGCATAAGCCGATAGATAAGGAAAGTGTTTTATCGTGTTTTAAGCCTAAGATATCAATTCCGTTTGAGCGCTTAGAAATGATAGATTATATGATATCAAAAGGCTTTGTGGGTATAGATTTTAATAAAGAAAAAGGGGAGGTCTTATTTGCGCACTCTCAATACTATACTTCAAAGGCGCAAACAATATTCAAAAATCACTCATTGTGGCAAATAAAAAGCAGATTCAGTAAAGCTCTATAAAGCTGATAAATTAGAAAAATTTCAAAGATTTTTGTTGCGAAGTATAATAAATATAACTATTATATAAAAAGTAACATTAATTTTAATTGGAGGCAACCATAGCTACAGAAAATACCAATGCGCCAGTACGTGAAAGTGACGGACCACGCATAAATCGTGAAATAAAATCAAAAGAAGTTCGCTTAATCAATTATAATGGAGAAAATTTAGGTGTCGTTTCAGTTACAGAGGCCTTAAAGATAGCTCAAGAAGTAGGGCTTGATTTGATTGAAATTTCTCCCCAAGTAACTCCACCGGTTTGCAAAGTATTAGATTACGGCAAGTATAAATACGAGATGCAAAAAAAGAAGAACGAGGCAAAAAAGAATCAAAAAGTTGTAAATATCAAAGAGTTAAAATTGCGCCCGATGATTGATACACACGATTATGAGGTAAAAGTAAAGCAGGCGAAAAAATTCCTTGAACAAGGAGATAAAGTAAAGTTTACAATGCGTTACAAAGGTCGTGAAATGAGCGCCAATGACATGGGAAAAGAAATTCTGAACAGATTGATAGAAGATTTGGAAGGGATTGGTAAAGTAGATTCTGCTCCCAAATTAGAAGGAAAGCAGATGTTTATGATAGTATCTCCTGCAAAGTAATATAGCAAAAAAAAGAAAAGGTGGTCAAATGGCCGCCTTTTTTGTAAAAAAAGAGCCGTATTTCTACGGCTCAATAATTTTTTAATTAAGCATATTTCTTTGCCATAACAGACAATGGAACAGGCTTAATTTTATCAGCATGACCAGCCGCACCAAAAGCAACATAACGGCTGATACAAACTTTCTTCATTTCTTCAATAGCCGGTTTCAGATATTTACGAGGATCAAATTCTTTTGGATTCTCAGCAAATAATTTTCTGATAGCACCGGTAATAGCCATACGGCAGTCAGTATCAACATTAACCTTACGAACACCGGACTTAATGCCGCGAACGATTTCTTCAACCGGTACACCGAATGTCTGAGGAATAGCCCCGCCATAAGCATTAATTAAATCTTGCAATTCTTGAGGAACGGAAGATGAACCATGCATAACCATGTGGGTATTTGGCAATTTAGCATGAATTTTTTCAATAACATCAATAGCCAAGATATCGCCGGTAGGCTTGCGAGTAAATTTATAAGCACCGTGGGAAGTACCAACAGCAACGGCTAAAGCATCAATATTGGTTTCAGCAACAAACTTTGCAGCTTCATCAGGGTCTGTAACCAAACGTTTTTTATCAATAACGCCTTCTGCGCCATGACCATCTTCCTTGTCGCCTTTACCTGTTTCCAAAGAACCGATAACGCCAAGTTCACCTTCAACAGAAGCGCCAACAGCGTGAGCTCTTGCAACAACTTCCTTAGTAACGCGAACATTGTATTCAAAAGAAGAAGGTGTTTTCCCATCAGATTCCAAAGAACCATCCATCATAACGGAAGAATAACCGTTAACCAAAGCGGATTGGCAAATATCAACGGAAGAACCGTGGTCTTGGTGTAAGCAGATTGGCAATTCCGGAAACATTTCAATTCCGGCAGCAATCATATGACGAATCATCGGGTCGCCAGCAAATTTTCTGGCACCGGTAGAAGTTTGGATAATAACAGGGGCATTAACCTCTTTAGCAGCTTCCAAAACAGCAATAATTTGTTCCATATCATTAACATTAAAAGCCGGAACACCATAGTTGTTTTCGGCAGCGTGATCCAAAATCTGACGCATAGAAACTAAAGGCATTATAATCTCCTTATAATAAATATTAAATCTCACCAATGAATATATAAATTTGCGCAATATTTGCAAGAGATTTTTGATAAAATAAAACGGAAGCGGTAAGGCTGATTTATTAAGTACAAAAAAAGTCCGCCATTTAAAGCGGACTTCAAGCAACAACAAATATTTTATTTTTTAAGCAACTTCTTTTTGGTTTTTGTTGAAAAGCAAAACATTATTTAATTCATGTTTAATTTCTCTATCAGAACAAACACCTGTTGCAATAACTTTATATTGATTAAGGATTACCCCGCACGAAAGTTTCTTTTTAGTAGAGCATAGCCCACCGGCAATTTTCTTAGCACCGGCTTTGGCAAAAGCGTTTCTTTTAGTCTCGTTTTTAATTGTAGCCTTAATCATAATTTATTTCCTTTCTTATTATTGACATAATAAATGACAGGAAGTTTTATTTTTGTCAATAATTATTTTTACAAATAGAGTAAAAAATATCTACGAATAAATATATATCAGCAAAGTCTTAAATTAAAGTAAAGAAAAAAGATATATTTTGTCTAAATGGTGGATAAAACAGTGAGCAAAATACCAGTGCCAGATAAAACAAAAGCCTGCAACAAGGCAGACCTTTAAATGGCGGAGTGTACAGGACTCGAACCTGTGCATCCTTATTCGGGATGACGGATTAGCAATCCGCTGCATTACCGCTCTGCCAACACTCCGTAACTTAAGAACATTTACATTAAGTTTTCAGTAACGTCAACATATTTTTTAAGAATTTGAGCAAATTATCAGAAATGCACAGATTTCATTTATTTACTGCATTTTAAATAAATTGCGGTATATTATGCGCAGTAAATTTCAATGGAGAAAAAATATGAACCAGGAATATGAGTACATAGCGACTTTAAGTCCGGAAGAAAAAAGAATTTTTGTAGAGAGCTTTTGCTGTATGGTATGCTCAGATAAAAAAGTAGCAAAAGAGGAAATAGATTTTTTGAAAAATATCGGAAAGATGTATGAAATTCCGGAAGCGGAAATTGTAAATATAATGAAAAATCTAAATAAAGAAGAGATTTTAGCCAAGGTAAGCCAAATAACCGAACGCAAAAAAGCCCTACAGTTGGTAAAAGAACTCTGCTTTTTAGCAAATTCAGATAGTGGCTTGGATGATGATGAAATTGATTTCATTATAGACATTGCAGAACGTTTGAATGTTGAAAACGAAAAAATCAAACAAATCAACAAATGGGTATTAGATAAGTTAGTTTTATTAAAAACCGGCGATATCATTTTAGAAAACGAATAATATCCGTTTAAAGCACTAATAAGGAGTCGCAAGTAATAGCGGCTCTTTTTTGCATATAATTTTCTTTTGCAAACAAATATAAAGTATGTTAAAATACATAAAAGCAAACAAAGAAAGTGCAATAATGGCGGAGAATGGGCAAATACAAGAATTATATCGGATAATAAACCGAGCCGTTTCACGCTGCACAAATCATGAAAACACCCCCGTAAACACAGAAATTTCTATCTATCAGAGCAAAATAGCTCATCATAAAAAGCATGATGGACAGTTAAGCATTTTTGCCGACGATTCGCAATTGTATACCGAAACCGTAAGAGCGGCAGATTTTTGTGATTGTCTGGAAGATTATCGCCAGTCTGTAGATTTATACACGAGCAATACACACAATTTAAGCGAATATCGCTATTGGAAATTACTAAAAGGAATAGAGCACTTTCGCCCGCAGATATACTCGGAGAATATATATATCCTAAATGCTCTTGAGTATAATTGTAAACGTCATCTGCCGGAATATCATGATAAAATGTTATTGGAGGAGTATAATCGCCAAGCCCTGCGCATTCGGGATATGAAAAAAGGATATGACCGTCAGCACCGTCAAAATCAAAAAGCATCTAAAGATTATGAAAAAAACGCATTGTATTTTTTCAAAGAAGTGATGAACAACGAGGAACTAAGAAAAATAAAAGGTTGTGCAGAAAAACTGTCGTTGTATGAAAACTGTTTAAACATTGTGGATTGTTTACCTGCTGAAAAGTACAATCGTAGCGCTAAGTTTAAGCTAAAAAAAGATTTTAATTATGCGATACGCATAACCGCTGCTGCTTTGAGCCGAGATGCGAATAATGCGGAGCAGGCCAAACGATATGAAGATATTTCTAAAAAAGCGGAATATGAAGAAAACCGTTATGCAAAAGCGATGGAGCGCGTTAAAGAGTTTACGGAAAAGCCCCAAAAATATAAAGGTAGAACTTTATCCATAGAAACACGAAACAAACGAGCCAAAGAAGAGTGGGATTATCGCTAGAATAAATTAAAAAGATTCGCGGATAAAAAAAGCTGATAAAAAGCCCAAATAGAGCATAAAAAAGGGTTCCAAGCAAATGCTTGGGACCCTTATCTTAGTGCGTGTTAATGTTCAGCGTCGTATTCCGCCTTGTTGTAGCGGATCATCCATACATATTCAGCCTTGAGAGTTTCCTCAAAACCGAATTCTGAAACGCTAAATATCGCTTCAGAAATGAATGGATAACGGAGATAGCTTTCTCCGTTTTCTACAACAGCGTCACCCATCGGGGCATCATCTTCCCATGCAGGAAGATTTTCCCAAGAGGATGTCTCTTCGTTATAGACGAAAGAGAGGTCCTTGTGGTGGTAAAGATAGTTATTATAACCAATCTTTCCCGTCACGGACTTTAATGTAATTTCACCTAATCTTTCATCGGTAAATGTACCTGCGAAAGAATTAATTGTAGCCACCGGATTCAGGCAGTCAACGTCTGGATTTGTGGTTGAATTGTAGTGGAATTGAACCTCCTTCGTTGAGCGAAGAATACTCCAACCGTTCTCTTCGCAGAGAACTTCATCTACAGACACGATAGGGTCCATAGACAGGTTATTGTGGTTGGTGAATTCCTTCTGGTAGGCTTTGTAGCCTTTTGAGAAGGAAATTCCCAATGATCTCCACTCAGCGCTCTGAGTGTCACTAAAATTGTAAGTACGAAGGCTGTCCTTATGGACTTCTTCGCCCATATACACCGCTGTGTATATGTCTTTAACAACAATTTCAAAATTTACTACACCGTTTTCCAGTGTAGTTTCATTTGTTACCAATTCAGAGCGAGAGTACTCCCACTCCAAATATTCTTCGTCCTCTTCCGGAACTGTGACAACCGGAGCTTCCGCTCTGGTTTGAATCAATTCCTCGCCTGCACATGCAGAAAAGAGAACTACACTTAATAAAACAATAACGACAAAGAAGAATGTATTTTTCTTCATACGTCACACGCGCTCCTCAAGATGTTTCCATCTGTCTACTCACGCGTTATAATTAAAATAGCATTTGGCTATTGGGGGCAAGTTCATTAAAATTTTCAATCGGTTAACCTGAGGTACTGTTCTTCGCTCACGGTGGCATGTGTCGTAATAAAAAAAAGCCTTCAATTGATAAATTTTACAAACTGCTGATCCTGTACTTCCAAATGCGTTGTTAATATTCAATTTTATTAAGTGAACTAAGCCGCACTAAGAGAATTTTTACAATAATAAAAATAAAACTTAGAAAACAGAATAATTCACTTTAGAACTTTAATATACCACATTTTTTGCTTCACGTCAAGCCTTTGTCGATTCGTTTTTTAGAGTCGTCTGCGGAGTAATATTTTGAAAATAAATAAAAAGCCCAAAGTTTTGCGCTTCGGGCTTCGTGTCAATAGACGTACTTTTTAAGCAGATTTAGCTTCATCTTCGGCAATGTAATCATCATCCGAATCATAGCTTTGAACGTGCCAAATCTTCTCAGCATATTCTCTAACCGCGCGGTCACTGGAGAAATAGCCAACTCTGGCCACGTTATAAATAGCTTTTTTCGCCCATTCTTCTTTGTTAAGATATGCTTTTTCAGCCTCTTCCATTGCTTTGTCAAAGGCTTCCAAATCCGCCAAAACAAAGAAGTAGTCGCGGTTAAGCAATTCATCAAAAATCGGCTTAAACAATGACGGCGCATCTTTTTCACAAAACAGATTAGAAGTTAATGTGTTCAAAATACGCTTAACATATTCCGAATCTTCATAAATTTTGCGTGGATTATAGGTCGGGCGCATCTCTTGAATTTCGTTTTCGCGCAATCCAAAGAGGAAGAAGTTATCTTCGCCAACGGCTTCACGAATTTCAATATTAGCACCGTCGTATGTACCAACAGTCAAAGCGCCGTTTAAGGCAAATTTCATATTACCCGTACCGGAAGCCTCAAAACCTGCGGTGGAAATCTGTAAGCTGACATCAGCCGCCGGAATAAGAATTTCCGCCAAAGAAACCTTATAATCCGGAACAAATACCACTTTCAGCGAGTCGCCGACTTTCGGGTCATTATTAACGACATTTGCTACGTTGTTAATCAATTTGATAATTAACTTAGCAAAGGTATATGACGGCGCAGCTTTACCGGCAAAAATATATGTTTTGGGGCAAATCGGACGAACATTATCGCGCACAATTGCCAAATAATCGCCGATAACCTGCAAAATGGCCATAAGCTGACGCTTATATTCATGAATACGCTTTGCTTGAATAACAAACATACTATTGGTCGTAACGGCAACATTTGTCTTTTTAAAGATTTCATGTCGCAGTAATTCTTTGTTGATTTTCTTAATTTTGCTAAACCGTTTAACAAAATCAGCATCGTTGGCATAATCAGCAATCTTGGTCAACAAATCTAAGTTAGAAATCCAGTCTTTTCCGATTTTATCAGAAATCAAGTTAGACAGATTCGTGTTTGCATGCAATAACCAACGTCTTGGCGTAATACCATTTGTGATGTTAATAAATTTCTCCGGCCATAATTCATAAAATTCAGGCACAAGCGAGGTCTTAATCAGCTCAGAGTGGATTTTTGCCACACCGTTAACAGAGAATGAGCCGACAATAGACAAGTTAGCCATACGGATAATTTGTGCATCACCGTCACCGGAAACAATAGAAACTTTAGCTAATTTCTCACTGGTCTCGCCAAATTTAGTCTTTGCAAATTCAATAAACCGACGGTTAATTTCATAAATAATCTGCAAATGTCTCGGCAACATATGCTTAAAATATTTAACCGGCCATGTTTCCAGAGCTTCCGGCAACAAAGTGTGGTTTGTATAAGCAAAGATTTTTGTAACAATGTTCCAAGAAGTTTCCCATTCTTGTCCATAAACATCAATCAAGAGTCTCATCATTTCAACAATAGCCAAAGCCGGGTGAGTATCGTTTAGTTGGATACAAATAGCGTCAGGCAATTTGTCAAAGTCGTTACTCTTTTCCAAAAATCTTCTGAAAATATCTTGAATAGCGCAAGAAACGAAGAAATATTGTTGAGAAAGACGAAGTGCTTTACCAGATTCTAAAGCATCGGAAGGATAAAGAACTTTAGAAATAGCTTCTGTCTTGATTTTATCTTCCACCGCTTCAATATAGCCACCGTTGTTGAAAATATCTATGTCAAATTCATCATCGGTTTTCGCCGAGAACAAACGTAAATAGTTAACGGCTTTCCCATCATATCCGACAACCGGAAAGTCATACGGAACGCCATAAAGCGTTTGAGTATTCGCCCAAACATAAGTATCTTTGCCGTTAGCATCTTTATATGTTTCAACATTACCAAACATTGGAACGGTAACTTGTCTGTCTGGTCTTGCTAATTCCCAAGGTGAAAAATCAGAAAACCAATCATCAGCCTGCTCAACTTGCCAACCATTTTCAAATTTTTGCTTAAACAAGCCGAATTGATAATTTATACCATATCCAAACCCAGGCAATCCCAAAGAAGCCATAGAGTCCAAATAACAAGCAGCCAAACGACCCAAACCGCCGTTACCCAACGCTGGGTCATATTCTGTATCAAAAATTTCTTCTAATGAAATATCCGGAAAACCGTCAATCTTGATATCTTTTAATAAATCATACAAACCAAGGTTATGTAAATTATTTTCCAAAGAGCGCCCAATCAAATATTCAATAGATAGGTAATAAATTCTCTTGGCAGATTTTTCGTTATAACGAGCCATGGTTTTGTACATTTCATCCATTGCAAATTCTCTAACTGCCAAAGAGATAGCATAAAGGGCCTCTTCTTTTGTAACTTCGCAAGTTCTTTTACCGATGA
This sequence comes from uncultured Alphaproteobacteria bacterium, assembly GCA_944392315.1. Classification (GTDB taxonomy): domain Bacteria; phylum Pseudomonadota; class Alphaproteobacteria; order RF32; family CAG-239; genus CAG-267. The sequence goes on along the minus strand of CALXWH010000002.1, from coordinate 44,151 downwards.
AATATTTAATATAATGCTCAATAGAAAGTTTCAATCTAGCTTTTTTCATCTCATCGCTAATTTCTAATTTACCTTTTCTCAATACACAATCTCCCAATTAAACATACTTTACTATTCACAAAACTAAGTGAAATAGTTTGAATTTTCGTTAATAATATAAGAGTATTTAGAAAAATAAAAACGGGATTGGTATTTTTTTAACAATTAAGTGTTAAAAAACACATAGATAGAAATGTAAAAAAAAGGAAATTTAGATATGAAAAAGCTAAGTATTCTTGCGTTGGCTCTTACTGTTTCAACAGCGCTTTCTGCACAAGCAGACACATTGGAAACAGCTTTGGCGAAAGCCTATGAATATAATCCGGCACTCAAAGCTGCGCGTGCGGCAACAAGTGCAATAGATGAAAATGTTGCCATCGCAAAATCTGGATATCGTCCGACATTGAGCATTGATGGAGGATATAGCGATTCTAAAATCAATACAAACAGAAGTGAACATGGTACAGCACAACGCCCGATAGATGGATATGAAAGAAGTTTGGCCGCAACAATTTCGCAACCTATTTTTAGTGGGTTTCAAACCGTAAATTCCGTAAGCTCGGCCAAAAGTTCCGTAAAAGCAGCTCAAGCAAGTTTAATGTCCACCGAGCAAAGCTTATTATTGAATGCTGCTACGGCATATCTAAATGTTCTTCGTGATGAAGCTATTGTTAGACTTCAAAAAAACAATGAAAAATTGCTCAAAAAAGAATTAGAAGAAACCCGCGAACGCTTTAAGGTGGGGGAAGTAACCACAACAGACGTATCACAAGCCGAAGCAAGTTATGCATCTGCTCAATCACAGAGAATCTCTGCAGAAGGAGATTTAGAAGCATCTAAAGCTATATATAAACAAATTATCGGTGAAGAACCAAAAGAAACGACGGATCCAAAAGAAATAGAAAAGATGTTTCCGAAAAGTATAGAAGAAGCATTGGAATATGCAAAGACGCATAACTATGACTTAAATGCGGCAAAACACACCTTAAAAGCAAAGAAATATGATGTTAAAACAAGCCAAGGTGAGCTGCTACCTTCTATCAACGCGTATGCATCGGCCGGTCGTTTGAAGAGTCAAGACTATACAATGGATAAAAATCCGACCGATAATTCTGTAGAATTAGGAGTAAACTTCTCAATTCCATTGTATAATGCCGGTTCCAGCCGTGCCAAGATTCGCCAAAGCAAATATTATCGTTGGCAAGCTCAAGAAGATGTGTTAAACACACAAGACGCTTTACATGCAGATATAACAAGCTATTGGGAATATTTAAGTGCAAACAAGGCTAAAATCAAATCCGTAAAGGCTCAAATTAAAGCATATCAAGTAGCCTTAAATGGTGTTCGTGAAGAAGAAGCCCTGGGTAATAGAACGGTATTAGACGTATTGAATCAATACCAATACTTGCTTGATTCTGAAGTTGAAGAAGTAACCACTCGCCATGATTACTATGTATCAGGCCTGCAATTACTTCAAGCAATGGGCAAGTTGACAGCCGCAGATTTGAAATTAGATGTTGATTTATATGATGCAGATGCTAAATATAAAGAAACATCAGGAAAATGGTTGTCAACGAGTATTGACTAAAATTAAGGATACTAGATGTCTGAACAGAAAAATATGGATAATGTAACAGAGATAGTTCGTCAAAGTGTTATAGATACAAAGAGTAAAAAACACTGCGTTCGTGATTATACAGGAGAAGTGTTTGAACTAACTTCTGAAATGCGCATACAAGGGCATAGTTTTGATAAAAATGAATCATCGGAACTAGCTGGAGTAGCAGAGTGTATCTTACGAAAATATGCGAAACTTCTTTGTGTAACAAGGTAAAATAGAGCAGGTTTTTATAACCTGCTTTATTTTTTAGTCGCAGACCCGAGCAATTGTTAAAGCATCAACGGATTGGGCACCTGCTTTTTTTAATATTTTAGCGCATTCTTTTAAGGTTGATCCTGTTGTAAAAACATCATCAACTAAAACGATTCGTTTATCCTTTATCATTTCAGGAAGAACAACTTCAAATGCACCACGCACGTTATGTAATCGTTGTTTTCCGTTACAAGAAACTTGAGGCAGAGTATGTCTAATCTTTTTGAGAGCTTTATAGTTTGCGGGAATATGAGTAAGTTTAGATAAAGCATCACAAAGAACCGCGGATTGATTGTATTTCCGTTTTAATAAGCGAGAGAAATGTAAAGGTACGGGGATGATTAAATCAACACCTTCATCAAAAATATCTTTACCCGCCAATAGTAACCAATTAGCTAATAAATATTTATTTTCCAGATGATCAAAAAACTTAAAATCTAAAATCAATTTTTTTGAATTTTCATCATATACAACCGCAGAACGACATAACCTGAAAGGTAACCGTTTATGAACACAATCAGTGCAAAGCAAATTGCTATCAGGTACAGAAATATCAAAAGGTTTACCACATCGTTGGCAAAAGGGGGAACTAATAAAATTAATATGAGAAAAACACTCGGCACAAAGTGAATTGTCAGAAAAGACTTCCTTCCCACAGATAAGGCATCTCGGCGGTAGGATAAGATTAAAAACCGATTTTAACCACTCAATCATAAGCGCGCGAGTTCATCTTTAAGGGATTGAATATTATCAACAACAATCATACCAGATTGCTCTAAGATTCGCTTTTTATCAGCAGCAGAAGTAATTCCTCTGCAAATAATTTCAGGGGCAAGTCCTTTATTATCAGATAAAGGTGTCGGGTCATCAAGAATAAGTGCAAGAGTAGGCTTTTTTACTTTTAATTGATCATAAAAATCAGCAGCTTCCGTTTCATAATTACCGCCGATTCCCCCAATTAAAATAATGGCTTTTGTATCTTTATCATTATTAAATTTTTTGATAATGTCAACAAAGCTTGTCCCGATAATAAAGTCATCACCTAATCCGACAACAGTAGATTCGCCAATACCAATTTTATTGATTTCTAAAACAACCTCATAGGTTAATGTAGATGAACGAGAAATAATACCAACATGACCGCTTTTGTGAATATTATCCGGAAAAATACCCATATAGGCCTCTTCCGGCGTAATAATGCCCGGAGTATTTGGTCCGATAAGAATGGTGGATGAATTTAAGAGCTCGTGCTTAATTTCCATCATATCACGTACAGGAATACCTGAAGTAATCACGACAACTAAATCAAGCTCAGCCTGAATAGCCTCTAGAATAGCTGATTTTGCATATTTAGCAGGTACAAAAACAATAGAGGCCGTAGCACCTGTTTGCTCTTTAGCTTCTTTAACAGTTCCAAAGAGGGGCAAACCCAAATAAGATGTTTCATTTTTATTAGGCGCAACACCTGCAACAATATTTGTTCCGTATTTAATAGCGCGTTGAACATGAAAAGAAGCCTGTGCACCAGTAATACCCTGAACTAACACTTTTGTATGTTTATTAATAAGAACAGACATTACAAGTCCTCCGCAATAGCTTCTTTTAAGAGTAACAAACCTTGAGTAGTATCTTCTGCAATAGAAAGAGGAAGTCCTGATTTCTTTAAAATATCAGTAGCCTCATCTTTATTAGTTCCTTCAAAACGGGCAATCAGAGGGATATTCAGACCTAAATCATCAGCAACTGTAATAATTCCATCAGCAATAAGGTTGCAACGAGAAAAACCACCAAGAATATTGATAAAAATTCCATCAACACGTGGATTCGTCATAATAAGCTTAATACTTGCCGAAATTTTATCTCTATCAACACCACCTTTCAGATTAAGAAAGCAAGCTGTGTCAAGCCCCATACTCTTAGCTTGATTTATTGTATTTAAAGCAACACCATCACCATTAACGATAATACCCATCCCGCTTTCCAATTCTTTATATTGGAAGCCGTATTTTGCAGCGATAAGTTCTCTTTCTTCAATTTCGGAATCATCAAAAAGTTTTTGAATTTCCGGATGTCTGTACAACGCATTTTCATCAAAAACAATTTTAGCATCAAGAGCCCAAATATTACCAAATTTATTGATTCCTATTGGGTTAATTTCAAGCAATGTAGCGTCATAAGTATAAAAAAGTTTGAGCATTCTGTTCAAAAATGTTTTCAATTCAGACAACTCAATCTGCATATTCATAAAAGAGACAATTTGTTTAAGTTGCTCGGCTTTAATTTCTTTTTGTAAACCAAGGTTGATTTTAAGTATTGTTTCAGGAGATTCAATGGCAAGTTTCACAATATCGTCATCATCTTTATCGGAAACAGGGGCAACAAGTAAAACAGCTGATGCAGAAACCCAATCAACAACAAGCCCGAGATAAAATTTGCGAATAGTTTTAATATATTCTTCCACATAAACTCTGCTAACAAGACGTCCCTTAGCGCCGGTTTGATTTGTCACAAGCAAATTCTCAAGCATCTCATCGGCATTATCATAAACTTCATCTAATGTTTTGGATAAACGAATACCACCTTTTCTGCCGGCACGCTTATCAGAAAATTTACCAACATCACGCGAACCAGCTTGAATTTGTGCTTTAACAACCCATGGGCCGAATTCAGAAACTGTTTCAGCTGCAAGTTTAGCTTCGGTAGGAGTATACGCAACAAGTCCATTTGGAACGTTAATTCCGAATTGTTTAAAGATTTTCTTCGCTTGGTACTCGTGAATGTTCATGCTTGCCCTCTAGTGACTCTCTGGCGTAGAATTTAATTTTATCAACCATAGAAAGCATACCACTCCGCCGATTAGGGGTAATATGTTCCCGCAAACCCATTTTATCAAAAATTTCTTCAACATCAACATCTAAAATTTCTTGTGCAGATTTATCATTAAAAATTTCAAGCACAACAGCAATAATTCCACGTACGATTATTGCATCACTATCTCCTTGGAAAGATAGGGTAGAGGCTGAAAAGTGAGGTATAATCCACACTTGAGATTGGCACCCTGAAATTTTCCATTGATCAATTTTTTGAGTATCATCAAAATGAGGCAATTGATTTCCGAGTTCAATAAGATATCTATATTTATCTTCCCAATTATCTAAAAAAGAAAAATCATCTATTAAATTTTCAATACTCATAACCAACCTCAAATCATTTCTAGCATCATCCGAGCTTCATCGCTTAATCGCTCCAAAGACCAAGCCGGCTCCCACACAACTTCAACTTCAACTCTTCCCACCCCATCAACGCTTGCAGCGGCATCTGCAACCTGTTGTGGTAATACGCCAGCAACCGGACAACCGGGCGCCGTTAAAGACATATCTATATGAAGGTTCCCATTGTTTTCTTGGTTAATTTTATAAATTAATCCTAAATCGTAAACATTAATAGGAATTTCTGGATCACAAACTGTCTTGATAGCTTCTACGATATCAAACATTTTTGCTTTTTTTGAGGATGGTTCTAATTCTTTTCCGGCAAAAGCTTTATAGACAGGTAACTCGTCAACACTCATAGCATTGAGTAGCTGCGCCTCATTTTCATCAACTATTTCATTATTTTCTGTATCAGTCATTATTTCTCGTTCAAAAAAAGTCCTTTGCTTTCCGCAAAGCCGTTATAAAATCATCAATATCTTCTTTTGTTGTGTAAATACCCAGAGAAGCACGTGCAAGCGAATTATAACCTAAAGCATTAACAAGCGGTTGCGCACAAAAATGTCCGGTACGAATAGCCACACCCTCCTTAGCTAAAATAAAAGCCAAATCTTGCGGATGTATTCCTTCTATGGCAAAAGAAAATACACCACCTTTTTCGTTTGCAGTTCCAAACAGTTTTAATCCATCAATATCAAGTAATTGCTTTGTCGTATATTTAATCAACTCCTCTTCGTACTTTTCAATTTCGTTAAAATCAAATTGCATCATATACTCAAGAGAAGCACCTAAACCAATTGCCTGAACAATGGCCGGAGTTCCCGCTTCAAATCGTGCCGGCGGAAGTGTAAACGTTGTCTTTTCATAGCTAACATTTTCAATCATATCACCGCCATATTGGTAAGGAGGCATTTCTTTTAGCAAATCATATTTGCCGTATAAAACACCAATACCTGTTGGTCCATAGACCTTGTGCCCAGAGAAAGCTAAAAAGTCGCAATCAAATTTCTGAACATCAATTTTTTTGTGTACGGCAAACTGACAAGCATCAATAAGAACTTTAGCCCCGATTTTATGCGCTGCAGCGCAAATTTTCTCAACAGGGAATATTGTACCCAAAACATTAGACATAGCAGTCACGGCAACAATTTTAGTGCGTTTAGATAAAGTTTTTTCAAAATTCTCCCAAATAAAGCTGCCATCTTCACCCAAATCAAAATAAACAACTCTAGCGCCTGTTTTTAAGGCCGTTTGCTGCCAGGTTACAAGATTTGCATGGTGCTCGGCACGCGATAGAAGAATTTCATCCCCTTCATGAAGATTTTCCAACCCATATGTGGCCGCAACTAAATTGATACCCTCTGTCGCACTTCTGGTGAAAATAACAGAATCAGGCGAACTTGCATTTATAAATTTTGCAGCAATTTTTCGTGCTTGTTCATAATTTTCTGTAGCGACTTCTGAAAGCCAGTAACTGCCACGATGAACATTAGCATATTCTTCCATATAGGCTTTTTCTAACTTTTGCATCAGTACAAATGGTTTTTGAGCAGAAGCTGCAGTATCCATATAAATATTCTTATTACCGTCAATCAAGCGGTTTAGAATAGGAAAATCTTTTCTGACAATATGAGCATCAAACATTTTACACCTCAAAAAATTAGAGATAAGATAAATCCTATCTCTAATTTTTTCAACTTTAAATCAATTGAATAATAAATTTATTCAAGAATCATTGCCGTGAGCTCAGCTTCAGAGGCAACTTGGCCGTCAACCATGCAAGTACCTTTGAATACAAAAATATTTCTGCGGGCTTTAACTTTTTCAACATGCATTCTCAGTTGATCACCAGGTTTAACCTGCTTTCTGAATTTAACACCGTCAACAGCCATAAAAAGCACATTACGCTTAGAAGCAGCATAGTTTTCATCTTGAGAAATCACAACAGCCCCTGCGGTTTGAGCCATAGCTTCAATTTGAAGAACCCCGGGCATAACCGGATTTCCAGGAAAATGACCTTGGAAAAATTCCTCATTCATAGTAACGTTTTTAATACCAACGCCTTTTTCACCGGGAACTTCAACTTCCAAGCGATCAACCAACAAGAAAGGATAGCGGTGAGGAAGCATTTTCATAATTTCTTCAATCGGATAAATTTTTACATCTTCAGCCATAACAAGTCTCCTATTTTATTTTTTACTATTTTTTTGTAAAAACGCAACTTGGCGCATAAAATCTTTGAACGGAACCGTTGGTGTTCCCATAACAATAGCACCGGGTTCAATATCACGCATAACACCGGATTGAGCGCCAACTTGAGCGCCGCTACCGACGTTCAAATGATCTGCAAAGCCAGTCTGTCCACCACAAACAACATAATCCCCAAATGTACAACTACCTGCAATACCTGTCTGAGAAACAAGAATACAGCATTTCCCAATTTTATCGTTATGAGCAATCTGAACCAAATTATCAACGCGACACCCATCTCCGATAATCGTATCGTCCAGAGCCCCTCTGTCAACGCAAGTATTAGCTCCGATTTCAACGTCATTACCGATAATAACACGCCCGATTTGCGGAATACGTTTATGCTGTCCATTAACAACCGAGAAACCAAAACCATCTTGCCCGATTCTGGCGCCTGTATAGATGTAGCAGTCATTCCCCATCAAGCAATAAGCAATGCTCGCATTATTGCCGATTCGGCAGTTGTTGCCAATTTTGCAACCATGCGCAATAACTGCATTTGGCTCAATAACACAATTATCTCCGATAACAACATCATCTTCAATAACAACGCCTGCAGCAATGGAACAATTTTTACCGATTTTAGCTGAACTGGATATTGTTGCATTCGGAGAAATTTGCGGAGCCGGTTTATTTTCAGCATAAAAACTGCTAACCAACTTAATAAAAGATAATTTCGGATTCGTGCACGTTAAAACAATCACCCCTTCAGGAATAAAACGAGCGAGCTCTTCAGTCGTAATGCAAGCCTTTGCTTTAATCTGAGCGGCCTTTGCCTTGTTTTTTTTATCATAAAAGAAACAAAGGTCATTACTCCCAGCAGAGTCGATAGAGCAGACATTTTCTATCTGCTCTTTTTCTTTTCCTTCTGTCACCAAAACGGCATCAGCAATCGTTGCAATTTCTTTGATTGTTTTAGGTCCGTTATGCTTATAAAACACAGTATCAACCATCTCAATATCCTCTGTAAAATTACAAACTTGTACCGAAGTTCAAACGGAATACTTCTGTTTCATCGTAGTCTTCTTTAACAATCGGGAAGCCGAAGTCAATATCAATCTTACCCATTGGAGAAGTCCATTCAAAACCGAAACCGATAGCAACACGAGGACTTGAAGAGTAGTCAACATCGTTTGTGTTAATATTATCAGGCTTACCGGTTGTACCAATATCAACAAAGGTACGTCCGCGGATTCCAAGTTCATCCAACCCCATTGGGAAGGCTAACTCAGCACCACCATACAACATCCAGTTACCACCTAATGCATCTTTTGTAACTTTATCTCTTGCACTGATACCGCCAGTTTCAAATCCGCGCATTGTATTGCCGCCTAAGAAATATCTTTGAGCAAGACGAACATCTTCTCCACCATATCCGGCAATATAGCCACCGTTGATGAAGAACTTAAAGGTGTAGTAATCATTAAGTGTATAGAACTTGTAGGCTTTTGCATCAAATTTTAAGTATTTATCATCACCGCCCAAACCGGAAACATCGTTACCGAAAGATAAGTAATAACCTTCACGCGGTTTAAGAATATTATCTCTTTTATCATAAACAATAGTCTGTCCGATAACGGAGTCTATAGCGTCGCCTTCTTCTTCTTGAATATATTTAGAAGCGCTGCTAACGTTTTTAATCTTATCCTGCTTTAAGGTGTAACGAATATATTGGCTCAAATCATCCGTATAATCCCAACCAAATCTAATTCTACCACCCATGGTATCCATATCATAGTTACTTTCATCCTGATAATCTTCTGTTTGGTAGAATAAATCCGTACCGGCACTTAAACGACGGTCTAAGAAATACGGCTCTGTAAAGCTGAAACTATAATCGGTAGAACGTTGTGAAACGCCGGCATTCAAGCTAACTTGTTGTCCTTTTCCAAGGAAGTTATTTTCTGTAATCCCCGCACGGATTAACGCCCCGTTAACAGTAGAGTATCCAACACCTACATTAAAGTAACCTGTAGATTTTTCTTCAACATTAACATTAATGTCTGCTTTATCATAATCAACACGTTGCGTATCAATATCAACCTTGCTGAAATAATTCAAACGCTCAACGTTTCTTCTGGATTCTCTGATTTTTGCAACATTAAACACATTTCCTTCAGAGATACGGAATTCACGTCTGATAACTTCATCAAGAGTTCTTGTGTTACCGGTAATGTTAATTCTGTTTACAAAGACTTTTGCATTTTCTTTAATATCAAACACAACGCTTAATTTACCGCTTTCACGGTCTTTATAGATATTTGGAACAACCTCTACAAAAACAAAACCTTTACGAGACAATTCTTCTGTTAAATCATTAACTGTTTTTTCTATTTCATCGGAATTATACCAGGTATCTGTCTTAAATGTGACATACTTATACCACATATTGGCATCAATATCCGGAACAGAAGATTTAATCTGAATATCATTAACTTTATAGCGCTTACCTTCATCAATGGTAAATGTTAAGATAAAGGATGTTTTATCACGTGATAACTCTGCAATAGCCGATACAACAGCAAAATCAGCATAACCATGACGATTATAAAAACGTCTTAATAGTTCTTGGTCATAGTTCATCTTTTCGCGGTCAAAATTTTCTGCACTAGAAAACAGTCTATACCAGCGGCTTTCTTTGCTCATAATTTCATTTTGCAAATCATCACCCGTATAGTGTTTGTTGCCGATAAAGTTAATTGTATCAATTTTAGCTTCCGGACCTTCTTCAATTTCAAAAATCAAATCCACACGATTCTCTGATTTTTTGATGATTTTGGGTTCCACAGAAACGCCATAGCGACCGGCTCTTTTATAAACTTCAAGGATTCTCTGAACGTCTTGTTGGACTTTTGTTTTGCTAAATACAGAGCGAGAGGTAGATTGAACTTCGGATTCCAAAATTTTATCATCAATCTTATCATTACCGTCAAAAGCCATAATACCAATAACAGGATTCTCTTTAACATTGATAACTAATGTATCGCCTTTTGTATCAAAGCTGACATCGCTAAATAAGCCTGTATCATAAAGTCTTTTTAAGGCCTGGTTAAGTTCCTCGGATGAAACCTGCTTATTGGTGTCAATTCCGGCGTAAGACAAAGCTGTTTCCCGCTCAACACGTTGTAGTCCGTTAATGTTAATATTTTTGATAACACTTTGAGCCATCGCATTTGAGCAAATAGCTAAAGTCAATAACGAAATCCCCGCTAATTTAAGCTTCATTTTTTCATCCTTCAAATTAATAAAACCAACGTGTTAAGAGGTGTCTTATATCATTCCATGTGGCAAATACCATTAAAAACAGGATAAAGCCCAGACCAATTTTAAATAAACCATCTCTTATTTTTGTATTAAGCTCGCGCCTTGAAACTATTTCTAACAGATAAATTACAACATGTCCACCATCTAATACAGGAATTGGGAATAAGTTGATAAGTCCCAAATTGATAGAAAGTAAAGCCATGAAATATAAGAAATCCAATACCCCGCGAGTTTTTGAAATATCACCGGACATTTCCGCAATACGAATAATTCCGCCAACATCTTCACCGGAGCGTTCACCCATAATCATTTGCCCCACACCGCGCAAAGTCATATCCGTAATATTATAGACTTCTTCGGCAGCCTTTTTTAAGGAAGGGAAAAATTGAAAATTATCTTTTACAATCTTAAATTGCTTCGTTTCTCCTTTAATTCCTATCATTCTGCGTTTAATAGGTTTTTCTGTCTCATCAAAGGCATAGTCCATTTCAACCAAAGGAACATGCAGAGCAATAGTTTCACCTTTTCTTTCAATTTTCAAATCAACGCTATCAATAGCAATGCTGACCTCTTTGTTGATATCAGACCAGTCATTAACTTTTTTTCCGTTAATTTCTAAAATCTTATCATTCTTCATAATTCCTGCTGCTTGTGCTGGACTATCTTTTATAACATCGGAAATAATCGGAGGAATATCATAGCTGCCGATAAAATAAAACAGGCCAAAAAATGTAATGAAAGCAAAAAGATAATTAAACAAAGGACCCGCCACGGAAATGGCTAATTTCTTATAGGGAGATTGTGTTGCAAACAAATGTTTTTGTTCCTCTTCGGAATATTTACTCAAATCAACCTCTGATGTAGAAGAAGATTCGTCTGCATCTCCTAAAAATTGACAATATCCGCCGAGAGGAATAGCAGAAATTTTCCATACCGTTCCTTTCCTATCTGTTCTGCTCCAAAGTTCTTTTCCAAATCCAATAGAAAAGGCGCTAACACTGACCCCTGTCCATCTGGCAATAATAAAATGCCCAAACTCATGTACAAAAACCAATACGCCGAGTAAAATAAGAAAAGGAACGACGTAATGGATAATATTTAACAACCACTCCATAATCTTTTATTCCTTAGTAATTAAATGAAATTAAAGCAAACAAGCAGTAAACAATAGGCGCTGCAAAAATTAGTCCGTCAATTCTATCAAATATACCACCGTGACCGGGAATTAAAGCACTACTGTCTTTAACGCCAAGATGCCTCTTAATGGCAGATTCAATAAGGTCGCCAATTTGAGCAATAACAGCAATTAGTGCTCCAAGTTGTGCAAACTTAAGCTGTTCACTCAATGGCATTGGCAAGTCAAAAATGTTTTTAATGCAAAACATATAAATGAAGCTAACAGCAACAGATAAAACAACTCCGCCGATTAAACCTGACCATGTTTTGTTAGGACTGATTTTGGGGGCTAATTTCGGACCTTTTAAAGAAGAACCAAGAATAAATCCGCCAATATCAACACCCCAAACCATCAAAATGAACCATAGAGTCATAACGAAACTGCCCTTTTCACCGGGAATACTTCCGAATGCATCAAAAAGATAATAAATCCAATATAAAGCACCAACGCCGATAGAAATGTACGGAACACCCAGGGTTAACAATTTTCTATGCCCTTCGTCTTTAGCTTTAAAATAAACAAAAAGTGTTGTTAAAATGATGGTAGAAAGTAAGACCCAACGGTTAAAAACAAATAAAGAGCAACCTAGAGCAAAGATATAACTTGCAACATAAACGCTACTCTTCTTATTTGGAACCATAGAAGCCCATTCCCAAGATAATAAAGAGCCAACCAAAAATACTAAAATATCAATATACGGGTGACCGGAATGCAATGCTCCGATAACTACCGGAATCATAACAAGTGATGTCAGTATTCTTTTTTGTAATGATGTAAGTTCAGTTTTTGCCATATCTTCTCTCCCTAGAAGAAAATTTTTTAATAATGTCCCATAATTCATCTTTGCCGAAATCCGGCCATAAAGTATTTGTAAAAAACAGCTCTGTATAAGCTATTTGCCACAACAAATAATTACTAATCCTTTGTTCCCCGCTGGTGCGAATTAAAATATCCGGATCAGGAATGCTCTTGGTATAGAGTTCGTTAGAAAAGCTTTCTTGAGTTATATCTTCAACTTTTAACTCGTTATTTTTGACTTTAGCTGCGATATTTTTAACAGCAGACAATATCTCTTGCCTTGAGCCATAAGAGAGGGCGATACAAAGTGTTAAATCCGTATTTTTTGCCGATTCTTGCTCCAGATAAAGCATCTTTCTTTGAATGTCATCAGAAAGCATATATCTTTCGCCGATAAAAATAATGCGAACATTATTTTCCATAATTTCTTTAAGTTCTTTATCCAGATACTCGTTAAGCAACTGCATTAAAGCATCCACTTCATCTTTAGAACGCTGCCAGTTTTCCGTAGAAAAGGCGTATAATGTCAAATATTTAACACCGGATTCCTTCATGGAACGCGTGATCTTTACAACATTTTCAGCGCCTTTTTTATGACCATATGTCCGAGGCATTCCTCTTTTTTTTGCCCAACGACCATTTCCATCCATAATAATGGCAATATGATTACAAATATTTGTCGTGTCCATAGTCTTTATACTTGCAAAATATCTTTTTCTTTTTGAGCTAACATTTCATCAATTTTTTTGATTGAATCATCAGTCATTTTCTGGATTTCGTTTCCATATCTCTTTTCATCATCTTCAGAAATGAGATTATCTTTTTTCAACTTTTTAACATCATCCAAGGCGTCACGGCGAATATTGCGAATAGCAACTTTAGTTTGTTCTGCATATTTACCGGCAACCTTAACGAGTTCCTTTCTTCTTTCTTCAGAAAGCGGTGGAATTGGAATACGGATAAGTTGACCGTCAGAAACAGGGTTTAACCCTAAGTCCGATTCTCTTAATGCTTTCTCAACAGCTTTAGCTAAACTTTTATCCCATACGCTGATAGAAAGAGTTCTTGCATCTGGAACGCTAATTGTTCCAACCTGCGCAATAGGAGATAAATTTCCATAAGCCTCTATCATAATATTGTCTAACAAACTGGCGTGAGCTCTTCCGGCGCGTAAGCCGCCAAAATCGCCACGCAAAGTTTCAAGCGTTTTTTCCATACGCTCGGCTGTATCTTTTTTTATTTCATTAAAATCGGTCATCGGTACCTCTCTTTTGGTTATTTTATAATTGTATAATTTCCTTTTCCTTTTATTGCATCAATTAAAGAGTTCTTGTCAACCTGTTTAAATACAACAATTGGAAGTTTATTTTCTCTTGCCATGGAAATAGCTGTCATATCCATAACTTTTAGTTCTTTAGTAATAACATCGTCATAAGAGACTGTTGCATAACGAATGGCGTTTGGATTCTTTTTAGGGTCGCTGTCATAAACGCCGTCAACCTGAGTGGCCTTGAACAAAGCATCGCACTCAGTTTCTAAGGCTCTAAGGGTTGCACCTGTATCTGTTGTAAAATAGGGGTTTCCGGTTCCTCCTGCAAAAATAACGACAGTCCCTTGTTTTAATAAACTTTTTGCAGAACGATAAGAATAAGTTTCCGCAACTTGAGGTATGTTTAAACCGGATAATATTTCAGAAGGAATACCTTTACTATCCAAAATACTTTTAAGGAATAAAGCGTTTATGACGGTCGCAATCATCCCTGCTTGGTCTGCAATAGGACGAGCGACGCATTTGTTGGTATTGTTAACGCCGCGATAAAAATTGCCCCCGCCGATAACAATACAAACTTCAATTTTTTCTTGTCTAACCTGTTTAATACTTTCAGCAAACATATCCAAAATATTTTCGTCAATGCCAAAAGCCTGCTTTCCCATTAAACCTTCACCGGAAAGTTTTAAAAGGATTCTCTTAAAAGTTTTTTTCATTTGCTCCCCTAAATTAAATATTTAAGCCTATAATAAACAATTAAACAACAATGTCATTAATTTTTTTTGCCTAATATACAAAAAGATAAAATACACATGCAAATTTAAAATAAGTTGAAATTTTTACTCTTTTTACTAACATAAGCAAAAAATATTTTAGGAGAAAAAATATGTCGGCGGAAGCTGTATATGCGTTAAGCGCAATATTTGGATATTTTGTGGGATCTATTCCATTTGGGTTAATCTTGACCAAAATGGCAGGATATGGAGATATTAGAAAAATAGGCTCAGGGAATATTGGTGCGACGAATGTTTTAAGAACCGGAAACAAAACATTAGCCCTGCTAACAGTCTTATGTGATGCGTTTAAGGCAGGTATTGCGGCCGTTGCTGCAAAATATGCAGTAGGGACAGAAAATGAAGCATGCATAACGGCAATGTTAATAGCCGGAGCTTTCGGTGTGTTGGGACATAATTTCCCTATATGGCTAAAGTTCAAAGGAGGCAAAGGTGTTGCATCAACATTCGGTTTTATATTGGTAACCTGCTGGCCTGTTGCGGTGATTGCTTTGGCAGTGTGGTTGATAATGGCCTTCACGTTTAAATATTCTTCACTATCAGCTTTAACCGCGGCAGTTTTTGTACCTGTGGCAGCTTACTTCTTTGCTCCGACACCGGAATACACAATAGTTTACACTCTAATTGTAATTTTAGTTGTTATTCGCCATCATGCAAATATCAGAAGACTTCTCAAAGGGGAAGAAAGCAAAATAAAATTGAAAAAATCAGAATAGAAGCATAAAAAATTGGATAGAGAAAAACTTATATCATACATTCAGCTCATAAATACCAACGGAGTAGGTCCGATTGGCTTCAAACGTCTCGTGAAGCAATATGGTAATGTTGAAAATACATTGAGCGAGATATCTAAAAAGAAAGTCATTATGCCTTATAAAAAAGCTCAAGAAGAAGTAATGACAGCTGAAATAAAAGGTGTAAAGTTAATCTCGGCCGAAGATGATATTTATCCATATAATTTGAAACAAATTGAAGATTTTCCGCCGATTCTCTATGCAAAAGGCAATGTTGAACTACTAAAAAATAACAATATGTTTGCCATAGTTGGGTCAAGAAATGCTTCGCTCAGCGCAATGAAACTTGCAGAAAATTTAGCAAAAGAAATCGCAAATAACCAAATAACGGTTGTGTCTGGTATGGCGCGTGGCATAGATAAAGCAGCGCATACGGGAGCAATTGGTTGTGAAGGTAGTACAATTGCCGTTATGGGGACGGGCGTAGATATAATTTATCCCCAAGAAAACGAGGATTTGTATCAAACAATTATCAAAAAAAGTGGCTTAATTCTAACAGAATATCCTTTTCACACGCGTCCACAAGCATCAAACTTTCCCAGAAGAAACAGAATTGTTTCAGGGCTTAGTAAAGGAGTCCTTGTCATAGAGGCGGGGCTTCGCTCAGGCTCATTGATTACAGCTCATCAGGCTCTAGAGCAGGGCAGAGATGTTTATGCTGTTCCGGGGGCGCCATACGACGCGCGATCAGCCGGATGCAATAAATTACTAAAAGAAGGAGCTCAACTTGTAGAGGGTGCAGAAGATATATTAAGAGACTTTAATTTTTCAGCAATGCAATTTGAATCAAATAAACATGAAAAAGATGAAATAGCAGATTTATTTGAATATTCGCTTGACAAGCAACAAAATAATTCCGATATTCCAGAGCAAAAAGAAGAAACACTGGAAATAACTGAAACCGAAGATAAATATAAAAAATTATTATCATTAATTTCCGCCAGTGGAGAGGATATTGATGAACTCATCCGCGCCATGCAACTTCCGACAGAAGAAGTTTTAATGATGTTGGTAGAGTTAGAGTTGGACAATAAACTGACACGCCTTCCGGGGAATAAAGTAGCTAAAATTTGAGGGAATTTTTAGATGAAATTAGTTGTAGTAGAATCACCGGCAAAAGCCAAAACAATCAATAAGTATTTGGGAAAAGACTATAAAGTTTTGGCCAGTTACGGCCATATTCGCGATTTGCCGAGTAAAGACGGATCAGTTGATCCGGATAAAGATTTTAGCATGGTCTGGGAATTAAGTCCGGGAGGCAAAAAACGCCTTAATGATATTATAACAGCCTTAAAAGATTGTGATACACTGATTCTCGCATCCGACCCGGATAGAGAAGGAGAGGCAATTGCCTGGCATATTTTAGAAGAACTTAGCGCAAAGAAGAAATTAAAAGATAAGAAAATTGAGCGCGTTGTCTTTCATGAAATTACAAAGCATGCTATCACGGAAGCTATTCAAAATCCACGTCAAATTGATGAAAATTTAGTATCGGCATATATGGCACGCCGAGCATTAGACTACTTGGTAGGTTTTACTCTATCACCGGTTTTGTGGCGTAAACTTCCGGGGTCAAAATCAGCAGGACGCGTTCAATCTGTTGCGTTGCGCTTAATTTGCGATCGCGAAATGGAAATTGAAAAATTTAAGCCGGAAGAGTATTGGACGGTAGATGTTGATTTAGAAACATCAGAAAAAGCCATAATTCCGTCACATCTGATAAATTTAGATGGAAAAAAACTTGAAAAATTTGATATCAACACAAAAGAAAAAGCAGAGGAAGCTAAAAACAAGATAGAAGCTCAAAACTTCAAAATTTCAAAAATTGAACGTAAAAAAGCCAATCGTTATCCGGCACCCCCGTTTACAACTTCAACTCTGCAACAAGAAGCCGCAAGAAAGCTCCGTTTCTCAGCCAAAAAGACAATGCAGATTGCACAGAATTTGTATGAATCCGGTTATATAACCTATATGAGAACGGATGCGGTAAATTTATCTGTTGAAGCGATTAGTGCGTGCCGAGAAGCCATTTTAAAATATTTTGGTGAAAAATACCTCCCAAAAGAAGCTAAAGAATACAAAACAAAATCTAAAAATGCGCAAGAGGCACACGAAGCTATCCGTCCGGCAGATGTAATGAATACACCGAAAAAAATGGAAGGCAAATTAGATTCTGACGCCTATAAGTTGTATGAGTTAATTTGGAAAAGAACCATTGCTTGTCAAATGGAACCGGCTATTATGGATAAAGTAGTCATTGATTCATTATCAGCAGACAGCAAAATTTTATTACGTGCAAATGGGCAGGTAATAGCGTTTGATGGTTTCTTGAAATTGTATCAAGAAAGTAAAGACGATGATACAGAGGATGATGAGAATAGATTACTGCCAAATGTTGAAGTAGACGAAGCTGTAGAAAAGAAGGCCATTAAGCCTGAACAACACTATACGACACCTCCGCCGCGTTTTACTGAAGCAAGTCTTGTTAAAAAATTGGAAGAATTGGGCATCGGCCGTCCGTCAACATATGCTTCTATTATCGCTGTGCTACAAGAGCGTAAATATGTCAGAGTAGAAAAATTGCGCTTTATTCCGGAAGACAGAGGCAGAATAGTGACAATCTTTTTGGAAAACTTCTTTAAGAAATATGTGGAGTACGACTTTACGGCACAAATGGAGGAATATCTGGATGATATTTCAGCTGGATCCATGGAGTGGAAAAAATTACTTGCCGGATTCTGGGTGAAATTTTATAAAAACATTCAAGCCGTTCAACCTCTACAAGTGAGTGAAGTTATCAATAAGATAGATGAAGTCTTGGCTTATCATTTGTTTCCGGCCAAAGAAGATGGCTCAGACCCACGCATTTGTCCGGAATGTCACAAAGGGCACTTAAGCATTAAATTAGGCAAATTTGGTGCATTTCTAGGGTGTTCAAATTATCCGGAGTGCAAATATACTATGCCCTTAACGGATATTAAAGAAGAAGAGGAACAAAGTGTAGAAAAGCAACCCAATCCGGAAGATAAGTTGCTGGGACAACACGGTGGGTTAAATGTATATTTGAAAAAAGGACCTTATGGGTATTATGTTCAATTAGGTGAAGATGCAACGGCAACAACGGAAAAGCCGAAAAGAATAGCTTTGCCAAAGTTCTTAAAGCCGGAAGAAGTAACCTTTGAACAAGCAGAAATATTAGCAAGTTTACCAAGGGATTTAGGTGATGGAATAAGTGCTAATATAGGGAAATTTGGCCAATACATCAAACAAGGACTTAAGTCAAAATCACTGACCGGCAACGATAATATTTTTAATATAACCAAGGAACGTGCTGAAGAGTTGTTGAAGAACGTTGCCGAAAAGCCAGAAGCAAAAGTTTTAGGGCAACATCCAAAATTGAAAGCAGATATTTTATTGGCAACAGGTCGCTATGGCTTATATATCAAATGCGGTAAAAACAACTATCGGATTCCCAATAATCTGCGTGGCAAAGATATCACATTGGATGATGCCATAAAAGTTATAGATGGCACAAAATAAAACTAAAAAAGAGCTCTTAAAAAAGAGCTCTTTTGTTTTCTCTAATAACAAGGTAATCATATTCTCAAAAAGCGTTAAAGGAAGAAAGAAAATAGAATATGCACAGAATTTTAGCCGACACTCCCCTCTAATGAAATATCAATGAGTTTAGCTGCTTCAATCGCAAATTCCATCGGCAATTTCTGCATAACTTCTTTACAAAAACCATTAACAATCAAGCTAACTGCATCTTCTTCGGATAAACCACGCTGTTTGCAATAAAAAAGTTGCTCGTCGCTAATTTTAGAAGTTGTCGCCTCATGTTCCAAAATAGCTGTTTTGTTGCTATTTTCAATATATGGCACAGTATGAGAGCCACAAGTTTGCCCAATCAATAAGCTGTCGCATTGAGAATAGTTGCGAGCATTATCAGCATTTTTGCTGACTTTAACCAGCCCTCTGTAAGTTTGGTTGGAAAAGCCTGCAGAAATACCTTTAGAAATAATTTTGGAGGTTGTGTTTTTTCCAAGATGAATCATTTTAGTACCGGTATCTGCTTGCTGTCTGTTATTCGTAATGGCAACAGAATAAAATTCACCTTTAGAATGATCTCCTTTCAAAACACAAGAAGGATATTTCCAGGTAACGGCAGAGCCTGTCTCAACCTGCGTCCAAGAAACTTTTGAATTATCTCCGTCACATAGAGCACGTTTAGTTACAAAATTATAAACGCCACCCTTACCGTCTTTATCACCGGGATACCAGTTTTGAACGGTAGAATATTTAACCTCGGCATCTTTATGAACAACAATTTCAACAATGGCAGCATGTAGTTGATTTTCATCACGTTGCGGAGCGGTACATCCTTCCAAATAAGAAACATAACTCCCCTCATCGGCAATAATAAGTGTGCGTTCAAATTGTCCGGTATTTTTTGCATTGATGCGGAAATAAGTGGATAGCTCCATGGGGCATTTAACCCCTTTAGGGATATACACAAAAGAACCATCTGTGAACACAGCAGAATTAAGTGCCGCAAAAAAGTTATCGGTGTAAGGCACAACAGAACCAAGATATTTTTTGACTAAATCAGGATGTTCTTTTATGGCTTCAGAAATAGAGCAGAAAATAATCCCTTGTTTTTTTAGTTGAGCTTTATAGGTCGTAGCGACAGATACGCTGTCAAAAACCGCATCAACAGCAACCACACCGGCCAACGCTTCTTGTTCTTTAAGCGGAATTCCTAGTTTATTATATGTTTCCAATAACTTAGGATCAACTTCATCCAGACTTTTAGGATGAACAGTCTGCTTTGGTGCAGAATAGTAGTACAAATCTTGATAATCAATTTTATCATAAGTTAATTTAGCCCATGTTGGTTCACTCATTGTCAGCCAGTAATGATAAGCCTTAAGACGAGACTGTAACAACCAATCCGGCTCCCCTTTTTTTTGAGAAATCAAACGGATTATATCATCATTAAGCCCTTTAGGCGCAACATCTGCGGCAATATCTGTGACAAAGCCAAATTTATATTTGTCACCGCTTTCATCAACAATATCTGGAACACTGCTCATAAATTTTTCCTCAAAACGATAATTTATTTCTGTATAAAATAATGCATTACAAAAATCAAGAACAGATTCTCAAAGAGTTTAACGAATATTTAGTGTTTTTAAGCTAAGAACATAATAAACAAAGGAAAACAATGAGAAAGGCGCTAATTACATTACTGTTTCTCCCCCTGCTGTTTGGCTGCTACGCCAGAAGCGGTGGTATACCTTTGTTTAATAGTTACGGATATAACTATACACCGGGGAGTGTTGTTGTTCAAAAGGGAGATACTCTTTATAGTCTGTCCAGAAAATATCAAGTCCCTTTGCGAGGTTTGATAGAAGAAAATAATCTATCCGCACCATATGCACTGAATATCGGTCAAAATCTGAGACTTCCCAAACGTCAAAAGCACGTAGTTTCTAAAGGTGAGACACTATACAGTATATCAAAAAAATATAATGTAGATATCACCTCTCTCAGCCGCTTAAATGATTTGGAAGCTCCCTATACCATAAGTGTCGGACAAACACTCATGCTGCCGGAAACATTGGCAACGGGAAATACAAAGCAATATCAAATAGCTTCAAAAGCAAGTTCGGGAGGATCCTCAAGCTATTCATACACCAAAGGAAATACCACCAAAAAAACGACGGCAGCTCCAGCTAAAACAACTAAAAGTAAAACAACAACTAAAAAATCAAGCGCAACAACTAAAAGCATAAGTAAGAAAGCACAACGTAAAAACGTTTCAACATATCGCAAAACAAAATTTATCTGGCCTGTACAGGGAACAGTTGTCTCAAATTTTGGTATTGTCGGCAAGGGGCGTAAAAACGATGGTATCAACATAAAGGCCGCAATGGGAACAAACGTGAAAGCAGCAGATAAAGGTGTTGTTGCCTACGCCGGGAACGAACTTAAGGGATTTGGCAATCTGGTATTGATTAAACATAGTGATGGATATATTACAGCCTATGCTCATAATCAAAGATTATATGTTAAAAAAGGCCAAAAGGTCTTAAGAGGCGAAAAAATTGCAACGGTAGGAAGTACCGGAAGTGTTAATTTCCCACAACTTCATTTTGAGGTGCGAGCAGGAAAAAAGGCCGTAAACCCTCGCTCATATTTGCCATAAAGCAAATAAAGACAAAAATATTCCTTAAAAATAAAATTTTCGTGGTAAATCTCAGCAATTTGAGTTGTATCAAGTATTTTTTTTGAGTAAAATCCACCCGAAAAAGATTAAATTTTAAATGGAGAAAACAATGTTTATATCAGAAGCTATTGCTGCGACGGAAGCTGCTGCAACAGTGGAGCCAAATCCAATGGTTGGTTTTATTGTGCAATTAGTTATTGTTTTTGCAATATTTTATTTTTTGCTAATCCGTCCACAACAGAAAAAAATGAAAGAACATGAAGATATGCTAAATGCAATTAAGCCTAAAGATGAAATTATCACGGGTGGTGGCGTTTATGCAAAAGTTGTTAAAGCAGAAGATGCTGTTTTAACAGTAGAAATAGCTAACGGAGTTGAGATAAAAATATCTCGTTCAAGCGTTAGAGAAGTTGTTTCAAAACAGTAAAGCTAATGAATAAGCAAATAGAAAAGAGAGAACAATAATGTATAAATTATCGTTACAAAGAATAGTGATGATTTTAGCGATATGTTTGCTCGGTATTTTCTTTGCCGTTCCAAATTTCGTTAAAGATCCAAAAACAACCTTGCCATCATGGTGGCAGCCTGTAAATTTAGGGCTAGACTTACAGGGTGGTTCAAGCTTGTTGCTTGAAGTAGATATGAAGACAGCCTTAAAAGACAGAATGCAGACACTAGAAGATTCTGCTCGTGCTACACTAAAAGATGCAAGAATTCGTTACCAAAGCATCAGTTCAGATGAAGAAGGTGTAAAGGTAAAAATTGAGAGCACAAATTCCAGAGCAAAAGCCATGGTGCCCTTGCGGAAGATGGATGATGGTCTTAAGGTAACAGATAACGGCAATGATGTTTTGGTTGTCAACTATGATGAACCGGCATTAAATGAAATTAAAAGAAAGCTGATAGATCAATCTATTGAAATCGTCCGTAAACGTATTGATGAATATGGCACAAATGAACCAATTATCCAAAGCCAAGGCGAAGGAAGAATTTTGGTTCAATTGCCTGGCGTTCAAAATCCGGAAGAAGTTAAAGTTTTGCTTGGTAAAACAGCAAAAATGACTTTCCATTTGGTTGATAGCTCAACAACCGTAGCCGAAGCAAAACGCGGTAAATTAAAGAGTTCATCTCGTATTATCCGCGGAATTGAAGGGGAACAATACGTTATTGTTAGAAAGCCTGCAGTTGGTGGTGAAACATTAACTGATGCCGGTGTATCTTTTCAAGAAGGAGCACCTGCGGTTAGCTTTAAGTTTAATAATTTAGGTGCTAAAAAATTTGGTGAAGTAACAAAGAATAACATTGGCGAACAGTTAGCCATTGTTCTTGATGATGAAGTTATTTCTGCTCCGACAATTCAGTCAGCTATCACAGGTGGTTCAGGTGTGATTACAGGTAACTACACTTCCGAGAGCGCACAAGAACTTGCTTTATTGCTTCGTTCAGGTGCATTACCAGCTCCTTTAAATATCTTGGAAGAAAGAACCGTTGGTGCTGGATTGGGTGCGGATTCTATTGAAGCTGGAATATTTGCATCTGTAATCGGGTTTATAGGCGTTGTTGTATTCTTGGTACTTGCTTATGGCTTGTTTGGCTTATTTACAACAATTACCGTATTCTTGAACTTGTTCTTAATGTTAGGAGCTTTAAGTCTAATTGGAGCAACCTTAACGTTGCCAGGTATTGCCGGTATTATTTTAACCATTGGTATGGCCGTAGATGCAAATGTGTTAATCTTTGAACGTATGCGTGAAGAAGTAAAAGGTGGACGTTCCATTAAGGATGCAATTGAAAGCGGATTCTCAATTGCATGGGGAACGATTATTGACTCCAACTTAACAACTTTGATTGCAGCCGCAGTTCTGTTCTATTTTGGAAGTGGGCCGGTAAGAGGTTTTGCCGTAACATTATCAATAGGTATTGCAACCTCAATGTTTACCTCTGTAACGGTAACAAGATTGATAATAGCTGCTTGGTTTAACCGCTATAAACCAAAGACACTACCGATTTAAAACAAAGGGAATAGAAAAATGACAATGTTAAAATTTATAACCAAAGATACAAATATCAATTTTATGAAAGCGCGGTATTTTACCTACATACTGTCGTCTATCATGGTGATATTATCAATAGCAAGTATATACCTGAAAAGTTTTAACTTTGGTATAGACTTTTCCGGTGGTGTTTTGATGGAAATCAAATCAGAACAACCGATAAACATTGAAGATATACGTTCAAAATTAAGCGTTGTAAAGCTTGATGAATTGAATCTTCAAACTATTGGAACCGAAGGCAAAGAGCTGATGATAAGAGCTCAAGCAGACAATGCAAATGATGAAGCTCAAAGAAAAGCTGTTGCTGAAATTAGAGAGATTTTAGGCAATAACTATGAATATCGTCGTGTTGAAACGGTAGGTCCTCAAGTTGGTGACGAATTAAAAATGGCCGGTACAATCGCTTCAATTTTAGCAATATTAGCCATAGCAATCTATATTTGGGTTAGATTTGAATGGCAGTTTGCAATTGGGGCTTTGTTGGGCTTGTTTCATGATACCATCATTGTTGTAGGATTGCTTTCATTTTTCAGATTTGATTTTAGCTTAACAACCATTGCGGCAATTCTGACATTAGTCGGATATTCCGTAAATGATAAAGTGGTAACTTATGATAGAATTCGTGAAAATCTGAAAAAATATCGCAAAATGCCACAAGAAGAGCTAATCAATAAAAGTATCAATGACATCTTTTCTCGTACAATATTAACAGGTGTAACAACACTGATTGCTGTTATTCCGTTGTATTTATGGGGTGGTGATGCACTTGAGAGCTTTTCCTTTACAATATTGTCCGGTTTGATTATCGGCACATATTCTTCAATTTATGTATCCGCAACAATATTAAATCTGTTTGATTTGCGAGCAGTACATCATCAAGAAGAAGATAATTATTTCGGAACAATCGGATAAGAAAAAAGCTCCTTGATATTCAAGGAGCTTTTTTTAATAGGTTAATTATAGAAACGAGGAGATATGGAAGGAGCATTAACTTTCTTATGTTGTGTAAATCGGCAGAGTTCAGGTGCTCCTTCAACACGTTTAAAAACTTCTTCAGCAAAAGCCATCTTCGCCACATGAGTAATAAAAAGAGGTTTTTCTAATTTTAATTTTCCAAGGGTTTCCTCAAGAGCCTCAAAACTATCATAAATAGTTCCGACAAATATGAGATTTTCCTTTAATAAATCTTTATGACTTTTTTTCATATCATACCTCACAAAAAAAATAATCCGAACAAGTGTAGAGGTATGGATGAAAAAGATATTTTAAAGCTCTAAAAAAAGATATCTTGACAATAATAAAGGCATAGAAAAACCGATTCTAAATCATAAATTTTTGCCGAATATTTTTATTGTGATTAAACTTAAGATTTTTATCACCGGACACAAAATGCTTTTTATTCCAATTATCGGCAACAAGACCAACAATTTCACTGTCCAATTCATGATTTTCAACAAAGTTAAAACGACTGGCAAGATCATAGATGACAAAATTTGCAATATTTACTTTACTCATATTCAACTCCTCTCATTAGATATAGACAATATAAAAAATATTTTGGCAAAATAAAGGGATATAAAACTAATGTCTATGTTTATAAAGCTGCCTAGAGACTAGACAGCTTTATAACAAAACGAAAGTTGTAATATGAGATAGAGATTAAAGTTTTTCTTTCAGTAATTTATTAACCATAGCAGGGTTTGCTTTTCCCTGAGATTGCTTAATAACTTGTCCAACAAACCATCCCAAAAGATTAACTTTACCAGCTCTATAACTTGCAACATTTTCCGGATTTGAAGCAATAACAGAATCAATGATAGCTTCAATTGCAGAGGTATCAGTTACTTGCTTTAAACCACGCTCTTCAACAATCTTTTCAGGATCTTCAGAAGTTTCCGCCATAATTTCAAAAACATCTTTTGCAATTTTTCCGGAAATAACATCATGCGTAATCAAATCAACAAGTTTACCCAGATTCTCCGCAGAAACAGGAGATTGCGAAATATCAAGATTTTTCTTTTTAAGCATAGCAAAAAAGTCACCCATAAGCCAATTTGCAACTTTCTTTGCATCTCTTCCTTGGGCAGCCTTCTCAAAGAAATCAGCAACTTCTTTGTTTTCACAAATAACCATCGCATCGTACGGTGTTAAGCCAAGTTCGTGTACAAACCGAGCTTTTTTGGCATCCGGCAATTCAACCAATTCTTTTTTTATCTGATTTATTAAATCATCACTTAAAATAAGAGGAGGAAGATCCGGCTCAGGGAAATAACGGTAATCGTGAGCAAATTCTTTTTTACGCATGACTTTTGTAGTTAAAGCAACAGGATCAAACTGACGAGTTTCCTGACAAATCTCTCCGCCATTTTCATAAACGGCAACATGTCTTTTAGCTTCAACTTCAATAGCCTGCATAACAAATTTAACACTGTTTACATTTTTCATTTCACAGCGTGTGCGACACTCATTTGTGCCTAAAGGGCGAACGGAAACATTGACATCGCAACGCATTGAACCTTCATCCATATTACCATCACAAGTCCCAAGATAACGAACAATAGAACGAAGCTTGCGTAAAAAAGCACCGGCCTCCTCAGGTGAGCGAAAATCAGGCTTAGTTACAATTTCCATCAAACCAACACCGGCACGATTAAGATCTATAAAGCTTTTGTGAGGATCAATATCGTGAATAGACTTTCCGGCATCCTGCTCAATATGCATTCTCTCTATACGGATTCGCTTAGTCCTTCCATCGGCTAAATCAATATCAATAAATCCTTCACCAACGATAGGATATTGAAATTGTGTAATTTGATATCCCTGTGGCAAATCAGCATAAAAATAGTTTTTACGAGAAAACTCAGAGTATTTATTGATAACCGCATTTAAGCCCAAACCGGTTTTAATAGCCTGATGAACACACTCTTGATTAAGTGTTGGTAACATTCCCGGCATACCGGCATCAACAAAAGAAACATTTTCGTTTACATCATCGCCAAATTCTGTAGATGCACCACTAAATATTTTTGATTTAGAAATAATTTGACAGTGAATTTCCAACCCGCAAATAACTTCCCATTTTCCTTTTTCAGTTTCAATCACATAATCAGACATATCTTACATCCTAACAAAATTAGCACCACGTTCCAAATGATAAGCCGCTTTGAAAATTGTACCTTCATCAAAAGCTCTGCCAATTAACTGCATACCCAACGGTAAGCCATGCTGTGAAAGTCCGATAGGCAAACTCATAGCCGGCAACCCAGCCAAGTTAACCGAAACGGTAAAGACATCATTAAGATACATATTTATCGGGTTTTCCAACATCTTTGTATCGCCGATAGCAAAAGGCTCCACAGGAGAAGTTGGTGTTAAAATAAGATCGCACTTTTTGAAAGCTTCATCAAAATCATTTTTAATCAAGCGACGAACTTTTTGTGCTTTGAGATAATAAGCGTCATAGTATCCGGCAGACAAAACATAAGTACCGATTAAAATACGACGTTTAACTTCTGCGCCAAATCCGGCAGTTCTTGTATTAATGTATTGTTCATCAAGACCATTTCCATCAACTCTTAAACCATAGCGAACACCATCATATCTTGCTAAGTTAGAAGAAGCTTCCGCCGGAGCAATAACATAGTATGTCGGCAGCGCATATTTGGTGTGAGGCAGATTGATGTGAATAATTTCTGCGCCGCAATCTTCAAGGATTTTAGCAGCTTTATCCCAATAAGAAGCAACTTCTTTATTTAATCCATCAGGTCTATATTCTGCAGGAATACCGATTTTCAGCCCCTTGATATCCATACCGATAAATGATGAAAAGTCAGGAACTTCACGTTTGGATGATGTTGAATCTTTAGCGTCATATCCAGCCATGCAATTCAGCAATAAAGCACAATCGGTAACGTCTTTGCAAATAGGTCCAGCCTGGTCAAGCGATGACGCGAAAGCAACAATACCATAACGAGAGCATCTGCCATAAGTTGGTTTAATACCGGTAACACCGCAAAAGGCAGAAGGCTCGCGAATAGATCCACCTGTGTCGGTAGCTGTAGCAGCCGCACACATTTTTGCAGCAACAGCGGCAGCAGAGCCACCGGAAGATCCTCCGGCAACTAAAGGTGTTTCTTTACTCCACGGATTAACAACCGGACCGAAGTAACTTGTTTCATTACTTCCGCCCATGGCAAATTCATCCATATTTAATTTACCCAAAAAAAGCGCACCGTTATCAAGGAGATTTTGCGTAACTGTTGATTCATACTGAGGAATAAAATTATCTAAAATATGTGAACACGCTGTTGTTTTAATATCTTTTGTGCAAAAGAGGTCTTTAATTCCTAAAGGAACACCCTCTAAACTGCGATTTGTATTATTGGCATAGCGTTTTTCTGCTTCATGAGCATCTTGCAAAGCCTTTTCGGCTGTCAAAGTAATATAGGCGTTGTATTTATGATTTTCATCAAGCTTTTTGATATAAGCCTGTGTTAATTCAACAGGTGAAATTTCTTTTGCTTTTAATTTAGCCAAGCTCTCTGCAATTGTTAAATCTGTTAAATCGTTCATTTTATTACTCCACAACTTTCGGTACAACAAAATAACCAAATTCCTGAGCCGGAGCATTTTTTAATATTTTCTCACTAATATGTCCGGCAGTTATCTCATCTTGTCGTAAAGACAACGCTTCATCATTAACGGAAACAAGCGGGGTAACATTATCGGTATTAACTTCACCTAATTCTTCAACCCATGCTAAAATTTTATTAAATTCAGATTTTGTATCTTCTAACTTTTCCGGTTCCACTTTTAATTTGGCCAAAAAAGCAATCCGTCTAACGGTTTCGTTATCAACAGCCATAAGTAATCTCCTTTTAAAATACCATAAATTACTAGCACTCTTGAGATTTTTTTCAAGTTTAAATTTTCTAAAAAAGAACAAAAGAGGGTATATGAAAAGCAGATGTTTGTGCTTGTCAAATAAGGTTTTATCATGTCTAATAACAAAAACACTGAAAAGGAGATAGATTAAGTGAGAATACAAAGTATAGCAAACAAACACCCTCTAGTTCTCTTTTGTTTTATGCATCTTTGTGTTTGGAGTATTTTACCTCTCCTGCGCACCGGTGTTCCAATGGATAGTTTGGAAGCAATATGGTGGGGAAAATATTGCTTACTTGGTACCAATAAGCATCCTCCTTTATCAGGATTTCCGGCTTATGGAATATATTTACTTTTTTTTGAAAATGCGAAAGCAATATATTTTTTAAGCCAACTGTGCGTCATAATAGGTTTTGTTTACATATATAAATTGGCGCAATTGCTCTTAAAAGATAATACAAAAGCAGTATTATCTGTAATGATATTAGAAGGATGCGTCTTCTATGGTTATTGCTCCCCTGAATATAATGTGAATGTATTGTCATTGGCTCTTTGGCCAATGTGCGCTTACTATTTTTATAGAGCACTAATAGAAGATAAGTTGGTATGGTGGGTGTGTACAGCCGTGGCGTGTGGGCTAAATATCCTTAATAAATATACAAGCGGATTGCAACTTCTGGGGTGTGTGCTGCTCATACTTTTCACGGCAGAAGGCAGAAAATGCCTAAAATCCTATAAGGTTTATATAGGGGTGGCGATTTTTATGGTAATGGTGATACCGCACATCTATTGGCTCTATGCTCATGATTTTATGGTGTTAGAATACTTTTCAGAGCGAGGCGGAAAAAATATTCGTCCAGACTGGATAAATCACATTATATATCCATCTAAATTTTTCGCGTCATTATTTTTTTACGGTCTGGGGAGTGTGTTAATTTTTGTAAGTGTGTTTGGGAAAAAGTTTAAGAATTACACAGATGCATATAATTCTTTTAACAACAAATTTTTGTTTTGGTTGGGTATCTTTCCGATAATTTTTATCATATTATTTGGTATAATAAGCGGAACACCAATTAAAAGTATGTGGGGGTATCCTTTACTTTATCTTTTAGGAATAGTCTTATTTAGGGGGGTAAAAGGAGAAATTGGAGAGAAAATATATGTAAAAACGCAGAAAATCACATATACTTTGATGCTGATAATGGGGATAGCTTATGCAACCAGTATATTTCTAAGTAAAAGCCCAAAATATAATCTGGATGGCAAAAATTTTGCAATTCAATTAACACGAAAATGGTATCAACACCAACGAGGCGAAA
Source organism: uncultured Alphaproteobacteria bacterium (assembly GCA_944392315.1). Classification (GTDB taxonomy): domain Bacteria; phylum Pseudomonadota; class Alphaproteobacteria; order RF32; family CAG-239; genus CAG-267. Next base: position 14,191 of record CALXWH010000002.1, on the reverse strand, counting down.
AGAAGTTGCAATATGTTTTAGGTGATGTCTGGCTTTCAAGTATTCTAACTTTAGAAAGTCCGGATAAACCAAAGCCAGTTATTTGGGGGGATGCACACAGAAACCCTTGGGTATCAGCACAGAAATTAAAACAAGAAGGAGGAATAGTTTTTGCGGAAACAAGAAAAGAGTATAAAAAATATACAGAAAGCTATCCCAAAGCAACTGCGCCTAAAGAAATTAAATTTCAATTTAGTAATATTCTAGGCAAAACAAGGTTCAAACGCTATTACTATGGTTTTATAGATGGAGAGTAAAATGTCCCAAAAAATCATAAGTATTGTCATTTCAGCATATAACGAAGAAGAAAATATTGCAGAGTTATATAAAGAATTGCTGAAGTATACAAAACAAGACAGGAATATCGGTTCAAAATACGTATTTGAATATGTATTTGTTAATGACGGTTCAAACGATGGAACATTAAAGAAAATCAAGCAACTTCAAAAGCAGGATAAAGATATTTGTATAGTGAATTTAAAAAGAAATTTTGGTCATGAAATAGCCATGACGGCAGGAATGGATCATGCTTTGGGAGACGCCGTTATTTTTATGGATGCAGATTTGCAGCATCCGCCGCTTTATATTCCTCAAATGATAAAATTATGGTCAGAGGGGGCAGAAATTGTTTTAAGCCGCCGAACAGATAATTTAGGCACAAGTGCAATCTATAAGTTTTGTGCTGCAACTTTTTATAAAATTTTAAATTGGTTATCTGATACCAAAATCCCCTCAAAAAGTCCGGATTTTCGCTTGCTTGATAGACGATATGTAGATTTTCTGAAAGGATTTAATGAACACGATAGATTGTTCAGGGGACTGCTAAGTTGGATAATGCCGACAGATAAAGTTAAGACAATAGAATTTGTCGCTCCTAAGCGATTTAAAGGTGAATCAAAGTACAGTGTATTTAAAAGCTTTGCTCTGGCAATGGATAGTATAATCCAATTTTCGGTAAGACCACTGCGCTTAGCTACATACATCGGACTTCTAGGAGCACTTGTATCAATCATTCTAGCGATATACGTGATTGTGGAATATTATATTATTCAGCATAGAACACCTGGTTATGCAACAATCATGGTAACAATGTCCTTCTTAGGTTCCATCATCTTGTTGGCATTGGGTATTATTGGAGAATATATTGGAAAAATACATATGGAAGTGAAACAGCGTCCTTTGTACATGGCTGATTATATTGTATCAAATGGTAAAAACAATGTATTTAAAGATAGACAAGGTAAAAGATGAAAAAAATATATATTAATGCAGATGATTTTGGCTTTAGCCATGGTATAAATCTTGCCATATATAAAGGAAACATGGAGGGTATAATAAACTCCACAAGCATCATGGTTAATCAAGAATGTACCAAAGAAGCTATACAACTAAGTAGAAAAATGAAAAATATAGATTTAGGCCTGCATGTAACATTAACCACAGGAAGAGCTGTTTGTAATAAAAATAAACTGCAAGATTTAACAGAAGCAGATGGTTTTTTCTGTAATGGGTTTGTAAAACTATTGCTAAAAACAGTGTATTTAAAAAGAATAAAATTTCAAATATGGAGAGAAATTGAAGCGCAAATTAAAATTATGCAAAAAGATAATTTAAGTATTACTCATATGGATGGCCATCGTCATGTCCAGATGATACCGATGGTTTATAAAATAATGAGAAAACTCCAAAAAAAATATAAAATACCAAGAATGCGAATAATAAATGAGAGCATTTACAACACGTGGAAAAATCAAGGTCAGATATCAGGCATAAAAAATGGTGGAATCGTTAAATTGTTGGTTCTTACGGTTTTAGGATGGTTCACAAAAGCAAAATCTGAAATTTATTTCTTCAGTATTATATACACCGGTAATATAAATACAGAAATTCTTCAAAAAGTGCGTGTACCTGAAGAATATAACGGAATAGAAATAATGCTTCATCCAGGACTTCCAGATGTAGATAAACAAAATATAAATAGTATTTCAGATAAAAACATAATATCTCATACAAGAGAGGTGGAATTTTTGACTGCACTCAATAAAGATTGTCTGAAAGGGCTGAAAGATGATAAAAGCATATAAATATTTAGAAAATATCTGGTTCAAAATAAATCAAAAAATTCGTTTTCTGCTTGTTGGTGGTTTTAATACCACAACATCATTCATCTTATACTATCTATTTCTATATTTAACGGAAGGGAGAGAGCAAATATCTTTATTGCTCATGAATATAATTAACATCAATATTTCCGTTATAACCATGCGGTATTATGTCTTTCAAAGTCAGGGAAATTTTAAGCAAGAGTATTTAAAAGGCGTTTCATCCTATATCGTTTTGTATTTTATCAATACAGGGTTATTGGCCTTCTTCGTCAGAATGATACATATTAAAGAAAAACTGTCGCCGCAAAGCATTCTACAAGAAGTGCCAAACTTAGATAAAGCCATAGCTCAATTATGTTGCATTATCATTATAACGGTACTAACATTTTTTGTTCATAAATATTTTTCATTTCGCAAAACGAAATAGAAAAAGCAAGCTATTAGAGAATCTCCAAGAAACTCTTCATTATTTTTTTCTTTCCGAAGTTCTCAAAAAATACTTCACATTTGTTTCCTTCTACGTCAGTAATAGTGCCGGAACCAAATGTAGCATGATGAACTTTTTTGCCAACCAGCGGTGAAACTTTTTTAGTTTGGTAAAAGTAATCGTTTTTAGAGTTGGAACGATAAGCTGTATAACAATCATCTTCGTCATAAGCCGCACTCTCGTAACTATCAAAGTAGCCGTGCTTTTCTCTTTTAGAATAAGAATTGGCGTAACTTTTGGAATAGTCGGAACGAGAATTATATCCATCACTATACCTATCATGACCAGAATATCTCTTCTCTGCAGTATGGGAATTTTCAGAGTTAGATTGATTTTTTGCAAGAGAACCATAACCGGTATTATTGATAAGCTCAATACACTGCGGAGGTAATTCGTTAAGAAAGCGAGAGGGCATATTACTTTGCCACTGCCCATATAATTTCCGATTAAACGCCATAGTAATGTAGAGCAATTTCTTGGCGCGTGTAATGGCAACATAGGCGAGACGCCGCTCTTCTTCAATACTTCCCTCATCGCCGTCAAGACACTTTTGATGAGGAAACAAACCTTCTTCCCACCCTGGTAAAAATACAGCATCAAATTCAAGTCCTTTTGCAGCGTGCAAAGTAGAAATAATTATTTTGTTGGAATTATCACCATACTCATTATCAATAACCAAACTAACGTGTTCCAAAAATTCTGAAAGATTCGGATAATTTTCAGAGTCACTCATAACATTAATAAGTTCCTTAATGTTTTCTATTCTTCCGGGCGCTTCAACAGATTTGTCTTGCTCTAACATTGCAAAATAACCGGATTCGTCTGCAACCTGTTCCGCAAAATCGCTTAAAGAAACTGCAGGCAAAATGCGTCTCCACTCATTGATGTGGGTAACAAAAGTATCCAAAGCGTGAAGTGTTTTGCCAGAAAAAACTCCTTCAGCCATCAAATTGGTCATAGCTTGATACAAAGAGCAATCATGAGTTTTGGCGTGCTCTCTAAATTTATCAACAGTCTTTTCTCCAATTCCTCGTGCCGGTTTATTGATAATACGTTCAAAAGCGAGATCGTCGCTAGGTTGCAAAATAAGGCGAAAATAAGCCAACATATCCCGTATTTCAGCTCTCTCATAGAACTTTAAGCCACCAACGACTTTATAAGGAAGCGATTCTTTAATAAAACTCTCTTCAAAAGCTCGTGTCTGCGAAGCCGTACGAACCAAAACCGCAATTTCATCATAAGCAAACCCTTTATATTTAAGACGCTGTATCTCTTGAGTGATATACTTCGCTTCATCATCACCGCTATATGTGCTGACAACTTTTATTTTTTCATTGGCACATTGAGAAACCGGACTATGTTCTGCAACTTTTAAGGTTTTACCTAATCGCTTAGAGTTATGGCTGATAACCGCTGAAGCGGCATTAAGAATATTTGCAACCGAACGATAATTTCTCTCCAAACGTATAGTAACGGCTTCTGGAAAGTCCTCTGTAAATTTTAAAATATTTTCAATTTCAGCGCCTCTCCAAGAATATATGGATTGGTCATCATCGCCAACGCAGCAAATATTGCGGTGCAGTTGAGAGAGCAGTCTAAGCAACAAATATTGCGTTACATTGGTGTCTTGATACTCGTCTACCATGATGTAAAGGAAACGTTGCTGATATTCTTGCAAAATAGAAGGATTTTTAAGCAGAATATCTAAGACATATAAAAGAATATCTCCAAAATCCACACAATTCATTTCAACGAGTTTCTTTTGATATTCACGATAAATGAGCGAGGTGAGGTTTGTCTTGCAATCATTTAAAATCTTATCAACCGTAAAACCTTTATCCTTAAAACGAGAAATCTTTTCTAAAACAGCTTGCGGTGGATACTGCTTCTCATCAATGGAATTTTCTTGTAAAACTTTTTTAATAACGCGTTTTTGGTCGTCCTCGCCTAAAATTGTGAAATTTGATTTTAGCTTAACATATTCAGGATATTTCCTTAAAATTTTAACACAAATGCTATGAAAAGTACCGAGCCAAACCGAATTAACGGCATCCCCGATGAAACCTCTGACTCGTTCTTTCATTTCATTAGCAGCTCTGTTTGTAAAAGTTACCACCAAACAGTTCCAAGGGCGAGCAAAATTATTTTGCAAAATATAAGCAAGTCGCGTAGTTAAAACTTTAGTCTTGCCTGTTCCTGCACCAGCTAAGACTAATAAAGGGCCTTCCGTTTTTTGTACGGCTTGCAGTTGTTCAGGATTAAGCCCTTCCAAAAAAGGACAAACAGGCTTCAGCGCACTAATATTATCATAGGTGATAGGTGTGGAGCTATCATCACTATCGTCAAAATCAAAAATGTTACTCATCTTGCAAAATTTCTTGTTTTTTGTTAATCAAAATCATATATAGAAAGTTATACAAGATAAATTTTGAATGAAAAGTTTTTTGTGTTTTTTTAGAACAGAAATAAAACAGAGAGGGAAAGATGAGCGAAATCAGAGAAAAAATTGTCGCTTTGCAAAATTATCTGGATAGCCGCATTGTTGGACAGCAAGAATTGATAAAAAAGCTGATTATAACATTGTTGGCAGATGGTCATGCTCTATTGGAGGGGGCTCCGGGTTTGGCAAAAACAAAAGCTATCAAAACTTTGTCTGAATGTATCCAAGCCCAATATAATCGTATCCAGTTTACACCGGATTTATTGCCGTCAGATATTACTGGAAGCGATATTTATGTGGCAGAAAAAGGCGAATTTGAATTTCGCAAAGGTCCAGTCTTCGCAAATCTTGTTTTAGCAGATGAAATCAACCGTGCGCCGGCAAAAGTTCAATCCGCCTTGTTGGAAGCTATGGCTGAACGCCAAGTGAGTGTTGGTGGAAAACAATACAAGTTACCACAGTTGTTTATGGTTCTGGCAACCCAAAACCCAATTGAACAAGAGGGAACGTATAATCTACCGGAAGCACAATTAGACCGTTTCTTGATGTATATAAAAATAGATCAGCCGGATGCAGAGACCGAACATAAAATTTTACACTTGGTCAGAGATGAACAACAAGGTGAATATCAGCAAAAAACGGCAGAAAAAGAATTTTTCGGTAAAATTGGAAAAATTAAAATAGAAGATGTGCTAGAAGCAAGAAAAACGGTTTTATCTGTCTATATGAATGAAAATCTTGAAAATTATCTTGTTCAGCTCATAATGGCGACAAGATATCCGGAAAAATATGAATCTTCACTGAAAGAAAAAATCTTATATGGCGCAAGTCCTCGTGCAACAATTGCATTAGATAAATGTGCAAAAATCAATGCATGGCTAAAGGGGAGAGATTTTGTTATTCCGGAAGATATTCATGATGTTGTATATGATGTATTAAGACACCGTATTATCCTGAGCTTTGAGGCTCAAGCAGAAGGCTTAAAAAGTGATGATATTATTGCCAATATACTAAAGATGGTTCCTTTGCCATAAAACAATGTATTTAAATGGTGTATTTAAATGTTTTTAAAGCGCACAGAAATAAAGCCAAAAAAAACACAAGGTCTAAGCGTGGGGGTTGATGAGCTAATTGCTCAACGCAAATTTTTGCCATATATTAAACAGCGCCATAATAACATAACATCATACCAAGCGGGTGATATTCGTTCAGCCTTTAAGGGAAGAGGCATGGAGTTGGAAGAGGTGCGAAGTTATGGTTATGGCGATGATGTACGGGATATTGATTGGCGTGTAACGGCACGAAAGGGCGATACTTATACAAAAGTCTTTTCTGAAGAAAAAGACAGAGAGGTCTATGCTGTTCTGGATATATCACCATATATGCTTTTTGGCACTAAAAAGGAGCTGAAATCAGTATCTGCGGCAAAATTAACAGCATTATTAGGATGGCAAAGTTTAGCCAACAAAGATAGATTCGGTGTGGTATTGTTTGATGGGTATGAAACAAGAATGTTTAAACCTCAAAATAATCAGAAAAATCTAATGGCAATATTTAATGCTATTTCAGAGGCAAGTTCTTCTGTGTTACAACAAAGAAACTTGGCGGCAGCAGAAAAAAAAGATTTATCAGATACGCTCAAACTCCTGCAATATTGCACAAAAGGCAAAGCGATGATTTTTGTTATTAGCGACTACAATAATATAAGCGACATAACAAAAAAAGCACTCGTTGCTTTAAGTCGCCGGTCACAGTTATATTGTGTTAATGTTTACGATGTAATAGAAGAAGATGCACCTGCTAATGGACAATACATAGCTGAATACAAAGGAGAGAAAGTATCTTTTGAAACATTTTCAGCAGGGTTTAAAGAAATCTATCATAAACATTTTCTGCAAAAACGAAAAGATATGGAAGATTTTTGCCGAAGAATTAAATGTCATTATTTGAGCATTAGAACAGACAGACCTCTCTATAAACAACTAAAAATATTGTAGCAGAAGTTGCTTGCAATTATACTTTTATACTTTATTCTAAAAAGAATAGAGGATTATAAGGGTGTATTATGACAGTTTTTAAATCAAAATTTTTTTATATCTGTATAGTTATTCTTGCTGTTTTAATCTTAGGAATTATAAAAATGCAGCAGGTTACGCTGAGCGTAATTGTACCAGTATTTAACGCCGAAAAATACTTGGAAAGATGCTTAGACAGCATAATGAATCAAAGTGGAAATTTTGAAGTAATTGCAATAAATGATGGTTCTACAGATAAAAGTTTAGAAATACTACAACAATATGCAAAAAAATACTTTAATATGCGCCTAATTAACCAAAACAATCAAGGCGTATCTGCCAGCAGAAATAAAGGTATAGAATTAGCGAAAGGAAAATATATCATATTTGTAGATAGCGATGACTGGCTGGAAGAAAATGCATTTAAGGTAATTTTAGAACAACTGAAACAAGATTCTCCAGATATTCTGCTGACGGCATACTACGATGTATATGGGGCAGAGTGGGTAAATAGCCTACAAGGAGCAGAAGCCGCTAAAGAAGTAAAACAAGAAGCCAAATTCCCCAGCACAAAATTAGACAATCTATCGCTGTTTTCACCATTTAAAGGAGATAATGCTTATAGCGATTTATTTTATTCGGGTACAGGCGTAAGGGGACAAGTTTTTCGTACAGAATTCATAAAACAGCATGGTTTTACATTTCCGCTGAATATAAACTGTGGAGAAGACGATGTATTTGTATATCGTTCTTTTCTTGTAAATCCTCTAATATCAATTATGACAACGCCCATATATAATTATCGCAATCGCACCGATAGTCTGGCTAAATCAAAAAATGTCATTACCGAAAATCGTAAAGGCCTAGAAGTTTTACAACAAACAAAAGAGTTTAAATCTGCAAAAAGACGCACTCAAATGCTCATCAACGATGCGTGGTTATCATGGACGATTTTGGGAATAAGCAATTTACTCCGCTACGGGGTACTAACCGAACAAGCGTATGAAGAAGCATATAAGGCATATAACACTTTTGCTGTATACAACAAAGAAGAGAGAAAATCCTGTCGTAATTTAAGTAAGCTTAGAGGAATCCTATTTTCTAAAAACTAATCAGATTCCTTTATACGTTCAATATTTGCACCAACAGACTTTAGTTTTTCTTCAAGACGTTCATACCCCCTGTCTAGATGATATACACGGTTGACAATAGTTTCGCCTTCGGCAACAAGTCCCGCTAAAACAAGGGCAAATGAGGCCCTGAGGTCTGTCGCCATAACAGGAGCACCTGAAAGTTTTTTTACCCCTCTGACAATAGCAGAAGCGTGCCCGTGAATATTAATATTAGCGCCCATCCGACACAACTCCGGGACATGCATAAAACGATTTTCCCAAATACTTTCGGTAACAAGTGAAGCTCCTTCAGCAACAGTCATCAGAGCCATAAATTGCGCTTGCAAATCGGTAGGAAAGCCAGGGTAGTAATCAGTATAGATATCTTCACCTACGATAGTTTTCCCCTCTCCGTTGACAGTAATTGAATTATCACTAACAGAAACATCTACGCCCATTTTTTCTAAAACGCGCAAAGGCTGTTGTAAAAAATCGGCACAAGCATTAACAAGTTCAATTTTCCCGTGTGTAATCGCCGCCGCAATAGCGTACGAACCAGCTTCAATTCTGTCGGAAATCACAGAAATTTGACCGGAGTGGAGTTTTTTAACGCCCTCAATAGTTAAAATAGAAGTATCTTTTCCCTCAATCTTTGCCCCCATATTATTGAGTAAATCTATAAGGTTTGCAATTTCAGGTTCTTTAGCAGCGTTTTCAATTTTTGTGACGCCAGAAGCAAGGGTAGCCGCCATCAAAATATTACACGTGGCACCAACCGAGGCTTTACTAAAGATAATATGTGCACCGGTTAAACCATTAGGTGCATCAGCGATAACATATCCATTTTTGATTTCAATCTTCGCGCCCATTTGCTCTAAAGATGAGAGGTGAATATCTATAGGACGCGCTCCAATAGCACACCCGCCCGGCAAAGATAATTCAGCATGTTTAAAACGCGCCAACAGAGGACCTAAAACATAGTAAGAAGCCCTCATTTTTCTAACAAAATCATATGGTGCAATCAATTCAGAAATATGATTGGCTTGATAAGTATAAGTTGTAGAAAGATGCTGCTCAAAAATTTCTTGTTTATCGGAAATTTGAACACCCAAATATTTAAGTAAACCATTTAGAAACGTGATATCAGAGAGTTGTGGAACATTTTTTATAGTGACAGGTTCTTCGGTTAATAAAGATGCACAGATAAGAGGCAAGGCTGCATTTTTGGCACCACTGATATAAATTTTTCCACGAAGAGTATTTCCGCCGATAATTTTAATTTTATCCATTTTTATAAATCCTTTTCATTAGTATTGGATTGAGATGAAACAGATTCTGATTTTAGTTTAGCTAATTCAGATTCTTGCTTTTTCCGTTTTTCCAAATTTTTCTTTAACGCTTTAGATTCTTTTTCAAAACGAATATTTTTAGATTCAGTACTATCTTTTTTCATGCCAATTCCTCTATAGTATAGTTAATACAATTCTTATAGCATAGAATTTATATATAAATTGTTAAAGAAATTCAGAGGTATTATAGAAGAAAAACAATTTTTATTTACGTAAAAACAAAATGATAAATAAAAAAATACAAAAGGTGAAATTTTTTTCTTGCAATAAAGAAAAAGTATGTTATAAAACACACCTGTTAAACAATGCGGGTATAGCTCAGGGGTAGAGCGCAACCTTGCCAAGGTTGATGTCGTGGGTCCGAATCCCATTGCCCGCTCCATTTCATATAAAAGCCACTGATATGCGTGGCTTTTTCTATTTTAAATCAGTAACAAAAATATAGAAAAATTCCCCTCAAATGAAAAAGAATTAAATAGATGCTGTAAAATTTCAAATATCCAAATTTTTCTAATGATATTAACGAAATCTCAACTAAAAAAGTTTAATATCAAACGCAAAAGAAATTTATATATGCGAGAAATAAAATGGGATTGTTTGGTAAAGAAAAAACAGATAAAGCAGAAACAAAGAATACACAACCTGAAAAAAATACATCAGATATACGCGGACAAGTAGTCAGAGGGAACACGATGAGTAGTGCGTCTCTGTTGCATAGTGAGGCCAAAGCTGCTCCAAAATCAACATATATAGATGACTTGCCTAAAATGGTAAATGATACAAACTTCTCAGATTTATATATAACACCAGATAAAAAAACATATATATGGAGTGGAAAAAGTAACAGTGGATTAAAAGTTGGAAAATTCATAGACATTCAAGAGTTTATATCCGCCGTAGAAGAAAAATATGATGGCAAAATGAGTAGTTACTCATTGCGGTACAAAGGTAGAAATTACCGAATAGAACGAACAATTGCGCTTGAAGGGGAGCAATTTTGTGCAAGAAAGATGCCTACAGAAATCCCGGATTTAGAAAAATTAGGACTTCCGATAGGTGTATATCGTCAATTAGTAAGTTTAGCTCCCAAAAGTGGCTTAATTCTATTTGCTGGTGCCACAGGAACCGGAAAGAGCACATCTATTGCGGCACTTATAAAAAAATATCTTCAAACAGAAGGTGGATATGCTTTTACAATTGAAGATCCGATAGAGATGCCTTTAGATGGTGTGTACCAAACAGAAAATGGTGATTTAGGACTTTGTAAACAAACAACACCACCGGATGGCTTGTGGGAAGAGGGGATAAAATCGGCTCTTCGTTCAAAGCCAAGATATATTTATCTTGGAGAGATTCGTTCATCAGAAGCGGCTGTAGAACTGTTACGAGCAGCAACATCAGGTCACTTGGTATTATCTACAATTCATGCAAATAATGTAAGTGACGCGATAAATTCCGTAGCTAAATATGCGGTATCAAGTGGTATCAGCGAAGAAATGGCGTACGAGCTAATGGCCAACGGTTTATTAGCATGTATTCATCAAAATTTAGTTGGATCACCACGAAAATTACAAGTAGAGCCTTTGTTTGCTAATCCTGATATCAATTCTGGATGTCAAGTTCGAGCGATGCTCAGAACAGGAAAATTAAATCTAGCAACAATAATGGAGTCTCAAAAAACAAAATTAGAAAGAGGTTTATCACTATTTGACTTTTAATAAAGAAGCACCATTTGGTGCGTCTTTATTATGGTAAAATTGTTTGAGACCAAACTTTTTCATTAAAGCCAATAAGTAAAAATTGCGTCCCAACCAACAGCGGTCTTTTAACCAACATTCCATTACGGCTGAGTAATTGTAATTTTTCATCATCGGAAAGAAGAGAAAGTTTCTCTTTAAGATTCATACTTCTGTACAAAAGACCGCTTGTATTAAAAAATTTATTAAGCGCAATATCAGAAGACCTAGCCCAATTTTTTAATTCTTCGGCGCTAGGCGGATTTTCCACAATATGTCTGTCAGTAAAAGGAATATGATGCTCAACCAGCCAACGTTTAGCTTTCTGACAAGTAGAACATTTAGGGTATTCAATAAAAAGTAAAGTCATGATGCCTCCTGATTAAATCAAAATCAAGCATAGAAGATTATAAGATAAAAACAAGAAAAAAGAAGGTATATTGTAAATAGAAAAATAGTGCATATATCAGTCTCAAATATAACCCAGGGGTGAGATATGGTACAACTATCGGTTTATATGATAACATTGAACGAAGAAAAAAGACTGGAAAAAACATTACAAGCTGTAGCTCAGGTTGCTGATGAGATAATAATTGTAGATAGTGGTAGTACGGATAATACGCAGAAAATAGCAGAAAAATATAAAGCAAAGTTTTATCATAAAGACTGGATAAGTTATTCCGACCAAAAACACTATGCACAAGAATTATGCAATAATCAGTGGGTATTGTCTATAGATGCAGATGAGGTATTATCAAAGGATTTAATCAAAGAGATTCAAAAAATAAAAGAGAAACCACAATATGATATCTATAAAATAAGAATAGGAGATATGTACCCAGGATTTAATCATCCGAGAATAGGGACCAAAAAATATAATTTAGCCCGACTCTATAATCGTCAATTTGCAAGTATGCCTAAAGATAATCTGACCAAAGATAGAATCTCTATAAATAATAAAGCGCATGTTGGACAACTAAAAGGGCTAATTCATCACTACTCATACTTGGATTTGCACCATCAAGTAAATAAATTAAACAATTTTACCGATCAAGTTGTGCAAACAGCAATAAGCGAACATAAAAATTATAGTGGCTTACGACTTTCCACAGAATTTTTGAGGCAATTCATATGCTATTATATAATAAAGAGAAATTTTCTAAATGGCGAATGGGGTTTTGTGACATCAATAAATTTAGCCTACTTCCGCTTTTTAAAAATAGCCAAATGGCGTGAACAACAGCAATTAAGGAATTTACACAAATAAAAAGTCGCCACACTGGGGAATGAAGCGACGTTGGTTTGTTAATGTTTAAGATATATATTTAGGAGTCCTATTTCTTATTCTTCTTAATTTAAAACTAATATAACATATTTTTAAGAACTGTTCAAGGAAAAAGTTAACGAAAACTTAAAAATTTAAAAGAAAAACAAGAACTTCTTGAAAAAAAGAAACATTCACAATATAGTCTCCGCGTTTATATAAAGAGGAGAAGAAAATGCCTGAATCATATTGTGGTATTGATTTTGGGACAACCAATTCGGCTGTATCCATATTTGATGATAAGAAAAATATAGCTCAAGTACTTTTTGAAAAAGATAGAGAAACGATTCCAACTGCAATATTTTTTCCAGAAGAAAATACATATAAACCTATTTTTGGTGCTGCCGCTATAAAAGAATATATAGCAGGTGGAAATGGGCGTTTTATGCGTTCCATAAAAAGAATCCTTGGAACGGATTTAATGAATCTCAAAACAGAAATAAATGAGATTTATCTAAGTTACGAGGACATTATTGAATATTTTATAAAACACTTAAAGACTGTTGCGGAAAAACAAAACGGAGTCGCTTTAGAACAAGTTGTTTTAGGACGTCCTGTACATTTTCAAGATTATGCTCCAGAAGCAGATAAAAGAGCAGAGTCGTTTTTAAAGCATATAGCCATAAAAGCTGGATTTAAACAAATACATTTTCAATATGAGCCATTGGCTGCAGCGTATGCGCATGAGCAAAAACTTGAGAAAGAGAAACTGGCGTTTGTTATAGATATAGGCGGAGGAACATCTGATTTTAGCGTAATTCGCCTAGGGGCTGAACACAAAAAGCAAATAGATAGAGCAAAAGATATATTAGCTAATAGCGGAGTCCGTATAGGCGGCAATGATTTTGATAGAGACTTAGCGATGAAATGCTATATGCCGGAATTAGGATATGGAACAATGCTAAAACCAAATCCATATAACGGACGGATTCTTCCAGTCCCCTTTGGACCATATATGACTCTATCGGAATGGAGCAGTATTAATACTCTATATACATATAAAGCCAAAAAGGAGATTCAGAAAATATATGAGGAGTCGTCAGAACCACAAAAAGTAAGAATCCTATGGGAAACAGTGCAAAAAGAATTAGGGCACACGCTACTTAATGACGTAGAAATAAGTAAGATTGCGTTATCCAAACAAGAACTGATATCTAGCCGACTAGAATTCTTAGAAAGCAAGCCGAGTATAGCCATAAAGAAGCAAAGATTTGAAGAATCAATCAAAAAGGATACTCAAAAGATTGTAGATACTATGGTAGAGTGTTTGAAAGATGCTGAGATAAGTTTTACCGAGATAGAATTAGTGATATTAACAGGAGGATCAACAGAGATTCCATATATAAAGAAAGAATTGTGTCGTTTATTTTCTAACGCAGAGATTTCAGAAAGTGGAAAATTTTCATCCGTATCATTGGGGTTAGGATACGAAGCTGCAAGGGTATATGGATAAGGTGAATAAAAGAAGATAAGTAAAACAAGGGGTTAAGGAGAGGGGTAAAAAAAATTTTAAAAAAAGTGAAAAATTTTAAAAAAAAGATATTGACATTTGTAAAAGGGTGTCATATAAACCCACTCACCGGC
>CALXWH010000001.1 GCA_944392315.1 uncultured Alphaproteobacteria bacterium | reverse complement strand
CCATCCCCCCGCAAAACAAAAAATATATCATTTACCAAATAATGCATGAAAATATCTCTAATTGGAAGAATATATAACTTAATTGATGAAAGAAGGTTGTCCGCGTAAATTAAAATCTTTATAGAAAGGACTAAAAGAGAATATTTAAGCGTAACAGTATATTGCACAACAAATATGGCAAATATGATATGTATCCGCATCTATGCTCAAAGTTATAAATTAACTATAATAATCTAAAACTTATACATAAAATCCCTATTAGATGCAAATTGCATCTAATAGGGATAACATAACAGGTATTAGGCTATTTAAATATTTTTCATACGACTTAATTTGCTGGCATTAAATATAACGACCAAAGAGCTGACATTATGAAGTATTGCACCGACAAATGGACCAATCAAACCAAATACAGACAAAGCAATACAGAACAAGTTGAATAGCAACGAGATAGCAAGGTTTTGCTTAATTGTTTTTAGTGTCGCGATGGAAAGAAGTTTTAGCTTAGGCAAGGCTTTTAGATTATCGTCAATCAAAGCAATATCTGCAGCATCAACAGTAATATCATTACCGAATTTACCCATAGCAACACCTACATTTGCTATTTTTAATGATGGAGCATCGTTAATTCCATCTCCAACCATGCAGGTTAAAGCTCCTTCTTGCTGCAGTGTTTGAATAGCCTGAACTTTATCAGCCGGTAACAAATTGGCGCGTATCTGAGTGATGCCGACGATATTCGCTAAATACTGAGCAGCGGCTTTATTGTCACCGGAAAGCATAACAATATTTTTTGATAAAGGCAAAAGTGTATGAATAACACTTTGAGCTTCCGGACGAACCGTATCAGACAAAGCGATACAGCCAAGTAAATGATTTTCTAAAGCCACAAAAATTAACGTCTTGCCCTGATTTTGCAATTGAGAAATTTGCGCTTGCTGCTGAGTACTTATTGAAACATTATTTTCTTTGAGGAAGGTAATATTCCCGGCAAATAAAGTATTTTTATCAATTGTACCAGACACCCCTTTTCCTGGTAGCATTTTAAAATTTGAAACGGAAGAAAGAGTTTGTTTAGCCTGATTAGCAGAAGCAATAACAGCTTTTGCTAAAGGATGCTCAGAAAATTTCTCTAAACTGGCAGTAAGTGATAAAATATCATTATTGGAATAATGCGTATCAAAAGCAACAACATCTGTAACCTGAATATTTCCTAAGGTCAGCGTACCTGTTTTATCAAAGATAAAGGTATCAACTTTTCCCATCATTTCAAGAGCCGCACCGGATTTGATTAAAATACCATTTTTAGAGGCGGATGTCATGGCCGAAATAACAGAAATTGGTGTAGCCAAGACCAAAGCGCATGGGCAAAATACAACTAACACTGTAACAGCACGAATGGCTTCACCAGTAAAAAGATATGTCAAGAAGGCAACAAATAAAGAAGCCGGAACTAAGATTGACGCGAGTTTATCAACAATCAGTTCTGTGGGGGATTTATTCTGTTGCGCATGTTCAACTAAAGTTATCATCTTTTTTAAGAATGTATCTGTAATAGCAGTAACCTTGATATCAATAGATCCAAAACAATTCAGAGTACCAGCCATGACTTTATCCTTGACCGTTTTATCAACCGGAAGAGATTCTCCTGTTAAGTTAGCCTGATTTATGGACGTAGAACCGGAAATAATAGTTCCATCTGCAGGAATAACTTCACCTGGCAAAATACGAAGAATATCACCATTCTGAATTTGGTTGATGTCTATAACAAAATCACCATCTTTAGTAACTTTACGCCCCTGCGTTGGAGTTAATTTCAGCAGATTTTCCATTCCCTTTTTAGCTTTATCAACTGTAATATCCTCCAAGATTTCCCCAACAGCCATAATAAGAACTACTTCACCGGCTGCAAAAATTTCATTTATGGCAATCGCAGCAATCATAGCAGTCGTAATAAGAAGTGGCGATGTTATTTTTTTGCGTACCAATAGGGCATAGAATGCTTCATACGCGATAGGTAAGCCCGATATAAGAATAGTACCCCAGATAGGGTCAATTGGCGCAGAAACGTTAAAAATCATGAAAGTCAAACTAAGCAGCAAGCATAGTGCAGAGGCAATGGTCATTTTTACACCGGCTAAGAATTCCATAAATTGCATAAACATTGTATTCCCTTTCCATAACATTTTAAATATACTATATACCCCATATAGTATAATGTCAAGTAAAAAGAAAACTATCAAAACAAAAACATAAGAAAAATCATTTTAGGAATTTTAGCTAAACAGTCTAAATACGAAATAAGCTAAATATTAGAAAAGCGCTCAATGGCTTTGGCGAATTTTTGAATCGTTTCTTCTGCATCGCCATTTTGAATACCGTCACGCACACAACACCTTAAGTGGCTCTCTAAAACAATCTGTCCGGCTTTATGAAGAGCAGACTTAGCAGCATTTATTTGAATAAGAATATCTTCACAAGGGGTTCCATCATCAATCATACGGCCAATAGCATTAATTTGCCCGATAATACGATTAAGTCTGTTATGAAGAGCCTTTGAATCAATACATTTATTCATAAAAATCCCCCAAAAGAACATAAAACTGCATCTCATTAAATTGCAGTATGCTACAAAAAAGAAATATATGCAAGATATATAAAAATATTATTCTTGCTGCAATTGCCATAATTTAGCAAATTTTCCTTGTTTATCAAGTAGACTGTCAGGCGTGCCTTCTTCAACAATTTTTCCTTTATCAAGCACAATAATTCTATCCATCGCTTTCAAGGTAGACAAGCGGTGAGCTATTGCAATAACTGTTTTATTGACCATGAGCTCATTTATGGCACTGATAACATCATTCTCTGTTTCATTATCAAGAGCAGATGTTGCCTCATCTAAGATAAGTATAGGAGATTTTTTGAGTAACGCACGTGCAATGGCAATACGTTGTCTTTGCCCACCTGAAAGTTTGACACCTCGTTCACCGGTGATTGTCAAATACCCATGAGGGGTTTGTTTAATAAAATCATCGGCAAATGCTTTGCGTGCGGCATAATAGATTTGTCGGTCAGATGCATCCGGAGAACCAAAAGCAATATTTTTTTTGATGGTGCGATGGAATAGCAGACTATCTTGCGCAATAATAGAGAGAGCACACTTTAAGCTATGTGTGGAAACTTGCGAGATATCTTGTCCGTCAATTAAAATTTCGCCTTTTTGTAAATCATAACTGCGTTGCAAAAGATTAATAAGCGTGCTTTTTCCGCTGCCTGATTTTCCAACGATACCGATTTTTTCACCGGGCTGAATAGTCAAATTAAATCCATTAAAAACTTTTTTATGTGGAGTATAGCCAAAAACAAGATTTTTAAATTCAATTTTTCCTTTTTTGGCCAGAAGCGGGCGAGCATGAGGATTATCAACAATATCATGCGGAACTTGTAAAAATGTCAGCGCATCAGCAAGTTTTCCAAGAGAAGTCCGGATATTTGTAGCCTCCCAGAAAAAGCGCGAAAAATAAGTTAAGATATCTTCTAATAACAAAAGCACCAGCACGACTCCGGCGACATCAATTTTATTAAGTTGCCATAAATAAAGAGCCATGAAAATTCCGCAGATGCGAAAAGCCATCAATAAAATTTCTTGGATGGCATAAAGAGAAGATTCTGATTTTACCGCTTGAATATTGATATTATTGGCACAACTGAGGTCATTTTGTAATTTATCAATCTCCCTTCGCTCCTGTCCAAATAATTTGATTAAAAGGATATTGCTGAGAGAGTCGATGACTTCCCCATTAAATTTTGCGTTTGCAGCAGCTCCTTGTTGGTTAAGGTTAGTTGTTTTTTTAGATATGGCGATAGAAACGAGTATAGAGCAAATCCCAAAGATAATAATAGGGATTAAAAACCATATGCTAACTTTACCAATATAAAAAAGAGTAATAAGAATAAGCCAGGTGCAAGAATTAAGCCTTGTAAAAGCAAAAAGCTGTCTCCATGTCGCATGGCTTAAAGAAATAATTCTCTGGGCAAGTTGCCCTGATTTTTGTTCTTTAAGATAAGCGGCAGAGTGCCCGGCAGCATATGTAATCCCATACTCACGCACCCGCCAAGAAATAGTATTGCGAACATTTTCGTTAATATAATCTCTGACAAAACGGATAAGATTTGTTCCAAGAAACAAAGCTAAAATACCGCCAAGATAAGCTAGAGCTTTTTTCCAAGAGAAATCGGCAATAGCAATAGAAGAAAAATAGCCAATCATGGACGAAAAGACAACTGCAACAGAAACTTTAAACAAGCTGTTACAAAAGCCATATACAATTTCAAAAATAAAAAAGTGATAATAACCTTTGCAGGCAGCAAAAATAAATTTAAGCGGTGTTTTTGGAGCGGAGGTAAGAGGTTTATAAAGAATATTAAACATTTTTCCTTCCTTTCTTTTGCTGAGCAGCATAAAGTTTGGCAAATGGACCACCTTGCTTCAGTAAGTCGTTGAAAGTTCCTTCTTCAACAATTTTCCCTTTATCAAGAACGATAATTCTATCCATATTTTTAAGCGTGGACAAGCGATGGGCTATGGCAATAACCGTTTGATTTTTGATAAGGTTATCAATAGCTTTTTGAATAATTTGTTCAGATTCGCTGTCTAACGCGGAAGTTGCTTCATCTAAAATCAAAATCGGCGCATTTTTAAGAATAGCCCGCGCAATGGCAATACGTTGACGTTCCCCACCGGAAAGTAAACATCCTCTGTCACCGGCAAAAGAGTTATAACCGTCATCTTTGTCAGAAATAAAATCATCGGCATATGCTTTAACCGCCGCCGCTTTGATTCTTTTATCAGATTTTGTATCTGTGCCGAAAGCAATATTATCAGCAATACTCCGATTAAACATAACAGTATCTTGCGGAATTAAGCTGATATTGTCATGCAAACTTTCTTGCGTAACTTGAGTAATATTTTGCTCGTCAATTAAAATATTTCCGCTTTGAACTTCATACGAGCGTTGTAACAGATTAACAAGTGTACTTTTTCCGCTTCCGGAGGCGCCGACAATACCTATTTTTTCACCGGATTTAATATGCAAATTGAAATTCTTAAAGACATGCTTTTTTGCATTTTTATATTTGAAACAAATATTTTGAAAATCAATCGCTCCACCTTTAACCTTAAGAGATTTTGCATGAGGTGCATCAACAATACCATGAGGAATACTAAAAGGTTCCAAGCCTTGCTCTACGGTGGCAATATCCTGACGAATACGCTGCAGACAATCCTGCAATTCAGACAACCCATTAAGTCCATAAATCAGCGTCATTAAAATAAAAACAATATCTGCCGTCGTAATGGCGCCATTGCTCCACAGATAAACTGAAAGGAGCAATAGAGAAAAAGACATTAAACTGGTAATTGCTCCAATAAAGTTATACTGTCCCCACCAAATAAACATGTTTTTCTTGTTTAAGGCAAACTCTTGAGCCAACAGAGGATGAAGGCGTTTTTTTTCTTCTTCAATATTGTCAAATTGTTTAACAACCAGAAGGTTATTGATAACATCCAATATTCTTCCGTCCACAATAGCCGACATTTTAGCACTGGCTTTAGAAATACGAGATAAGCGCCTTGCAGAACGCCGTCTTGGAAAAACAACCACAATACAACACAGCAAATATCCTAATCCGATAAGCGGAGAAATACATAAGAGCATGATAATTTTGACCAGAATATCAAAGAACAATCTCAAATCCCAGTTAATGCGATCAAGCATAGCCGGAAGTTGCTTAACCTGCTCTTTCTGCCGGATAAGCATACCGCTTTGTTTTGTGGTGATATATTCATAACTATGCCCGAGCAGATAGGCGAATAAATCCTTTTCCATAAGTGTTTGAGCCGGAATAATAAATTTTGCATTATAGTAATACTTTTGATATTGCGAAACAACAATTCCTAAAGTTCCAGAGATAACTAAAAACCAAACATACTTTATCGCTTCATCATAACTTTGAGTGTTATTTAGCTTAATAGCACCGGTAATTTCAGCAAAAAAGCGGATACTTAAGTTAGCAAGTCCGGCACTAAAAATAAGCAAGAAAAATACGGCACAAATTTGCCATTTAAAAATCTTTGCATAAATAGTAGCAAAAGGTAAAAATTTTGAAGGAAAAGGTTTCATGAATAAATCTCACAATAAAAATACCACTCTAATTTAGCCACAAAGTATTTATTTTTCGTAAAAATAAGAGTTGACAAAGCAAGAGATAAAATAAAGCCCAAAATGGATTTGATATTTCTTGACAAAATAAGGGCACATCCCTATAACAAGCCAAGTAATTAACTATCATTATCAACCATTATTACAAGTTATTTTTATGAAACTACCAAAATCATTTGCATGTAATTTGCTAGACAGCAAAATGCGCCGTTTTTTCGCTAAAGAAAGTAACAAGTGGAACGAAAAGGGACCATGGAGAGTTCCCTCCGTGTGTTATACTTTAGAGCACAAATTAGCGTTTCTGGAGCGAGAGCATTATCTGACCGGACATTACTCGTTAAGAGGAATTTTTCATGATTGGGAAAAGCCATTTTTGTATTTAACACCGTGGATAACGGATGAAAAGAAAATACAAGAAATGCATCGCAAATTTAGCCCGCATCATGTTGGCTGCGCCAAAACATCAAAAGCAGAACATCTGATAGAGATGTACATAGATTGGGACTGTGCTTCAATAACAAAGCCGGATAAACCCTTAAATGCTTTTGAAACACTGTTGCACTGGTATCCGGAATTTATAAGAGTAATGCTGCCGGTTTGTTTGGCTATGGATATAACTGCTGTGAAGCCGGAAATTTATATTCATCCCTGGCATAAATTAAACAAAGATCCGAAATATAATGCATATTTGTATCAACAAGTGCAAAATGTATTGAAGGAATTGATTAGTCGTCTGCCATCAAACGAAAATCAGCTAAAGTTAATGTTTAATCAATCTAAGAGGAAGAACATAATTTACTGCCATCCAACAGAGATTTTCTTTTTAGTGTTGCAGAAACAACAACAAAATTTAGGGTTTGATGTTAATCTGCAAGACATCAGAAAAAAACTTGCAGAGGTTGAAGCAAAATTCCAAGTAAAAACTTGTTTCACACACAGTACCCTCACAAAGCCAAACCACAATTACAAACAAATTCATCGGAATGCATTTGCAGTCTAATCAAAATGTAAATCAAAAAACACGCTTTTTAATAAAGCGTGTTTTTTATTACAAGAGCCAAAGTTATTGAAAATTTCAATGAATTAGCTTGAACATCGTCCGCACTTTGAGCATCCATTGCACAAAATTTTATATCCGCAGGTTTGACAACGTTCGGAAAAAAACTTGACATACACATTGTCATTGTTGAATAAATCAGCTTGCTTGGGTGGAAAGAGTTTGAAAGAGGAGGGTTTGCCTAAAAATTGTAATCCGGATTTATAGGCCATAACACTTTGTAACTGTTTGCTAGGAAGGTGATAAGTTTTACCATCTTTAATAAAATTTGTGCCTGTTTCCATAAAACAAAAAGTCACATTAGCTTCCACGCATTCATCATACAAATTCTTAACCCAAGCGTAGTCAAGCGGGCGCGTGCCATCATAATTTTCACCCCCAGCCACAACTTGTTCAATGTGCTGTGAGGATAAATACTTTTTGATACTGACCGGTGCAATAAAGGGTGCAACAAATGTTCCTTTGTGCTTAAAAGGAAGTTGCAACAAAATCGGAATACGTTCATCTGCACGGATTTGATTTTCACAAGTCACGTTAAGAAAAACATTTTCCCACCCATCTCCCCAATCAGGAGGCAGAACCTGAGCAATTCTTTCAGGGCGCTTCGTTATCAGAATAAAAACGACATCAGGCCTTTGTTTAATGATCTTCCAAGCATCCACACGCCACTCATCGGCTTCTTCCAAAAAGAAATCAGAAGTCATACAAACACGGATATGTTCCCCGCTTTTAATTTTATATGTTCCATCTTTATTTTTGCTCAAAGGGTATTCAAAATTATTTTTAACTTTATAAATTCTTCTGCCGTCTGCATTACGCTGCTTATCTAAAAAATACATATAACAATGCTGACAGCCTTCACTTTTCTTAATACACCCGTGCCATGGATTCCAAATATCGTGCATAAATTTAACCCTTTTTCAATAGAAAGCAGTGTATAAAAAAAGTAATAAAAACACAAGAGGGAAGATAAATATGCAAGATAAAGTCAAAATCTATCATCAAAAAAGAAGAGCTTTTATAATTGTTCCGGAAGTAGGCATAATCCTGGCTCAAAAGGGGACAATTATGTCCCATACTGAAATTTTACAGTCATTAGGACTGCCAAACGAAAGGGTAACCCATATAATTAAAAACAACCCCAGAGGCTATTTTATGGATAACACCTTAGTGATATACCAGGGCGACAGTATTAAAGAAGGCGAGTGCTGGGAGCTGCAACAAGAAAATTATAGTGTGGTTGCAGAAAACTTTGCAGATATGGAACATATGTTTGGCATAAATAAAGATACTCAGATTTACTTAGGTGTAAAGAGAGGAAAATTAGGCGAAGTATGGGAAAAAGTGCATCCTGTTTCGGTAACACTTTTTAAGCAAGCATAAGGTAGATATAATGCACAAAATGAAAGTAAAACATATTTATTACACAAAGTTAAAGAATGGAACAAAAACAATAGAGCTAAGGTTGTATGATGAAAAAAGGCAAAGAATTAAGCCTGGCGATGACATAGAATTTTGTAACGCTGAAAATGCAGAAGATAAGATTCTTACAGAAGTGATAGCTCTGTACAAAGCAAAAAATTTTAAAGAGCTTTGTGATATGATAGATATTAAAAAAGCTGGATTTTTAGGAACACCAGAAGAACTTCAACAAACAATGACAGAATTTTATCCAATAACCGAACAACAAAAATTTGGTGTTTTAGGGATAGAGGTAAAAAGAAAATAAAAAAAGCAGTCCAAAAACTGCTTTTCTGATAGACTAGAGTAACATTATTCCAAAGCCTCAACCTCAACAATATTCTGGTAAGTGGATAATAAACCGCTTCGTATCCCAAAGGTTTTAATGCGATAATATTTTCCCTTTTGCATCATACCATAAACATCGGAGCTGTTAAATCTGCCAAAAATAAGTGAATCCTCAATTTTAAAAGTCCCCTCGTTGGTATAAATCAGATATTGCCCGTCAACACGTTCTTTTCCGGTAACTTTGACAATAAATGTATTTTTCTGGTTACCACTCCGAGGAGCTTTAAGCGCAGTATTATCGGTCGTGTAGACACCGACAATATTTCTGTACGTAGATAAAAAAGGAATTCGTAAACCAAAAACCTTAAATTTATACGTTTCACCTTCGGTTAACATCCCATAAACATCCGAACTATGGAATTGTCCAAAAATTAAAGAGTCCTCAATTTTAAAAACTTCCTTATCTGTATAAACCAAATAATAGGAATGTTTACTGGGTTCTTCCCCATTTTCCGGATCACCCTCATCAAAGTCAACGATATGCTCTTTTCCGGTAACTTTGGCCGTAATTAATCCATCACTTTCTTTAGATGCAGAGGCAGCTTGCTCAGAGCAAGAAGAAAGACTTATCATGCTCACAAGAGCCACAACGAAACAAATAATTTTTCTATCCATAATCAATAAATTAAATAATAACAAAAATCTTCACAAACGTAGTAAAAAAGATTAGGGGAGTCAATGTAAAATGAAAAAGAAAAAAGCAAAAGAAAAAGACCACCGAAGTGGTCTTTTAATCTAATGGCGGGAGCGACGGGGCTCGAACCCGCGACCCCATGCGTGACAGGCATGTATTCTAACCAACTGAACTACGCCCCCATCAGAACAGAAACACTTATATCTAACAAAAAAGATAAATGCAAGTGTTTTTTTTAGTTTTTTTGATTATTTTTCTTTTAGTAACGCTTCCTTCAGAGTATGCGGGAGGTAAATACCTCTAAATGTAGGATTTTTTTGAATAAATTCATCCCATAGATAAGTCTTAAAAGAAGCGTCATTTTGCCGATATTCCTTAATAATCCAGAGTTTTAACTGTGCATGAATAATGAGACACCCACCAAGCGTCGCTTTTTCGCACGTTTTCTCTTGTAATTGTTGAATAACAGAAAGCAAAGATTCTGCCTCAGGGGGATAATTAAGATTTCCGAGCCGTTGGATAAGAGAACTCAAAATAAAATATTTAAGTTCAGAATGCCAACTTAAAAATTCTGCAAAATCAACAGAATAACCAGAATTACTCCATTGATGAACTTTAGTTTTTATAATATCAAAGGCCGTATCTTCCACAAAAGACTTCGTATGCTGCAAGTTTTTTACGGCATAACAAATCTTTTCTGGAGATATACCGGTCTCTTTCTCTAAAATAGGTAAAAATTTTCGCATCCGCACACGAAGAAAATCCATACATTGATTAGATTCATCTTCAACCCACTCAAGTTGATGATTTCTAAGAAAATCCTTAAAAAAATCCGGATGTGTGCTAAGGAAAGGACGGAGCAACGTAATACCGTTACGAAGAGTAACATCGCTCATTGAGGCTAAGCCATAAATACCGGAACCTCGTTGTAGACGAAGTAAAAAAGTCTCAGCTTGGTCATATAAATGATGCGCAAGCACCAAATGATGTATATGATGTTGCAAACACCATTGTATCAAAAGATTGTACCGTACCTCTCTTGCTTTTTCTTCAATACCAACCGAGGGCTTTTCACCTTCCCAGCGTAAAGTATGGTGCTCAATGCCATATTTCTTCATAATATTAGCAACGAATAAAGCCTCATCAGCAGAAGAAGGACGCAAACCATGATCCACGGTAAGCGCAACAATCGGAAGCAAAGGAAAAGTTTCATGAAACATCAAAACGGCAGCCAAAGAATCCGCACCACCGGAAACACCAAATGCAAGGGGTGTTTTTTCTAAATGATACCTATAAACAAACTCTTTTACTACTTGCACCCTAAAGCCTCAGCCTCTTTTTTTGCCTTAGAAGAAATATCGCTTGAAACTTTTTCAAAAACAACCGGAAGGTTAACAAAAGCCGTACACGCCTCTTCTTTTTTACCAAGTGCTTTCATAGACATTCCAAGTTTTAACAAACAATCCGGACCTTTTGCACCCTGTGGATATTTGCTGTAACCATCCTTAAATGCAACGGCAGCTTTAGCAAAATTTTGTTGTTTATAATATACCTCCCCGAGCCAGTATTGCGCATTACCTGCAAGCGTGTCAGAAGGATACGCTTCTAAAAACTGAGAAAGTTTCGTTTCAGATTCTGAGAGCTTGTTATTTTTCAAATCTGTTAGCGCTTGCTCATATAATTCTTTTGCTGGAATTTTGACGTCAGACTTAGCTTTGGGCTTAGACTGGGAGGATTTATTTGCAACCTTTTTAGATGCAGCTTGATTAGGTGTTGCTGTAGAAACTTGCTTTTTAAATTGCTCAAAGCGTAAATCAATGTCTTTATCAAAAGTCTCAATCTTTTTTTCAATATTTTTTAAACGGAATTCAATATTTTCAATTTTCCCGTTCATATCGCGCATCATTTGGTCATATTCGCCTAAGCGCATTTGAAAATTAGAAACCGATTCTGCTGGAGCGGTGGAATCATTTTTATCACGATACAGCTGACGTTGGATAACAACAATATCACTTTTAATTTGATCAAGTTGATCTTGTACATATTGCTCTTCGGCGTGAACGTTAAAGGCACAACAAGAAAATAAAATTCCGAGTGATAAGTAATAAGCTTTTTTCATTTGACCCTCATCTAAAAAACAATCTAAATAGAATATAGGCTAAATATTTTATAACTCAACAAAAAAAAACGTATTCTTGCGAATACGTTTTTTTATAAGAAGTCAAATTAAATTATTTGCTTAATTCAACAACAGTTACGCCACGACGGCTCTTAGCATAAGCTTCTTCTGTATCACCAGGGAAAGCATATTCTTTACCATAAGAAACAGTAGCTACTCTCTTAGCGCAAATACCTTGAGATACCAAATACTGTTTTACAGCATCAGCACGACGTTCACCCAAAGCTAAGTTGTATTCAGCAGTACCTCTCTTATCGCAGTAACCTTGAACAACAACATTTACTTTAGGATTCTTCTTCAACCATGCAATTTGAGAATCCAAAGCTGCAACAGCTTCAGATGACAAAGCAGAGCTATCAAAAGCGAAATAAACTGTTGTATCTGCATTTTCAGCAAATTCACGAGCGAGTTTAGATTGACAATCGCTACCACCAAACCAGCTACTTGTCGTAGAACAGCCTGATAATAAAACAACTGCACAAAGCAAGCTTAAAAGTTTTTTCATTTATTTTCTCCATATGGTTAAAAAAACTTGGTTGTTTATTGAGTAACCCCATAATCAACTAGACACAGATAACTTAAGTAACAAAAGTAAATATTTCAATAACAAAGTATACTATTTGTGTATAAACTTATGATTTATTTGCAATAAAATTTAAAACATTAGTCTTTTTCGGTATAACTTTTGTAGACATGCAACCTTTGAGTATCCAAATCAAAATTAGGCTGAACATTAAGTTGGGGCGCAATTTTAGTAATAATATTAGCTCCTGTTGGAACGGCGTTCCAGCCAGATGTGGTATATCCCCATGTTTCTTTAGTGCCTTTAGGTGTATCCAAAACCACAATAAGAGCATATTTCGGATCAGAAATAGGGAATGCCGCAACAAATGAAGTAATGTTCTTACCTTTAACATATTTGCCGTTTTCAAGTTTATTAGCTGTACCCGTTTTTCCGGCCACATCATAACCATCAATATTTGCACGCTTAGCTGAACCATAAACAACAACATTACGCAATAATTGACGCATATCATTGGATGTTTGAGTAGAAATCACACGTTTACTTTTCCGATTAGATTCAAAAGTCAAAGTAGGAGGAGTATAAATTCCACCATTTAAGATGGAAGAAAAAGCTGTGATAATATGAATAGGAGTAACAGAAATACCATAGCCATAAGCCGTTGTTGCAACCGTATCATCTTGCCAACGGCTTTCGCTGCGGTGTAAAGGGCGACCTTTTTCATAAATTTCCAAATTTTCAATTTTATCAAACAGTCCCAGATTCTTCAAAAATTTAATTTGCAAATTTTTACCAACTTTGAGTGCCATCAAAGCAGAAGCAATATTAGAAGAATAAATAAGAGTTTCACCAACAGTTAACCATTTTGCCGGAACGTGAAAATCCGTAATAAGGTGACGCCCCATTTTTATGGGTTTAGTTGCATCAAAACTATCGGTAATTTTGATTTTTCCGCTGTCAAGACCAAGGGCGGTGTTAAATACCTTGAAGACGGAGCCTGGCTCATAGACACC
The DNA here is from genome assembly GCA_944392315.1 of uncultured Alphaproteobacteria bacterium. Taxonomy (GTDB): domain Bacteria; phylum Pseudomonadota; class Alphaproteobacteria; order RF32; family CAG-239; genus CAG-267. Next base: position 153,924 of record CALXWH010000001.1, on the reverse strand, counting down.
CAGAGTAGCAAAGTTGAATTTTATATTTCTGTCCTTAAAATCACGACGATTAAGATCATAATCAGGAACAGAGGATAGAGCAATAATCTCAGAGGTATTGATATCCATCAGGACGGCAGTAGCGCGCTCAGCCTGAAATTTCTCTTTGGCTTTAATTAACTCATCACGAATAGTATATTGTACGCCTAAATCAATAGTTAAGCGCAAATCCTTAGTGGAGGAGCTAAGACGATCATTGAGGGATTTTTCAAGCCCGGCAATACCATTGTTATCAATATCAGTATTGCCCAAAATGTGAGCAAGAAGTTCTTTTTGCGGATAAACGCGGATTTCGCTTGGTTGAAACTCTAGTTCCGGAAAACCCAATGCATTAACCTTAGCTTGCTGTTGCGGAGAAATATTTCTTTTGAGATAAACAAAGCTGGATCTTCTGGTTAATTTGATTAAAAAGTCTTCATAGCTGATATCTGGAAAAATTTCAGAAAGTTTCTTTGCAACTAATTTAGCATTGTTAACTTTTTTAGGGTTCGTGAATAAATTAACAGTCGGAAGATTGGTAGCAACAACCACGCCGTTTCTGTCGGTAATATTTGCACGATGCACCGGAAATACTAGACCGGACTTAGGGCGATAATAAGAAATAGCTTCTCTGTCAAGCTGAATACCGTCAACCAAACAAACATTAAAAAGTCTTATAACAATAATCAGATAAATCAGCAAAAAAAGTCCAATAATGATAAGAATACGATTCCTACAAACATTAACTGTTTCGTCTTCAGTTTCCCAACCAAAAGAACCGGAAGAAAAATAGATTTCTTGTCCGGGAGCATAAAGATTATTGTTTTTCTTTTTTGATAGACTAACTTTCAACACTTTCTTACCATTATTAACGTTCAGAATTAGCGAGTTGACGCAATCCTTTACTGTTTTTAGCAAACATTGTCGGATTCTCAAAAATCTCACCTTCTAATGGTAAAGCAGAATAGTTAATAATTTGTTCAGGATGGATAAAATCTAAAGAAATATATTTTCCGGCCAAAACTTTAAGACGTTCCGGATTGTTTAATTCGCTCCAATCCGCTTCCAAAATATGAATATCACGAATATCACTTTCAATATCACGGTTAATTTGTGCCAACTCTTTTTCCAGATTCTGCACATCATTCGTCAACACGAAGTAATAAGAACCAATAACAACAGTAAATAAAAACCATAAGATAGAGATAGCTGTTTTTACATTACTCATGGGACTGTTCCTTTCTTTTAACGGCATATCTGAGCTTAGCAGAGCGAGCTCTTGGATTAACCAAACATTCTTCTTCACTAGGGATTATAGCTTTTGAAGCAAAGCTAAAGGGCTTGTCTGATACTGCTTCAGCAGATGAATTATTGTTATTGTAGCGAGATACATGAACTTTTTTATCTGCATTATCGGCAAAAAATGTTTTAACGATTCTGTCTTCAAGTGAATGAAAATCAACCACGACAATGCGCCCCTCCGGAAGGGTAATACGAAGAGCCCCTTCCAGCCCGTCTTGGAGTTGATGTAATTCATCGTTAACGGCAATACGAATAGCTTGAAAAGTTCTTGTTGCCGGATCAATTTGTTCTCTTTTTCTAGGCAAAACAGAATAAATAATCTGCGCAAGTTCCGTTGTTGTTTCAATAGGTTTCTGCGCGCGATATAAGGTAATAGCATGAGCAATTTGACGAGATTTTCTTTCTTCGCCATATTTGTAAATAAGATCTGCCAAATCTTGCTCATTCATAGAATTGATGATGTCTTTTGCAGATAAGCCGGCTTGAGACATTCTCATGTCAAGAGGAGCCTCTTTGGAAAAAGAAAAACCTCTTTCCGAATTATCTAATTGCATAGATGACACGCCAATGTCAAAAACAACCCCATTAACCGGAAAAGATATGAGTGTGTCAATTTGGCTAAAAGTGCCGCTGACAAAATCAAAGCGATTTCCATAAAGGGATTTTAATTCTTCGGCTCTTTTGATAACAAAAGGATCACGATCAATAGCAATAACACGACAATCGGCACTTTTTAAAATCGCCTCTGTATAGCCGCCGTTACCAAAAGTAGCATCAACATAAGTGGCACCATTTTGAGGTTGCAGAGCTTTTAGAACTTCATTGAGCATAACGGGGATGTGTTTAGAGGATACCATTATTTATTCTCCTCCTTTAAGGAAGGGCGATTAAGTTTAATTTTTTCTCTTAATCTGGCTTCCTCAGCCTCCCAATTTTTCTCACTCCAAATTTGGAATTTACGACCTTTCCCGACAAAAACAGCCGTATCAGTTATTTCTGCGTGTTTTAAGAGTTTTTCTGTCAGCATAATACGTCCTGTGCTGTCAAAAGAAAAACGCTTAGCGTCACCAAAGATAAGATTTGTTAAATCATCTTGTGTTTCAGAAAAGAAGTCTGTGCTGTTTTCAATATCTGTTGCGAGCTTTTCTAATAAATCTTCGGTACAACCTTCAATGCATGGAGCAGTTAAACTTCTGTAGCAAACAATTTCCGTTGAGAGTTCTTTAACAATTGCGCGATAATCTGCCGGTAAAGAAACGCGTCCTTTCGCGTCTACTTTATTGGCAACCGTATCTAAAAATAAAAAACTTTTGCGCATAGTTAAACTCTCTTGTGTACACATTACCTATGGTATAACATGGTATTTTATGGGAATCAATGGAAATTTTTAGTTTTTTATCAAAAAATTAACTTTTTTGTGGTTTTCGGGCAAAAATGAATCTTTTCAGCGGGTTAAATGTGGATAAAACTGTGAATAAATGTAAAAATAAACGATTCTGCATCGCTTTTTCTGCAAAAAAGAGGGCTTTTAGCCAATAAAAAACACCGACTCGCAAGAATCGGTGTTTAAAAACGTCCTTTATTTGAAAAAGGATTAAATCATAGCCATACCGCCGTTAACGTGCAAAGTCTGACCTGTGATATATTGAGCTTCATCAGAAGCCAAGAAAGCAACAGCGTTGGCAATATCTTGAGCTTCGCCAAGTTTACCTTCAGGAATTTTACTTAATAATTGAGCTTTAACATCATCAGGCAAAACATCTGTCATCGGAGTTCTGATGAAACCCGGAGCAATAGAGTTTACTGTAATACCGCGAGAACCAACTTCTTGAGCCAAGCATTTGTTCATAGCAATCATACCGGCTTTAGAGGCAGAGTAGTTAGCTTGACCGGCATTACCCATAACGCCAACAACAGAAGCAATACCGATAATACGGCCATATCTTCTCTTCATCATACCGCGAACAGCAGCTTTTGCTAATTTAAAGCCAGCAGAAAGGTTAACATCCAAAACCAACTGCCAATCTTCATCACTCATGCGCATAAAGAGGTTATCACGAGTAAGACCTGCATTGTTAACTAAAATATCAATGCGGCCCATTTTTTCTTCAACATTCTTAACCAAGTTATGAACGTCGTCAGAATTTGTGAGGTTAGCAACAAAGCACTCAACACGAGAACCTAATTCAGCCTTTAATTTTTCCATAGGTTCAGCGCGCATATCAGTCAAAGCAAGTGTTGCACCTTGTGCATGCAATGTACGAGCAATTTTATCACCCAAACCACCGGCAGCACCTGTGATTAAAGCAATTTTACCATCTAAACTAAACATATCAAATGTCCTTTTCTGCAGAGAGTTATAAATTTTTTGCCAGTTCTTCAATTTCTTGAACGGAGCAAACGGAAACAGAGTTAATATTTTTCAAACTCCGCTTAGCAAGACCGGAGAGAACTTTTCCGGCACCAAGTTCAACAAGATCGGTAACCCCGTCAGCATCAAAGAAAGCCATTGTCTCTCTCCATCTAACCGTACCGGTAACTTGTTCAATTAAATTTTTAATAATTTCTTTTTTCTCGGTTTCCGGAGCAGCCAAAACATTAGCGACAATCGGAATCTGAGCATTTTCAGCTTGCACTTCCATAAAGGCTCTAGCCATAGTTTCAGCAGCAGGCTGCATCAATGGGCTATGGAAAGGAGCGGAAACAGGGAGCTTTAAGCAACGTTTTGCTCCAAATTCTGAAGCAATCTCAACAGCTTTTTCAATAGCTTGGATATGACCAGACAAAACAACTTGACCATCAGAATTATCATTGGCGGCAACACAGAAATACTTTTCATCGTTGCAAGCATCAACCAAAGCGCCAACATCTTTATAAGACAGCCCCAAAACGGCAGCCATACCACCAACCCCAACCGGAACGGCTTGCTGCATAGCATCACCTCTGATGCGCAACAATTTTGCAGTATCAGAAAGAGAAAAAACGCCGGCAGCACAAGCGGCAGAATATTCACCTAAAGAGTGCCCGGCAACATAAGCAGCCTTATCTTTAAGCTTAATACCGAATTCTTTTTCCAAAACTCTGACAATAGCCATAGAAACAGCCATCATAGCCGGTTGTGTATTCGTTGTTAAAGTGAGCTCGGAATCTGGACCTTCAACCATAACTTTATACAAATCTTGTCCAAGAGCCTGATTAACTTCTTCAAAAACATCTTTGGCAGAAGAAAAATTTTCCGCCAATTCTTTTCCCATTCCGACAAATTGCGAACCTTGTCCGGGAAAAACAAAAGCGTATTTCATATAAGCTTATCTCCAAATTATTTTTCTGCCAATAAGCTAAAGGACTGCTCATGAATGTCAAGCCCAAATCCTTAACGTGTGCATAGCTTATATGGTAAAACCGAGAATAAATCGTGAATTAAGGAAAAAATTAAGATTTTGTTTAAAAATTACCGATAATCTGGAAACCAAGAGATTTATTTGCAAAAAGAGGAAAAAATGGCCAGAAGAACAAAAAATAAAGAGAAAAAAGACACGAAAAGCATCCTAAAAAAAGTAGCCGGTATTCTGTCTGGAAGTTGCTTGATAATTTTTTGCATAAGCCTTGTCTTAAGCGTAATAGGCTATAATCCGGCAGATGAATCATTTAATGTTTCCAATTCAGATAAAATAAGCAATTTTATGGGAAGGTTTGGCTCTTATAGTGCTGATTTTATTGTAAACAGCTATGGCTTGGCAATCTTTGTTTTTCTCATTCCAGTCATGATATGGGGATATTTATTGATAAAGCATCACAATATTTTGGAGCTGAAGATAAGAATTTTTGCCGTTCTCTTGGGGATAATTTCTTTGGCAGGTGTATTTTATCAAACTCTTTCAGCCCCTTTAGAAAAGATGAACTTACTGGGAAAATTTAGTCATTTGTTGCCGGAAGCCTGCATTAAGATGTTCAAAAGTTGGAAATTAGAAGGGTATGCAGAGGCATTGACCTTAGGTCTTTTATCTATCATTGCTCTAATGTCTTTTAACTTAGCTGCGGGTATAAATTTTAAACATTGGTGCAATGGTATAAAAAAAGCCTCTCACATGATTTATATAATAAGCAAAGGTATTTATGCGTTTGTAAATCGTTTATTCCACCCGCAAGCCCTCTTTAAAAATGAAGAAATAACCGAAGAGAGCATTAGCAATAAATCAAAAGAAAAAGTGAGAAAAGAACCGACTTTAACGGTAGATGAAGGCCAAGAAGAGCCTAAAGCGAAAATAGAAGAGAAAAAAGTAGAACCTAAAGCTGAAAAAACAAAATCGGCAGAAGTGATATCTTTTGCAAATAAAAAAGCTGAAAAAAATAACGGTTACAAATATCCGGATATCAATTTATTAAAGAAGCCGAAAGAAAAATTGGGGTTAAGCGTTAATGAAAAAGAGCTGAATGAAACCGCACGTGCTCTAGAAGGGGTATTGGAAGAGTTTGGCGTCCATGGAGAAATTGTAAAAATCCGTCCAGGTCCGGTTGTAACTTTATTTGAACTGGAACCGGCACCGGGAACAAAGACATCACGTGTCATAAGTTTGGCTGATGATATTGCACGTTCCATGTCAGCCGTATCTGTCCGCATTGCGGTAGTCCCAGGGTCAAATACAATCGGTATAGAAATTCCAAATGCCAAACGAGAAATTGTATGGTTAAGAGATTTATTGGAAGACAGTAATTTTATAGACAGCAAAAACACCTTAAATGTTGTTTTAGGTAAAGATATCGGTGGTAAAAATGTTTATGCAGATTTAGCCAAAATGCCACACTTGTTGGTAGCCGGAACAACCGGTTCAGGTAAATCCGTAGGTGTAAACTCAATGATATTGTCATTGCTATATAGAATGACGCCGGATGAATGTAAATTTATCTTGATAGACCCGAAAATGTTGGAATTCTCCGTCTACAACGGCATACCACATTTATTGACGCCGGTTATTACCGATCCGGCAAAAGCCGTTATCGGGTTAAAATGGGCGGTACGAGAAATGGAAGAACGCTATCGTGCGATGGCTTGCTTATCTGTGCGTAATATCAGCGGCTACAACCTAAAATTAAAAGAGTTGCGCGAAAAAGGCGAAAAACCGATGCGCACCATCCAAGTCGGTTTTGATCCGGAAACCGGTAAACCTAAATATGAACAGCAGATGCTTGATACAAAACCATTGCCATATATTGTTATTGTGGTTGATGAAATGGCCGATTTAATGCTTGTTGCCGGAAAAGAAGTTGAGGCGGCAATTCAACGCTTGGCGCAAATGGCTCGTGCTGCCGGAATTCACTTGATTATGTCTACCCAACGTCCGTCTGTAGATGTTATTACCGGTACCATTAAGTCAAACTTCCCGACGCGTATCAGTTTTCAGGTAACCTCAAAAATTGACAGCCGAACCATTTTAGGTGAACAAGGTGCCGAACAATTATTGGGTAAAGGTGATATGTTATATATGCCTGCAGGACTTCGCCCACAACGTATCCATGCAGGGTTTGTAGAGGATTCTGAAGTAGAAGCCGTTGTCAATTTCTTAAAGTCACAAAGTCAACCGGAATATGTTGAAGGCATCACGGAAGGTGAGTTAGATGTTAAAGGAAAAGACGCCGGAGCATTATTTGACAGAACAGCAATGGGTGCCGCCGGAAACAGCAAAGATGATTTATATGAACAAGCGGTGGCCATCGTTCGTAATGACAAAAAGGCCTCTACAAGTTATATCCAGCGCCGATTGGGAATTGGATATAACAAAGCCGCTTCAATCATAGAAAGAATGGAAGCGGAAGGCGTGGTCACACCAGCTGATCACGTCGGTCGCCGAGAAGTAATTTAGAAGAGACTAAAACAAAAGAAGCAACCTTAAAAAGGTTGCTTTTTCGTTAGATGAATTAAAATAGATTATGCGCGCCAAGCCTTCATCACTTTATCAACACTATCGTTCACAATAGTAATTTCCTGATGCATTTTCTTGTTTTCATAAACTTTAAGAGCGGATTGATAATAATCAATAGCCTCTGCAAAGGCTTGTTTATCTCGTCCATTTTTGCCAATATTATAATAAACATTGGCAATATTTTCTTGAATCTTTGCCCACATAACAGGGTAAAGTTCTTTACGATAGACTTGCTGTTTGTTTTTATAACTCCGAATAGCCAACCTTGAAATGTCATCACTTTTAGAGAATAACCCCAATAACGACAAATAAAATCCAAGATACCCCTCAATTTTAGACCATTGCTCCGGAAAAGTAATCTGCGTATAAGTTTTTTCAGCTTCCCGCAAGAAATAGACCGCATCACGCAGCGCCTGAACATCGTTGGTAAATTTCCAATATTGGAAATATAGCTGAGAAAGCTTAAAAGAAATCAGCGAAAAATCATACGGATAGTTATAGTGATCTAAATATTTTTGCGCTGTTCTATAATTAGTAATAGCTTCTCTGAACAAAAGCCAGTAACCGCCTAAATCTTGCTTAAGTGCAATTTCATAAAGTTGTGCCAGATTTTTATAAATACACCCGATATGAACATTTTGCATAATTTGATGCTGATATGACAGGGCGTTCATAAATAACTCTTTTGCGGTATCAAAAGTTTTCTGCGTCAATTCATTTTGTGAATAGCTGAGATAAATAAGTCCGACCGTGTTCAAAACATAGGGAGAAAACATCAAATTATTGTTATCAATAGGTGCATCGGTTGTTATTTTGGTGATAACGCCTTTAAGTAATTTTTGTTTCAAATGTCTAAGGTCAATTCGTTGTTCACTAATGGAAGCAGCCATCATCCCTGTAATCAAATTTGTGAGTATTTCGGGGAAAAAATTGATATGTTCAAAATATTCCGCCGGCACAAACAAGCTATCCAAAACAGAGCAAGAAGCATTATCCCAATCAGAATAAGCGTTGGCAGTTTGGAAGTTAAGCCTGATATTTTCATTTTCTTGATACCCCCAAACAATCACGTCGGCATTCAGCTTTTGTAAAATAGTATTTCCGGCATCAATCAAATCAAAAAAGTTGCGTCCTTGTAGATTTAAAAAACTTTTATCAAACGGCTCATCAAAAAAGCGTACATTAAAATTAGGATTGCGCTGTAAGAGTCTGGTTAAAGCCTGCCCAAAACCATAGTTTCCATACTCCACAAAATCAACCACAACAACTTTAAGCGTTTCAACTTTGGGCAAAACGCGTTTATTATCTGAATGCTTCCCGAATAGAACTTTAATAAAATTGACCATCGGCTCCACCAAAATTTATTTAGTTAAAGTTTTCTTCTTGCGGGGTTTACGCTTTTTTGTAGTTGTTTTATTTTCAAGTTTCTCTTGCTCAACAGCATCTTCAGGTTCAAGAGTTGTTTCTTCTTGAGAAGGATGCGTATGAGCGCTTTTATTTTTGGCAAAAACTCCTTTTATAGCATTTTTACCCCATCTGGAAAAAGATAACAACTCTTCCGGCTTAGTATCCCCAGATAAGATAGAGAGCAACCATAAGTTAAAAGCAACGGTAAAGATAGGTAAAGCCAATCTTTCATAAGCGGCAATTTGAAAGAGCGCCAAAAGAATGTTGACCAATAGAATTTTTGCAATGCTAAAAGCAATAGCTTTTTCGGGCGCTCCCAATTCCATAAGGCGATAATAAGAAGTATTCATAAACAAATAATCGCGCCGCTGCTGTAATAAAAAGCGATTATAAAAAGCGCATCCCAGCTCGGTAAACAAATAAGCTGCTGCAATAAACATGGAAGCATCTGAAAATTCAACCGAAGCATCAAGCATAAAGCAAGCCAAAATAAAGCCTAATGCAGAAAAGGCCCCATTGCTAATCATAATTTTTTCCGGTGGCCAGCTAAGAAATGTAAAGGCGAGCATAATTCCTAAATAAGCAAGGGAAACAGTACCTAAAATTTGCGGAAGAACACCAAAATAAGCAAGTAAGAAGGCTGTTATCATAACGGCAACAAATTGTGAAGAGGCAATACCACCGGAACCGTTAAGAAGTCCCAATCCTTTTGAAACCAAAAGAATAAGCAACGCTACGACCAATTTATCTTGCCAAGGCGATAGATACTCAGGAAAGAGAATAAAGTCATCCGGTTTCATGAAACAAATACCAAGTGCCAAAAAGTAAGAGACAAGAGTTGTTACCCATGCAACATCAAGTAAATAACAAAAATAAATAAGCGCCGCAAAAACAATAGGTAACACAAAAGTCCAAACAGTATAAGTCTGAACAGCATCACTTAAAGCCGGTTGCAAATAATATGAAGACACCGCGCCAAGGAGGAAAAGCCCCAACAAATACCAGAACGGGTCTAACTTAAATTCGTACTCTTCAGGGAAAATATCTGTTTGTATTCTTGTCAACACAAAAGTAGACAAGGTAAAGCAAACCAACAAAATTCCAATACCTAACACAAAACTTTCACTCATCATATCACCTTTAGCTCTATTAAGTTATAGATAGTATAACATCAGTTTATTAAATTTTCCTTTGCAAACACGCGATAAAAAATCCATCCGCACCAGATAAATCAGGTTGACCGGGAATATTAAAATATTGCGGGAGAACTCGTAAATATCCCTCTTTAGTTAGCATATGTTCCGTCCCCAAAACAGAAATAGGAGCCGCCACAAATTCAGAATGTTGCTTTAGGAACGTGTTGATTTGTTTTTCTCCCTCGTCTTTAGCCAACGAGCAAGTAACATAAACCATTTTGCCATCATCTGACAATAAAGAAACAGCGTGTTCAAGAATATCTTTTTGTAGCTGTGCTTGCTGCAAGACATCTTGCCTTGTTTTGGTGTGAATAATTTCCGGATGCCGGCGATAAGTACCGGTTGCAGAGCAGGGCGCGTCAACCAAGATAATATCAAACTTTTTAGAAGATGAAAACTGCAACGCATCATCACAAACGATTTGGAGGTTATCTGTCAAATTGAGGCGTTTCATATTTTCTCTCAAGGTTTCAAGCCGCTCTTGAGATATATCAACAGCCGTTACCTTTGCGCCCGCATCAAGCAATTGAGCTGTCTTGCCTCCGGGAGCAGCGCATAAGTCTAAAACCTGTTTTCCAAAAATATCGGATAAAGCCTGAACAGCAAGAGAAGCCGAAACATCTTGAACCCACCAAATACCGTCCGCATACCCCGGAAGTTCCGAAACTTTTGTCTGTGCCGGCAAGCGAATAGAGCCGTTAGGCAAAGTAAGACCGTTAGCAAAAGGATTCGGAGCAGAGTTTTTAAGTGTAATATCCAAAGCCGGCTCAACAACCACATATTTTTCCATCTGCAGAATTTCATCTTTGGTATAATCAGGTTTTAAGATTTTTAAGAACTCTGCGCTGAAATAAGACTTAAGAGGGAGAGAAAGGAGCTCAGATTTATGTCGTAAAACATTTCTCAAAACGGCATTAGTAAAGTTTGCCCCAAATTTATCAGTAGATTTTTTAGCAATATCCACATAAGAATTAAGCACGGCGTAATCAGGCGTTTCCAAAAACAACAATTCTGTAATAGCCAGATAAAGAACATAGCTCAAGATTTTCTGTTTAGAGGGGATTTTCTTTTGAACAAAACGCGGTAAAACCTGCTCTTTAATGAAAGTCAGTTGGCGAAAGGTTGTTAAAAACAGCATATTAAAAAAATTTTTTTGTGCATTGGGCAGACTATCCTTAAAAGCGCTCAAAGGAACATTAGACGTCAGAATTTTTTGCAAAATGTCCGCGTATGCAGCACGTTCGTTAATCATATAAAATCCTTTATGTAAAATATGGCGTTTTGTGACAAAACTTTTATTAAAACGCGATAAAGGTAGCGCAATTTTTTATATAAGTAAAGAATAAAAAATACACGACAAATCCTCAATTCATTTCCAAGTTTGTTGTGGGATTCTACTAAGATTTTTAGAAAAAATTTACGCTTGAAGTTTGTCTAAAAATAGGGTAACATCAGGAGGTTTTTAAACAAAAGAGGACGAGAAATGCCGATAGATACAGAAACTTTAGCCAAAATAGAAGCCAACAAAAGACAATGGCGCGAAGGTATAGCGCAAGAAAAAGACATTGAACCAAGAGAGCGTCAAGAAAGTTTTCGCGCACTTAAAGAAGGTATCATCAAAAAGTTTGTAGCCAACGAGCTGGATTTAGAAGATCGCCAAGAGCAAAGCATACTAAAGCTGGTGGATAAAGCTAGCGCGGAAGATGCTTCTTTAAGCCATGGTTATTTCCACGCGTGTACGGCGTTTGGTAAAACCTATTTGATGATGGCAATGGCAGAGGGCTATCGAGCGGAAGCACCACATAAAAAGATTATCATCTTAGAAGAAAATACCAAAGTCTTAGAGCAAGTTAAGCAAGATTTTATAGATAAGACCGGCTTTTCATCCTCGGAGATTGGTGCTTTTTACGGCAAAGAAAAAACAGCCGATACGCCGATAGTTGTAGGTACTTATGCCTCAATGGAAAAAATGATAAATGCGGTAGGCAAAGAAAATATCGGATTGGTATTATGCGATGAGGCGCAAGAACAAGCCGCTCAGGCAAAAACACCGGAAGAGCGGAAAAAATATCTGGCAGAAGCCAAAAAGATATTTGAATCCCTCAATCCGAAAATAGCCAAAGATAAAACTTGTGAAATATGTTTGAACAAAATCTCTCAATCCCGCGAATAAGGATAACGTTAAGGGAATAGGAATTCTGTGTTTGATGAGTTAATCAAGCTCTAAAACAAAAAAAAGCCTCCATGAAGAGGCTTTTTTATTTATCCGCAATAAAGAAAGATTATGCTTTCTTCCCGTTAAGACGCAAATAAGCCTTTTCTCTGCCGATAAGCGGCAACAAAGTTTTTAATTCCGGTCCATTTGCCTGAGCGGTGAGAGCCATACGAATAGGGTGGAATAAATCTTTACCTTTTCTGCCTGTTGCTTCTTTGAGTTTATTCATCCAATTATTGAAAGTGGCATCATCAAAATCACCTTCCGGAAGCATTTGCGCAGCTTGAGCCGTAAAGTCAGCATCTTCCATAATCGGTTCAATCTCTTTGTTGCAAATATTATCCCACAACAAAACATCTTTGGCAACTTCAAGGTTTCCTCTAACATCGTTCCAGAAATTTTCGCTCACGCCAAAATTATCTTTAAGCGCGCTATAAGGCATATTGTGAACAAGTTTAGTATTAAATTTCTTCAACTCTTCTTCATCAAATTTCGGCTGAGCGTGTCCGATTTTGCTAAAATCAAGAGTTTGAGCCAAATCATCTAAAGAATAAAACGGTTCAATCGCTTCCGAAGTCCCGAGCTTTGCCAAGAATGAGCAAATCGCCATAGCTTCAATGCCGTCTTCACGCAATTCACGCACACCAAGACTGCCGAGTCGTTTAGAGAGCTTTCCCTCTTTACCGGTCAAAAGCGGCAAGTGTGCAAATGTCGGAACAGTTCCGCCGATAGCCTTAAACATCTGAATTTGTGCAGCTGTATTGGTAACGTGATCTTCACCTCTTACAATGTGAGTGATTTTGAAATCCACATCATCAATAACAGAAGGCAAGTGATACAAATAGCTACCGTCTTCACGAATGATAATCGGGTCAGAAAGTTTGCTTGCTTCATAGCGGCAAGTTCCTCTAACAACGTCATCCCAAACAATTTCCTCATCAATCAGCTTAAAGCGATAGTGAGGCTTACGCCCTTCCGCCTGAAAGCGAGCAATATCCGCTTCTGTATAAGACAAAGCCTGTCTGTCATAAATCGGCGGCAATCCTCTGGAGAGCAATCTCTTGCGCTTAAATTCCAACTCTTCCGGCGTGTCATAACAAGCATAAATTCGCCCTTCTTGTTTTAATTTTTCAACAACTTCATCATAGCGCGCAAAACGAGCGGATTGTCTGGCTTCTTCATCCCAAGAGATTCCCAACCAAGTCAGCGCATCTCTGATACCGTCTTCATATTCTTTTTTAGAGCGAAGTTTATCTGTATCATCAATTCTCAACAACAATTTACCGCCCATCTTCTTTGTCCAAAGATAGTTAAACAAGGCGGTTCTGGTATTACCGATATGCATCCAGCCGGTAGGACTTGGCGCAAATCTGACTTTAATATTTGACATTTGTTATTCCTCAATAAAAAATCAATTGGGCAAATAATACCGCGAAATTTTATAATTTCAATCTTAAAATCAAGAAAGCGTATATGAAAAATAATTTTTTACTTGCAATTAGTGCAGATTGCATATAAATAAAGCGGTGATGAATTTTAATTTTTAGGAGAAACAATATGCCTTCAGTTGTAAATGGCGATTTGTGCATCAAATGCGGAACATGCGCAGGTGTATGTCCTGTAGAAGCATTTCATGTTTGTGATGAACAATATGTCGTAGATCCGGATACTTGCATTGATTGCGGTGTTTGCATTTCTGAATGCCCGCAAAGTGCAATCACATCTGATGATGAAGCAGAAGAAAAATGGGTAAAAGTAAATGCTGAACAAGCAAAGAGCTGCCCAAGCGCTTAATCTGCAAAACAGATAAGATAAAAAAGGGCTTAAGAGGGGTAAAACCTTTTTAAGCCTTTTGTTTTAGGAAGAAGAACGATGTCTGATTTTACCAATGATTATTTACTGGATAAACAAATAAAAATTTTTCAACCTCAAGATGGCTATCGCGCCTCAACGGATGCCGTGTTTTTATCATCATTGGTAGATGAACGAAAAATAAAATCGGGCGCTAAAATTCTAGACGTCGGCTCCGGAACAGGGGCTATATCATTGTGCCTGGCCTCAAGAATGAAAGACAAAGATGTAAAAATTAAGGGGCTGGACATTCAAAAAGAATTAGTAGAATTATCAAACCAAAGTGCTAAGGCAAATAATTTTCAAAACATTTTATCATACGAAAATTTTGATATACGAGAAGATAGAAAAGAAGAGCTGAACACCTATGATATCGTGATAACAAATCCGCCATATAGCGATCATGATATGCCCTCACCGAATGAAAGTAAAAAATTAGCTCATAATCATCAAAACTTTGATTTAACGGGCTGGTTGATTTTTTGCATAAAAATGTTAAAATCAAAAGGAGAGTTGTATCTGATAAACAGAACCGAGGCCATAAATGAGATATTGTCCGCTTTGCATAATCGCGCCGGAGATATACGGATTTTGCCGCTATATTCCAAATATGAACAAGATGCTAAACGAGTAGCGATAATTGCCAAGAGAGGAGCAAGAGGCGTAACAAAAATTTTGCCGCCTTTTTATGTGCATAACCAAGATGGTTCTTATACTAACAAAGCTCAAAGAATTTTACGGCTGGGCAAGAATTTTTTTGATGAGGGTGAATGATTAAAATAAAAGATTACGTAATTGCCATAAACGAGGAAAAGAGCCCTTTATCCTGTTACAATCGCCTACATGAATATAAAATAGGAGAAAAGGCGATAACTCCTGAATTTTGCCAAAGTATATTGAGTTCAACGGATAATCCCAAAGTTACCAGAGAAATTTTAGCCCTAATCAAACAAAAAACAGATAAAGATTTATCGGAATACGCTATATATCGCCCTTTGTTGGTAGGGAGCATCTTAAATCGCAAAGAACAAAAATCTGTTTTGGAAAAAATGCGAGACTTGATAGAGGTTGTTCATAAAAAAACAAGCACATTAAATGCAGAAGATTATTTATTGGCAAACCTGGTTTATAGTGGGTTAGGGCAACCTTTACCGACATATTTTGCTAATACAGATATAGATGAAAGAGATATTAAAAACATTGATAACTACTTGCTTGAGCAAAAAGTTTACCAAGAGCAAACGAAACTTCTGCAAAACGCTCAAAAGAAAGCTACAGAAGGCAAAGTATATCGGATAAAGCAAACTAATAATACCGAAAGAGGATATTTAGGTCATCAAAATTTAGAAGATTATTCAAGGCTGGAACTGGATGATATAAAAATTTTAACCATAAACGATTGTCAAAATATCCCTCAAGCCAATAATATAGATAGCTCAAAACTGGAATTACTAAATATAGAGCAAACAGACCTAAACGGTTTGGTGCTAAGATTACCGGATACAATAACCGATATTTCATTTGAAAGAGCAAAGCGTTTTTCTAAGGATATAGACTTTAGTAATTTACAGAAATTATGGCGCGTATTGATAGAGCAATCCGATTTGAGCGATGCGGAAAATGTGTTTTTCCCGCAAGGTGCGGAAATGGGATTATTTTATGTAGATGGAAAAACACAATTACCGCAAAATTTTGATTTATCATCGTTTGCCAAGATAGTCTTGTTAGAACTAAATCAGGATAATATAGAAAAGATAAAAATATTTCCTGAAAAGGTTCAAACATTAAGCATTCGCAACTATCGTGCGCAACAAAAAGTGCTAGACTTAAGCAGCATAAAAGAGTGCGAAAAAATAGAATTTCAGAATTCATTGTTGAGTAGGTTGGAAGCGATAAAATTTCCTCAAAATGTCCAAGAAATCAATTTTAAAGATTGTAAAACCATGCCGGAGCAATTGCAGCTGAATATAGAAGGCTTAAAACGTGTGGAATTAAGTGGTGAAACCGGTTTGAATGCTCCGTTATCTGAGTTAATTTTGCCACAAGATAAGGATAATATAGAGTTAAAAATTGATGAGTTAAACACAAAACCTAAGATATACTATGGAACAAAGCCTCTGTCCCCAATGCAAAAGATGATGAGTAAGATAAAGAATAACTTTTCACGATAAGAAAGCGATATAAAAAAAGTGCTTTGACAATATATCAAAGCACTCTAAAAATAGGTAATCAATCACCAAGGCTAACACTTAAATTTCCACTGAGAACGCCCATATTGTCAGCGGCATTTTCAATGGCTTCAGCCTGACGAATTTTAATCCGTTCATTACTTTCAATCCGTTTAAGCTCATTATAGCGAGCATCACGTCTTTCTTCTAGGCGTTCAGCCCCAGGCGTATAACCTTGAGCATCTCGCTTAACTGCTACAGATATCATACTGTGCATAAAAAAAATCCCCTATCCGAAGATAGGGGACTTCTTGAATGGAATAATTAAGCATTTAATATTGCATAAATTTCGTCAATAGAACGAGCTTTTCTCAATTTCTCGCAACTGCCTTCTGTTTTCAAAATACGAGAAAGCGCAGCCAAGGCGGTCAAGTGATCAGCCCCACTATTTTCCGGACTAATAAGCAAGAAAACCAAATCAACAGGTTTTCCGTCCAACGAATCAAAATCAACCGGCTCTTCAAGTCTTGCAAACATACCGCAAACTTTATCTAAGCCTTCTATTCTGGCGTGAGGAAAAGCAACTCCCTCGCCATAGCCTGTAGAACCAAGATTTTCACGTTCCCAAACAGCGTCAAAAACAGCCCGTTCATCCAAACCGGAAAGTGCGGCAACACGTTCAGATAAAATCTGAACAAGCTCACGCTTATTTGCTGCTTGAAGATTATCAAGCACAGCATCTTTAGAAATTATGTCTGCAATATTCATTAGCTTATTCCTCAAAAATTAGTTATCAGCTTTCGGTTCAACCCAACCGATATTACCGTCTTTACGACGATATACCATACTAATATGGTTATTAGCGCTGTTTCTAAACATTTGAGCACATTCATTACTCAAATCCATCAACATAACAGCTTCACTAACGGTACATACAGGAATATTAGCATCTGTTTCAGCAATGGTCAACGGAGCATCTTCATTAACATCAACTTCGTCATCTTGCTCAACCAAAGGCAAAACAGCGGAGTATGCTAATTCAGCCAAACCGATTTTGCTTTTATGACCGCTCAATTTAGTTTTATGGCGGCGCAAACGAGTCGCAATATGTTCATTAGCATTATCAAAAGCAGAATAAGGATCTGCAGCAGAACCAGAACCCTTCAAAACAATATTTTTTGCAGGATGAACTGTAATTTCTGCACCAAAATCTTCGCCTTCTTTAGAAAAAGCAACAGAGCAGCTGATAGGAGCGCTGAAATATTTAGAAACAGAAGCCTCAACACCTGCTTCAACGTGTTTCCGCAATTTATCGCTAATATCAACTTGTTTTCCTGACAATGTAACTTTCATAACATTTCCCTTCAATCATTTATTATTTTTCTAAACAAATCATATCCCGATTTACAACAAAAAGTCAATAAAAAAGGCCTATTTTATATTGAAAAATTATCACCGAGATAGACTTTTCTCACTTCCTCACTGGCAACAATTTCACTAGGCGTACCTTCCATTAAAACAGAACCTCCGTGTAATATATAAGCTCTGTCAATAATATCCAATGTTTCACGAACATTATGGTCTGTAATAAGCACCCCTAAGCCGCGATTCTTGAGTTGAGAAACTAATTCGCGAATTTCCCCGACAGCAATTGGGTCAATACCGGCCAGCGGCTCGTCCAAAAGGATATAATTAGGTTGTCCGGCAAGTGCACGAGCAATTTCAAGACGACGACGTTCACCACCTGACAAAGCAATAGACGGAGATTTTCTTAAATGCGCAATAGAAAATTCATTTAAGAGATCTTCCAACATTACCTCTCTCTTTTCTTTATCATCAACCACAATTTCTAAAACTGCCTTGATGTTATCCTCAACGCTTAAGTTACGAAAGATTGAGGCTTCTTGCGGCAAATAACCAATTCCCATACGTGCTCGCTTATACATAGGAAGATACGTAATATCCTGCCCATCAATATGCACGTCACCATAATCCGGTGTAATCAATCCCGTAACACAGTAAAAGCAAGTTGTCTTACCCGCACCGTTCGGCCCTAACAAGCCAACAGCTTCACCTCTTTTGACATTTAAGGAAACATTACGCAAAACACTTCTGTTTTTATATCTTTTTCCGATATTAAAAACTTCAAGAATAGAATTTTGTGTATCAGCATATTTAGTCATACTACTTATCCTTTTTCTCTTTTAAGGTGCTTTCAATCAACTTACCGGAAATTCTTCCGCCGTTTTTAGCAATAAGCCGACTTTTAGAGGTTGTAAAATCAGAAATAGCCTTGTCTCCTCTGACAATATTTCCTTTTTTAGTAATAACAACATTTCCTTCAAGCTCGGCAATATTCTTTTTCACAAAGTACACACCACTGGTTGCCGTTGCCGTATTATCTTCTTGTGTAACTTTAACATCATCATAAAATCTGAATTCATCTTTATTCTGAAAATAAATAGCCTTAGGCGCTGTGATAACATTAGTCCCTTTATCAATTTTCACATTTTTTTCTAAAGTGAAAGTCTTTTTATTTAAATCATAGATGCCGTTTTCGGCAATAGCCGTATAGCCGTTTTTATCTTTAACCTTAACATTTTTTTGTAAGGTGAACAATTTTTTTGCACTGTCGTAGATACCAAAGTCGGCCGTTGCGGTATACCCATTCGTATCTACAATTTTGACATTATCAAAGAGTTTAACCAACCCCGTAGACGCCTGATACTCGCCTCTATCTGCAAAAGCTTTTTTCCCGTCGGAATAGATTTCAGTATGTCCGTTGCTATATGCTTTATCAATATCAAAACTTTTCGTATCCTTAAAAAAGGCCGTAACCGTATCTCCTTTAAGAATATCTTTTCCTTTTTTGACTGTGGCACGAGTAGAAATAAATTTACTATCGTTGAGGAAAAGAGTTGCTTTCTCTGGAGATTTTAGTTCAAAATCTTGACTTTTAATAACAACGTTTTTAATAAGAGTGCCGATTCCTTTCTTCTTATCAAAAGTAAATTTATCCGCCTCAAAAGAACCTCTCTCACCTTGACCTATAATCTTTTCATTGCCATAGCCATATTCTTTGGCAAAATTATAAGAAGCACTATTGGTATGCGCTTCCATTTCTTTGTTATAATTGGCTACAACCTTCTTTTTGAGGTCTAAAAGTTGTTTATTTTGATTGTAAGTACCGGTTTCGGCAGAAAGGGTTATAATTTTTCCTTTATCTAAAGTCTCAGCATCCGGATTAACCAAATTATACAACTTTTTACCGGGTTCAATTTCTTCAACAATATCGGCACGAAGGGTACTATGCTGATTATCTCTTTCCGTAATTTCAAATACTGTATTTTTCATACGGAATTTTTCAAAATAAATTTTTTCCTCATCGGCAAGAGAAATCGTCGTATCATTATTGGTATCAAAATCAAACAAAGCGATACCTAAACCGAGCAATAAAGCAGTCAGACAAGGAAGAAAAAGCTTTAAGAAACGAACAATTTTAGTTCGTCTGCTGATAAAAACTTTCTCTTCCTCATCAAGAAGATTCTTTTCTCCGCTAAAAAAGCTGTCTATTTTTTGAGTCTCAAACACTCTTAAGCAACTCCGGCTTTCAAACAATCATGAATATGGATAACCCCAACAGGCTTTTTATCTTGAACGACAAAGAGGTTCGTAATACCGCGTCCGGTGTTATTCATCAGATTAACGGCATCAACAATCAATGCATCCGGATTGATAACCTTCGGGTTCTTTGTCATAACTTTTGAAACTTTTTCGGTAATCAAATTCGGGGACATCCAACGTCTTAAGTCACCATCGGTAATAATACCGGTCAAATTACCCTCATTATCTGTAATACCAACGCAACCTAACATTTTTTCACTCATAACCAACAAGGCTTCCTGCATATTAGCATCTTCTTTAAGCAGAGGCATTTCATCACCTTTATGCATAACATCAGAAACTTTGCAGAGAATAGCTCCTAATTTTCCTCCCGGATGGCGTTGACGGAAATCTGTAGCAGAAAAGCCGCGACGCTCCATCAAATCAACCGCCAAAACATCGCCTAAAACCATTGTAGCGGTGGTAGAAGAAGTTGGTGCTAATCCCAAAGGACAAGCCTCACCGTTATCAGGCAGTTTCAAAACAAGAGATGAATTTTTACCCAAAGCACTTTGCGGATTTCTTGTAATGGCAATAAGCGGAATATTATGACGCTTTGCATAAACCAGGATATCAGACAATTCTTTAGATTCGCCGCTATAAGAAATAGCGATGATAACATCATCATCGGAAATCATACCCAAATCGCCGTGACTGGCTTCTGCCGGATGAACAAAAAAGGAAACAGTACCAGTAGAAGCAAAAGTAGCAGCCATTTTACGCGCAACGTGACCAGATTTCCCCATACCTGTAACAATAACGCGTCCCTTGGTGTTTTGCAACAAATCCAAAGCAACGGACAGATTACTATCCAAGCTGTTTTTCAAAATCTGGAGTGTTTCAATTTCACGATCAATAGTTTCAACAGCGTGTTTTAAATCATCATATTGAAGACTGTTAGTTGCTGTTTGTAGATTAGTCATAATTTATTCCCCTAAAAAAATATCGTTGGACGAATAATGCCATAAAAATTACAATTGTGCAAGCCTTATTTCCGAATATACCTCATTAAGAACACCAAAGATAGACTTACACTTTTTGCTCAAATGCACCACGTTCATTTTGCTGCCAATAATGCAACTCACCGTTAAGCGTTTTGATTTCCTTCCAATAAGCTCTTGCCCGATTAAGAGCATTTTCATCGTTTCCATCAAAAATATTTAAGATTCGTTCATATTGTGAAAGAACATCCAAACTAGGGGTCGCGCCATCGGCAAGAATAAGCAGATGAGCCTGATTTTCATTTTCTTCACTGGTAGAAATGAAAATGGGTTGACTTTCAACAAAGCCATCCTTTTTTGACCCATGCGGCAAAAAAGAATCTTCCGCATACGTCCATAATAAAGAATTTATAAATTCAACACGTTCCTCATTGCCGAGTAATATCTTGATGCGTTTACCCGTGGCATACGCTTTTTCACAAAGTTTAGGTAAAACGTGCTCAAGAGGAGCTTTTTGCAAATGATAAAAATCAACTCTAATCATTTTCTTTTGCCAATTCTATAGTGGAATAAAAGGTGTTATCAATCCCTTGAATGAGAAGCGAGAGTGGGCGATAGTCACTAAAAACGGCATATCGGATATTATCCAATAAATTATCTGCGGAATAAATTTCGGCCCGATCTGCCTCTAAAATAATATCACCAACGCTAATTCCTTTACCACGAAGAGGTGAATCAGAATCAATCTTGACAATCGTTAACCCCCGAGGTTCGGCCTCTCTGACAGCGATTTTTAATTCTGATATATAAACGACATCCTCACCCAAACCTTCACGAGAATACTTGCGATTCTCGCTTAATGCTTTATTGGTGACATCTTTAAGTTCTTGTTCAGGCATTTCTTGAATACGTATCACATTGCGGATTTCTTCTCCGTAACTCAACGTTTTCAAACGTAATGCTTGCCCTGGCTCCATGGTTTCTGTAAAATGCAAAAAATCAGAAATATTTGTCGCCAGTCTGTCATTATACTCAGTAATGATATCACCAACGCGCAAACCTTCTTTATAAGCCGAAGATTCTTCGTTGATTTCCGTAATCACAAAGCCTGACTTATCTGTGTACTTATCAATTCCGTGAGCAACAGTCATCCCCAGCCAACCGCGCCGAACTTTCCCGTTAGAAATAATTTGCGAAGAAATCCAATTAGCGATATTTGAAGGGAGAGAAAAGCCCACTCCGCTGGCGCCGCGCATTGTGAAAATGGCTGCATTCACGCCAATAACTTCTCCCTGCAAATTAAACATCGGACCACCTGAGTTTCCGCGGTTAATTGCGGCATCTGTTTGCAAATATTGCTGCTCACCTAATCCGATAGAACGAGATTTCGCAGAGATGATACCGGCAGAAACGCTAACTCCTAAACCATAGGGGTTTCCGAAAGCTAAGATTTTATCGCCGATTCGTGCTTTGTTTGCATCTCCGAACACTACAGACTTAAACACCAAAGGATGTTCTTTGTCTGCTGTCGCATTACTTATTTTTAGCACCGCCAAGTCACTTGGCGCATCTACGCCGACAATGGTTGCATCAAAAGATTTATCATCGTTTGTAACAACCGTAATTTTTTTAGCCCCTTCAATAACGTGTTGATTGGTTAAAATATAACCGTCATTACGGATAAAAAAACCGGAACCGAGCGCTTCTCTTCCTTGCAATGCAGGATCAACCATAACATTATCAATACCACCTTCTTTAGCATCAATAACTTTTTTCTCTGTTGAGATGTTCACAACAGACGGCATCAATTCATCAACAAGATCAGCATATGAATCAAGAGCAAACGCCTGAACAGAAAAACACATACAACAAGCAAAAAAGAAAGAAAAGCGCATACTAAGCCTCTTATTTCAAAGATTGTCCAAAATAGTTAAAGAATTCGCCTTCAGGAGCTAAAACTAAAGAAGTCTCCCCGTCAAAGGAGTTGCGATAGGCCTCTAAAGAGCGGTAAAAAGCATAAAATTCAGGGTCTACACTTGTGGCCATGTTCCAAATTTCTGTCGCTTTTTTATCGCCTTCACCCTTAATACGTTGCGCTTCTTTTTCAGCCGTAGCCACAGTGATTGTAGCCTCTTTATCTGCAGTGGCGCGAATTTCTTGGGCGGTCTTTTCGCCGTCGGCACGATATCCTTTGGCTTCGCGGATACGTTCAGTTTTCATACGGTCGTTAATGGCCTGAGAAACTTGAATCGGCAAATCAGCACGACGAATACGCACGTCAATAACATCAACCCCGATTTGGCTGGCATCAGCTTTAACGGCATCACTGATTTGTTTCATAATTTCCGTTCTCTTTTCAGACAGAAGTTCTTTAAGAGTAAACGTTGCTAAGACATTTCTAGCTGATGAGTTAACAATTTCCTGCAAACGATTCTGTGCCTGATATTCATTTCTAACCGTTTTATAGAAAGTCAGCGGTTCAACGATTCTATAGCGCGAAAAAGTATCAACATCCAAACGCTTTTTGTCTTTCAAGACAACTTCTTGTGCCGGAGGTTCAAGGTTAAGAAGTCTCTTGTCATAAAAAATAACATTTTGAATAAAAGGTATTTTGATTTTTAGCCCGGGCTCTTGCACTAATCTGACCGGATCACCAAATTGCAGGACAATGGCTTGCGCTGGCTGTTGCACGATATAAAGAGATTGTGATGCCAAAAATACCAATAAAACGGCACCAATGATAATAGCATGTAAATTCTTTTTCATCTTTAACTCCATTACTTAAGCGGTAAAATAGGCATCATGTTAGAACTCTTTTGTCCTGGTTCCATAATGACTTTCTTAGACTTTTTAAGAACATCTTCCATCGTTTCTAAATAAAGTCGTTTTGATGTGACAATTTTCCCGGTTTTATAAGCATTGTAAATAGAAGTAAATCTTTGTGCTTCACCTTCCGCCTTGCTGATAACAGCCTCACGATAAGCTTCTGCTTCTTGTCTTCTTTTAATAGCTTCACCTTCTGCTTTAGGTAAAACCTCGTTAGCATAAGCTTCTGCCTCGTTTTTAAAACGTTCCGCATCGGTTTTAGCTCTTTGCACTTCATTAAAGGCATCAACTACCTGCTTTGGAGGATCAGCTTTTTGGAGTTTGACACGAACGATATTCACACCTGTTTTAAAATTATCCAATAAGGTCTGTAATTCCTTTTTGGTGTCATTTTCAATTTTGTTTCTGTCGCCGGTGATAACATCTTCCATTTTAGATTGCCCGATAATTTCTCTTAAGACAGATTGTGCAGCAACTTTAACGGTTGAATCAGGGGTTCTCGTTTTAAATAAATAATCCTTTGCATCTTTAATATTCCAAACGACCGTAAGATTGATATCAACAATATTTTCATCACCGGTCAACATATGACTTTCTGTGAGCGCATTGGTAGAAGCCTCACGAAATGAATTTTCATTAACCCCTAAATTAATGCTTCGTTCTTTGGTGATATCAACGATAAAAACTTTTTCAAAAGGATAGGGGAGATGATAATGTAAGCCGGCATCAGTTGTTTCCACATATTTACCCAATCTCAAAACAATGCCTTGCTCACTGGGTTGCACTTGATAAAAGCCGGAAATAAGCCATAAAAAGAGAATAATTCCGATAATAAGTTTATAAATACCATCAAAATTATCTTTGTTATTCTGCATCTTTGTAATTTTTGCCGTAAAATCAACAACCCTTGGCTTGGAGGTGCTGCTTTCGGTAGAATCCCATGGATTAACATCCAAAGCGGTTAATTTATCTGTCATCAATCAAAACCTCTAAAAAATATCGTAAAAAACACTTTTTCACTAGAAAAATAATATAAAGCTTGTATAAAAACAACATTGAAAAAATAATATCCACATTAGGAAAGCCAATGTCAGAAAGAGAAAATGAACCATTAGAGTTAGATAACATATCCTTGGTAAAAAGATATTTTCATCCCGAAAATGTCGTGATTAAAGAGTTGGGAAATCGTTTAATCGTGACTATTCATGAACCTGAAAATAATAAGTCAGCAGAAAATTTGAAAAGAGACTTGGAACAAATTAACCCAGGCAAAAAAGTGAGCATCGTCTTTGTGCAAAATCATCAAGATGATGCGGTGCAAGATGATAAATGGCAAATTAAGGGGGTAAAACATATTATCGCCGTTGCATCAGGTAAGGGTGGTGTTGGTAAATCAACCACGGCGGTAAATTTAGCATTGGCGCTCTCAAACCTAAATCTAAATGTTGCCATATTTGATGCAGATATCTATGGGCCATCCATACCGATGATGTTAGGATATAACAAGATGCCGCCAAGCTCATATGATGGGGTGACCTTTCAGCCGTTTAAAGAATGCGGCATTGAATCCATGTCCATAGGAAGTATGATTGCGGATGACACGGCTTTAATATGGCGCGGCGCAAAAGCATGCGGAGCTATTGAGCAACTTCTGACACAAACATCTTGGGGAAATATTGACGTTATGGTGATTGATATGCCTCCGGGAACCGGAGATATACAGATAACGATGTCTCAAAAAATCAATTTTTCAGGAGCAATAATCGTTTCAACGCCACAAGATATTGCGTTAATAGATGCGATAAAAGGAATAAATCTTTTTAACAAAATCGGTGTGCCTGTTTTGGGAATTATAGAAAATATGAGCTATTACATTTGTGAAAAATGTGGACATCGCGCAGATATTTTCGGACATGCTGGAGCAGAAAAAACCGCCAAAAGGCTAAATGTTGATTTTTTAGGGGAGATTCCGCTGCACTACGATATACGAGCCAATTCAGATGCCGGAACACCAATTGTACAAAGCGAACCGGATAGCCCATATGCTAATGCTTATGAAAAGATAGCAGAAAAAATTGCCGCAAAGCTAGCGCTGAAATAGACCATTTTAAAAAAAAGAGAAAGTTATTTATTAACCTTAAAAAACTCTTTACGGTTTTTTCTTCCCATACTCCACAAATTTCCCCAACCGTTGATAGGTTGAATGGTATAAAGTGTTGGAAATCTAAAATCTCTGCTAAAAAAGAGGGAAGTTGTTTTGGTATAATTGTTCATGGGGCAAAAACCATAAAAATCAACTTGTAATAAATCAGCTTGTTTAAGATAATGTACAGCATCAACATATTCTTTGCTGGTGTTAATGCGGTCGCTGTCATCTAAAATGATGAGCCCCCCGTTATTGAGGGCTTCAACGGCTGTCCGTGCACAGTCCGCACGCCTTTTCCCGTCAACAATGATAATGTCATATTTTTTATTATCTTCAAATATGGCATTAAAATATCCATCACCTTCATCGCGCCAGCGAATATCAAGGTTGTCGCGAACAAACTCGTGTTTCCATTTATCAAACCAAGTAAGGTTATCCTCAATACTTGTAACTTTTTTGGCACGACCCGCCCAAAACAAAGATGAGTTTCCGCAACCAAACTCAAAGACTTCTTTATCGGAAACATCAAATTGAGAAAGATACTCAATAGCTGGATAAGTATACCACGGAATGGGATTACCATCTCTATCAATACAAACTTTTTCATCAATAGTACGCTCTATGGCAAATTCTTTTTGCCACATCTCAATGAATTTTGTAAATTTCTCACTATACATGATAACTCAAACCTGAAAAATAAAGCGCGCTGAAAAGAGCGCGCCAATAGAAACAATATTAAAGAGATTAGATTTTCTTTCCCGGTTTAACATAAGCAATAGCCGCATGCTCTTCGCAATAGGTCTGACCGGTTTTAACGCGTTTACCGCAAAAACAAAAATCATCATCACGAGGATCACCAATCGGCCATCTGCAAGTATGATTATCTAATTTAACCAAAGGAATATTAGTCTCTTCTGTATAAGAATTATCTCTAACCGAAAACTCTTTATCGTTACTTTTTGAAGAGCTGCTTTCTGCTGATTTGTTTAAGGATTTCTGATTTTTATCTACTTCGTGATCAGGAACAGATTTATTGACAGTTTTTACCTGTTTAGCCTCAGTTTTGGGAGCTGTAGATTTTTTAATCGGAGAAGGTCTGGCTGTTAAGCATAAACGATGAACTTTACCGATAATAGAGTTTTTTGTAACGTTCAAGGTCTTAGCTATTTGTCCGGTTGTCATACCTTTGTCCCACATTCTTTTTAATTCTTCAACGGCTTCATCGGTCCAAATCATATTTTTTTTCTCCATAACATTATTTGCCCATTTGCGCAAAATCATAATCTATTTGTATTTAAAATGCAAGTATAACGTTTTTTTAAATTCTTTTTGAATAGAATAGGTTAGAAAAGTAAAAAGGAAATGTTAAAATGAAAAAACTATTACTAATCGTCTTGGCTCTACTGACAACAACACAAAATGTTTCTGCGAAATTATCTGATTATGATAAATATTTTCGTGTAGATATGCAAATGGAGATACCGGATATAAATGAGTATATCAAAAAGCTAGATTCTAAGTATAGATTATACGACAAAGGATACGATTCGCGCTTAAAAATGGGAAACCAGTTTAAAAAAGAATTTAGCCAGACAATTAGATTTTATGGGATGAGCGAGGGACGCTTAAAAAATAGTTATGAAGATGAGTTAATGGAAGTAATCGGGTGGCTCCCAAAAGAGTCGTACCAATATATAGGCCCAATGCTACACCAAATCCCCGGAATGTCAGAAAAAATATTAAATATGCCGGGAATTAAAGAAACGAAAAATAAATTTCCTGAAGATGTGGCAGAGCGGATGAAAGGTGTGGAAAATCTTGAGTTTATGTCGCCAGCACTATATTTCTTGTTAATGCCAGAAATATGGGGAGAGAAGAAACCGGAAGATTTAGATCGCCCCAAACAAAAAAGAGTAAGAAAGCCGAAGGTTGATATAGAGTTGCCGGATTATTTGCGAGAAAAAGCAGATTTGCCCAGCAAAACAGCAGAGATGCTCCCTGCATTAGCAGTCAAAAAAACAAAACCGGCATCAGTCATGAGCGGTAAGTTAAGAACACTGTCACCCACACTGACGTCGCCTCTGACGACAAAAGATGTGGCTGCTTTCACAAATACCATAGACGCTATTATGGAATTTGGGATGAAAGATAATATGCGCAATTTTTCAAAGCTGATAATCGGCGAAACTCTTCTGGATATCTGGGAGCAAGAGCATGGTACATCGTTAATGCAAAATTCCCTGAAAGACATAGTTAACCCCTGTCAACGCTTGGTTCTGAAAACCAGATTTGCTGGTTTATATAATGACTTTGCCTCCATTGTCGTCAAAGAAGGATTTAGTCCGGAGGAATGGGCATATACCTGCGATAAAACCGTTAAGGCTTTTCGCGTATTGGATGCAAACCAATCCATCGCCTATGCAGTCAGATATCACCGTCGCGGATATTATGATAAATATATTAATCAGCTACCCAAAAAATGGAAGGATGAGATGTTTGCAACAGAAGCCGCTATCGTCAAAATGTATACGGTATTAAAGGGAGATGTGGAGGCAACACGCCCATATTATGAAGAACTTTCTAAAAAATTCCTCAAAATCAAAGGTATGATGTTGACAGCTCCAATATTTTACTAAAGTTTTTCAAAAAAAATAGTTGCATTTCATAACGGTCTTGTGTATAAAGTCACACAAAGTGTAAAAAATAATTTTAAGGATGGATTAAAATGGCACGTGTAACAGTTGAGGACTGTGTAGAAAAAATTCCAAATCGCTACGAGTTGTTATTGGTTGCAGCACAACGCGCAAAAGATATTGAAGCAGGCGCTCCAATTAAAGTAGACAGAGATAATGATAAAAACTCTGTTGTGGCTCTTCGTGAAATCGCTGAAGGCAAAGCAGATATTGAAGATTTGCAAAAATCATTGGTAATGGGGTTGCAGAAACATGTTGAAGTAGAAGAGCCTGAAGAAGAAGAATTGGAGATTCTTGCAGCAGAGAAAGAATTATCCGGATTGGATACTCAATTTGATGGAGATGCTGTTTTGGATGCCGCTTTGGCCGATAATATGCAAATTCAAGATTCCGATGGGGAAACTTTGGATGTAGATGGTGATGATATCTCTTTAGATGATGCTGATTCTGATTTGGATGATGATTTGCTTGATGGCAAAGATGATTTCGCTGATGATATGGACAATTTAGACGACTAATTCGTTTAATAAATTTTAAGAAAAGAAGAAGCAAGATAGTGTAAACTTATCTTGCTTTTTTTTATGAACGCGCTATAATCAACAAACGGGGGTAAAAAAAGAGGTCGCATGTTAAGACAGTATGAATTAGTAGATATAGTAAAGTCGTATGATCCAAATGCAGATGAGGATGCACTGAATAGAGCGTATGTTTTTGCAATGAAAAAACATGGCGCCCAGATGAGAACATCTGGTGATCCATATTATTCACACCCGATAGAAGTAGCTGGTATTTTAACAAAATTTCGCTTGGATTGTAATTCTATTATAGCGGGGCTTCTACACGATACTGTAGAAGATACGGATACAACGGTAGAAGAAATAAAAGAATTATTTGGCCCACAAGTGGCAGCTATTGTGGACGGTGTCACAAAATTAACCATTATAGAACAAAAATCTGGCTCCAGCAAACAAGCAGAAAATTTCCGCAAATTACTGTTGGCTATGTCAGAAGATATCCGAGTCTTACTCATCAAATTAGCGGACCGTTTGCATAATATTCGGACGCTACATTTTTGTCCGGAAGAAAAAAGAAAAAGAATAGCCAAAGAAACGCTTGATATATATGCTCCGCTGGCTGAGCGTATCGGTATGCAAGAGATAAAAACGGAATTAGAAGAAATAGCTTTTGCAGAATTACATAAAGAAGCTCACGATTCTATTGTAGCGCGTTTAAATTTCTTAAGAGAACAGGGGAGCAATCTTGTTCCGAAGATTATCAGCCAATTAGAAAAAGATATGGAAGAAAACGGCATAAAGGCGACGGTAACAGGGCGTGAGAAATCTCCGTATTCTATTTGGCGCAAGATGCAATTAAAAAATGCATCATTTGAACAATTGTCAGATATTATGGCTTTTCGCATATGTGTGGATGATATTGCATCATGCTATCAGGCTTTAGGTGTCATTCACAGCAAATATCATATGGTACCGCGCCGTTTCAAAGATTATATATCAACACCAAAACCAAACGGCTACCAGTCAATACATACCGGTGTTATTGGGCCGGAAAATACCCGAATTGAGATTCAGATTCGTACACACGAAATGCACGAAATCAATGAAAAGGGCGTGGCCGCACATTGGGCCTATAAACAAGGACAAAAAGTTGAAGGTAAAAGTTTCCGCTGGATACGAGAATTATTGGAGATTTTGGAACAAGCTCAAAATCCGGACGAGTTCTTGGAAAATACCAAATTGGAAATGTACAACGACCAAGTATTTTGCTTTACGCCAAAAGGAGATTTAATCGGTCTGCCGTATGGCTCAACACCGGTAGATTTTGCCTATGCGGTTCACTCAAGCGTGGGTGATAGATGTGTCGGGGCAAAAATTAACGGTGAAATCAAACCATTAAGAAGCGTATTGCAAAATGGCGACCAAGTAGAGGTCTTAACCTCCAAAGCACAACACCCATCCACAGAATGGGAACGCTTTGTCGTTACCGGAAAAGCAAAAGCAGCGATTCGCAGATATGTTCGTGCATGCAAGCGCGAACAATTTTTATCTCTCGGAAAAGATATTCTGGAAAAACTATTTAAACAAGAAAATTTAGAATTTAACGAAAAAGCGATTTATGCCACTTTACCACATTTTGAATGCGAGAGCATGGAAGATTTGTATGCAAAAGTGGGTGAAGGCTTGGTAACCGGCTGGGACGTGTTAAGAACGGTATATCCGGCCTACAAACAATCTAAAATTACCCAGGTCGTTAATTCTATCAAATTATCAACAAAAGCAAAAAAGAAGAAAAATAACGCGCTTAAAATAGAAGGTTTGATTACGGGGATGGCTGTACATTTTGCCGGATGCTGCCACCCGATACCAGGCGATAGAATTGTGGGTATTGTAACAACGGGAAAAGGTGTTGCCGTACACTCGCTTTCATGTAAAGCGCTAGAAAAGTATGCAGATGAGCCGGAAAGGTGGTTGGATATTTCATGGGGTGAAGATGCTGAAACCGAAAATCATACCGCCAGAATAAAAGTTATGATAAGTAACGAACCGGGTACATTAGGAGAGTTGTCAAATCTGATAGCCAGACAAAATGCTAATATAGCCAACTTGAATATTGTCTATAGAACGATTAGTTATTTTGAGATACTGATTGATGTGGATGTTAAAAATACCGATCATTTGAACGATATTATAGCCGCATTAAAAGCATCAAAAGTAGTAAGTTTCGTTTCAAGAGTATAGGAGAGGCAATGTCCCGAGAGAAAAAAGAGGGACGTGGACTGCATAACTTATATCAAAAAATTATAAAAAAACTAACTTCAATCAAAGGAACACCGGAAGCCATAGCCAAAGGCTTTGCAACTGGTATTGCCATGTCTTTTACACCATTTGTCGGTTTTCATTTATTGCTTTGCTTATGCGTCAGTAAAATTACCAAACAAAACAGTATATCAAGTGCATTAGGAACAATTGCCGGCAATCCGTGGACGTTTCCGTTTATATGGTACGCTGTGTTACATGTAGGACTAATGATATTAGGGCACGACGCGCCGGAACAGGATATTGACTTTAAGAACTTATTTAAGGAGCTTTTCCATTGTGTGATAAATCTTGACTTTAGTCTGTTTTGGGTGGATATTTGGCCAGTATTCTATCCCATGTTGATAGGTTGCATTCCGTTGTATGTGATAATATGGCAAATAGTCTATCACGCCATAAAACACGTGCTGCTAAAGAAAACAACAAATAAAAGAGGGTAAAATAAATGATAAAGGGGCTCGGCTGCGATATTGTTCAGGTATCTCGTTTTTCTAAGGGGGAAATATTTTTATTAAAGTTCATAAAAAAATATTTTACCCAAAGAGAAATAAAAGAACTGGAGCAAAGAAACGTTTATGGAGATGAAAAAGGTCTGACTCTGGCCGTTGCCACCAGATTTTCAGCCAAAGAAGCCGTGTCAAAAGCGCTGGGAAGCGGCTTTCGCGGTGGAATAACATTAAAAGACGTGGAGATAGTGCACGATTCTTTAGGGTGTCCTCAGGTTAATTTATACGGGAAAGCTCTGGCGCGCGCATATTATGTATCTCAAAATCAGGATATAAAAATTCATTTAACAATTTCAAACGAAAGAGAATACGTTAATGCCGTTGCGGTATTAGAAAGTTTTTAATAAAAAGAATTGTAAAGAACACAAAAAAATCGGGTAAATATAAACCCGATTTTTAATTTTATAAACGTCCGAATTAACCTTGACGAGCTTTATACTTAGGTTCTCTTTTGTTAATAACATAAAGACGACCTTTACGACGAACC
Organism: uncultured Alphaproteobacteria bacterium; assembly: GCA_944392315.1. Classification (GTDB taxonomy): domain Bacteria; phylum Pseudomonadota; class Alphaproteobacteria; order RF32; family CAG-239; genus CAG-267. The sequence continues at coordinate 121,750 of CALXWH010000001.1, read as the reverse complement.
AACTTACAACCTCTAACACGGTCTTTCTTAGACTTTAAAGAGCTATATATTTTCATTTTTCTTATTCCTTACACAAAAGTTTGAGCGAAACATACGATAAATGTTTTAATTTGTCAAATAATTTTTTCACTTGAATTAGATTTATTTGCCATTATAATAGCGAAAGTTAAGAAAATAGGCAAAGAGAGAAGATGAAATTTACAACCATTATATGCTTGGGAATGTGTATATTTTCGTTTCCGGCATATTCATCAAGTTATCTGGAAGATGTCAGAAATCTGGGGTACGTATCCGGAGAGGGACTAGCTTGCGGAGCAGAGCGCTATCCATCGTATGAGTTAATTGCGCGCGCCTATTTGGTTAGCAAAGCCAGAAGTGACCAAGAACAAGCCGATGGAATGTATGAATATAACAAAGCCAAGGCAACAGCCTATATGGAAAAAAGAGGCGATGGCTATTGGGGATGTGAAGAAGTAAATCGGCGGTTTAATAACCAAAAGATATTTAAATCCACGCTGTATAAAAATGGTACCATCAAATTACCGGATGGAAAGATACTAAAGCCCAGAAAAGAATATGATGTGACGTTAGTATATAATCGTCAGGAAGATGAACGAAGCAAGTTAAATGCCTATTATGACAAAGTCATGGCAAAAAAACGCCAACGCGCGATGAAAGAAGGTATATACCAAAAAATCAAGCAAGAAGAAATGAAACTACGTCAGTACTAAAAGCACAATCTAAGATGAAAAGGAAAAATCAATGGCCTCTTATCAATACATTTATGTTATGCAAAATTTGAGTAAAGTATTCCCCGGTGGAAAAGAATTATTCAAAAATATCAGTTTATCATTTTTCCCCGGAGCTAAAATCGGCGTATTGGGTGTTAACGGTGCCGGTAAATCTACATTGTTAAAAATTATGGCCGGAGTAGATAAAGAATTTAACGGAGAGGCCTGGGCTGCAGACGGTGTAAAAGTAGGATATTTGGAACAGGAACCCAAACTGGATCCCTCTAAAAATGTTATGGAAAATGTTATGGATGGGTTAGGGGATACGGTAGCATTGCTAAAGCGGTTTGAAGAAGTATCCATGAAATTTGCTGAACCCATGACTGATGATGAAATGAATGCGCTGATAGAAGAACAGGCCGCTCTGCAAGAAAAAATAGATGCCGCAAACGGTTGGGACATAGAAAGAACCGTTCAAATCGCCATGGATGCACTTCGTTGCCCGCCGGCAGATGCTGATGTAACGAAATTATCAGGTGGAGAAAAAAGACGCGTGGCTTTGTGCCGCTTATTATTGTCAAAGCCCGATATGCTACTTTTAGATGAACCGACAAACCATCTAGACGCAGAGTCTGTTGCATGGTTGGAACACCATTTACGTGATTATAAAGGAACCGTGGTGATGGTAACCCACGACAGATATTTCTTAGATAACGTAACCGGCTGGATTCTGGAATTAGACCGCGGACAAGGTATTCCGTATGAAGGTAACTATACATCTTGGCTTGAGCAAAAACAAAAGCGTATAGAGCAAGAAGCTCGTGAAGAAAGTGCACGCCAAAAGACTTTGGCAAATGAATTGGAATGGATTAGAAAAAATCCAAAAGCAAGACAAGCGAAATCAAAAGCTCGTATCAATGCTTATGAAGAGTTATTGGCAGAAACATCTAAAGAGCAAATTACCCAAGCTTATATCAATATTCCGATGAGTGAAAGACTGGGCGATATGGTGATAGAGGCCAAAAACATCTCTAAAGCATATGGCGATAGAGTATTGATAGACAACTTATCTTTCAAAATTCCGAAGGGAGCAATTGTTGGTATCATCGGTCCAAACGGAGCAGGAAAAACAACACTGTTTAGAATGATAACCGGACAAGAAAAACCGGATTCCGGAGAAATTATTATTGGTGAAACCGTAGATTTAGGCTATGTAGACCAAAGCCGTGATGAGCTTGACCCGAATAAAACTATTTGGGAAGAAATTTCAGATGGATTAGATATTATAGAACTAGGGAAAAAGCAAATGCCATCTCGCGCATATGTCGGCCAATTTAATTTTAAAGGAACGGATCAACAAAAGAAAATAGGACAATTATCCGGTGGTGAAAGAAACCGCGTCCACCTGGCAAAAATGCTGAAGAAAGGTGCAAATGTTATTCTACTGGATGAACCGACAAATGACTTGGATGTGGATACCTTGCGTTCGCTGGAAGAGGGAATTATGAACTATCCGGGATGCGTTCTGGTAACATCACACGACAGATGGTTTTTAGACCGCTTGGCAACGCATATTTTAGCCTATGAAGATGATGGCCATGTAGAGTGGTTTGAAGGAAATTTTGAAGATTACGAAAAGGATAAGATTCGCCGCTTAGGTGAAGATGCATGCAATCCTCATCGTATCAGATATAAAAAATTAGAACGATAGAAATAAGAAAACCGGTAACAATACCGGTTTTTTTAAGGCGTGTTTTAGAAATTATAAAATAAATTCCGCAAGGTTAATGCCTTTATCGTGGTTAATCTTAAAAATCCATCCATCAAAAAGCAGACTGTTCTCTTTGATTTGTTGCAGCGAAGTTTTATTGATAAGTCCTTCACGATTGAGCTTAACCGTAATCCAGTACGTTTGATTTTGAGTATAGAGGTCAATCTGATAGATAATTCCGTTAAATAAAGTAATATCAAAATGATTGACTTTGGAAAAAGCCGATAAATCAATCTGCGAAATTTGTTGAATTTCATCTGCCGTTAAGTACCAGAAATTATCCAGCAATTTTTGCAAATGCGTATATTCGGTTGAGGTTTGGACATCCTTGAAATTTTCATTTTCAAAGCGACGATATACTTCAAAATTGTCAGCCTTAATGCGCTTCACGTGATTGATATTAAAGGTAAACAGAGGCATCTGCACCCAGTCCATAACATGGGATGATAAATCAAAATTGCCGGCGAGTTGATAGATAAAGCCGTCGTTATTGCGCAAAGCATAATAATATTTATTTCCTTCTTTGAGAGGCGCAATTGTTGCCTCATCCACAATTTTCCCACTGGCGTCAGTACTAATAATTTTGAGAGCATTTTGAAAGAGTGCTTCTTCTTTAGAGTGAAAATTATCCGCCCGATAAATTACCGTATTACGAATTAAGGCAACCAGAGCATTGATTTTAGAGAAAGCTGTATAATAATTGTTAGCCTCTTTAATTCTCCAAAAATTATCTTTTTTTTCAATATGAATAGATTTTTGATTGGGAAAAACAAGAGCAATTTGTTCAATATCTGCCCGGTTTCTGGTCAAATCAAAAAAATAGTTACCTCTTGAAAGCAGATGCACCCGCGTACTGTTAAGATAGATTCCATAAATCAAAAAAGGCACAGCAAATAAAAGTAAAATCAGAGCAATTTTAATATGTTTACGCAGCATCAACGATTCTCCTGATGTTTTTTAAGCGGATTCTCTTAAGAACAACGTTCAAAAGAATAAATAAGCAAAGCAATAAGAGCGATACACCAAACGTCATCATAACCGTGAAAATCATAACAGCAGATTGATAGTATTGAACAATTTCGGCTTTGAGGCGGTATAATTGATTTTGGTTTTCATCTATTTTTTGCTCAATAGAGCTGATATCGCCAATATTTTGAATAGAAGCAAATCCGCGCTTCTTTAAGCTATTATAGAACGCCTCTTTGCGCGAGGTGTAAAGCTGAATATTTTCTTCTAACTGTTTAATTTGTGCAGCATAATACTGATTGATATAATCAAGAATAGCATTTCCGATGCTGGAAGTATTAAGAGCATAATGATTATAAGTAAGTGAGCTTTCAATATTTGCACCTGCCGCAAAATCTAACAGACGCAATAAGAAGAGCATATTATCAGAGGTTGGTACAATTTGATAAAAATCCATCCCCTTAGATTCGTCAGAAACAAAAAGATAATCCTTTAATAAATCCGTGTCATAGAAAAAGAAAACTTTTCCTTCTTTAAGGGAAGCAGGTTCTATATGTTGCCCGCTTATAGCGAGATTGAGATAATTAGAAGTGTATTCTCCCTGAGATATAGCGCCGGAGATTTGTTCTGCCGTTTTTAAGATAGGTGCCGTTTGATAAGTCTTTCCTTCTTTAAGATTAAGGCGTCCGGCCTCATTAACAATGACAGAACGGATGTCTTTTTGAAGAGAAGGCTCAGTAACAGAAGAAGGGAAAATAGCCGGATTGTCCGGATTATTTTTATCAGTGATAATTTCAGAAGGGACGATAGAAAGGCCAAAATTCTGCAAAAAGTTAATCAGAGGCTCGCCCTTTTGTGCGGAAATTTGTTTGGGCTCACCAAAAATAATCAAACTTCCGCCATTAAGAACATATTGTTCCATAGCAAGCATTGCTTCCATAGAAAGCTCCCGGGGATTAATAACAACAACAAATTTATATTCTTCAGGAATAAAGAAAGGGAATAGGTCAACATATTTTACCTGATAAAATTCTTGCAAAATTCCCTTAAGAGCATGCATCTCATCTAAGTCTGTATCTTTTGCCACAACCACAACTTTGGGCTTAGGCAGGTTGAAGATTTTGAGAGCTCGCATCAAGTCAGCTTCCAGTAAATTTTGCCGAAGATTACTGAAGGCGTTAATAAAATAACTTCCCCCTTCATTACTGGATAATTCGGCTGCCATAAAAATTTTCTGTTCAAATTTATCTGTTTCAAAAGGAATGTGATTGTCATGAATTAAGCGCTGCTCCAGTTGACTAAAAGGTTCCACCCAAACAATTTCGGAGCGAACTGCACCTTGAGAATATTTTTCTACTAAATGCAAAATTTTTTCAACAAAACTTGCATATACGGCATAACCGGAATTGGCATTTTGCCGTTGATTTTTAGATTCATACAATGTGATATCAATACGTTTATCCAAGCCTTGTAAAAAGTCTTTATCCTCATTCTGTAATGTAAATTTCTTCTCATCCGTAATGTCATAAGATTGTTGAAAAATAAAGCCAGAGCCCAAAACACCACAACAAAATAAGATAAAACTTAATAAAATAAACCCGCTAAAATAAAATCTGTCAGAACGAGAATGTGTCCGCCGAAATTCCAAAGTAACAACATTCAACCAGAGGCATAAAACAGTCCCGAGTAAAAAATAGATAAGATTAGACCAGGAGAGAATACCACTGAGAAAAGCGTTATAGTTCGTTTCAAAATTCAAGCTGGCAAGAGGTACCGAAAAGCAAGAATTAAACTCAAATTGCGTCAAAACAAAGAGTATAAAAATAGTATAAATATAGCTAAGGATATTGTTTTTGCAGAGTGTGGAAATCAAACAGCCGATAGCGGTGAAAAAAGCGCCGCATAATATCAAACCCAAGTAACCGGAATAAGTTAATCCAAAATCTAAAACCGATAAGTGTAACGAAGCCCAAAATAAAAAAAGCGAGGATAGAACTAATAAAACAAAAAATCCGAAAGCAACGCAATATTTTGCAAGAACAAGTTTGGAAAAACTGATAGGCTGCGTTAAAAGCAACTCAAGCGTTCCGCTCTTATTTTCTTCCGCCCATAAACGCATCGTGATAGCAGGGATTATAAAAGAGAGCATAATAGGCTGCAATGCAAAAAAAGCATTCATAATCTCAGATTCGCGCAAAAAATAATCCCCGATATAAAAGGTAGAAAACATAGAGAGGATATAGTAGGCAGCGAAAATAATATAAGCATTAACACTGCAGAAAAGCGTTTGAAATTCCTTTGAAAATTGTACTACAAATTGTTTCATTTTTTATCCTTCTCTGTGGATGTTAATATACTAAAAGCCTCACTGAGACTGCCGGATTGCGAAATCTTTTTAAAGTTTTTCATAGGCATATTACAAATAAGCTTTCCATGAGCCAACATAACCACACGATTGGCAACACTGGCATCTTCTAAAACGTGCGTAGAAACAAGAACTAAATTTTCTTTAGCATACGTTTTCATAAAATCCCGGATATGCAATTTTTGGTTAGGGTCTAAACCATCTGTCGGCTCGTCAAGAATAAGAATTTTAGGAGCATGCAAGATCGCCGAAGCAATTTCCACTCTTTTTTTGTATCCCTTAGAAAGTGTTTCAATTTTATCAGATAAAACATCCACAATTTGCATTTGCTTGGCAGCTTGTAAAATAGCCGAATTAAAATCATGGATATTCCAGAGCCCTGCAATCCATTTTAAAAAATCAAAAACTAACATATCTCCATATAAAGAAGAAATTTCAGGAACATAGCCAATATATTTTAATGCGCTGATTCTGTCTGTTTCAATATCGTGATTGAAAATCGTCACCATACCGGAAGTCGCTTTGAGATACCCACAAATAATACGCATTAGGGTAGATTTTCCTGCTCCGTTTTCTCCAATCAAAGCCACAACTTCACCAGTTTTTAGGTCTAAAGAAATATCGTTAAGTGCAACTTTTTTATCAAAAATTTGGGAGATATTCTGTATTTTAATCATAGGCATCCCTTAAAAACAAAATTAATTAATTAAATAGGTAGCAAAAAATGTTTAAAAATTTCACAATTTCATGACAAATAATAAAACTTAATGGTGACAAAAAATTATTTATGGGATATAAGAGAGTAAATTTTCAATCTAAAGGGAGAGTAATGGTGGAAGAAAAATATACCAAAGAAGAAATGAAGACGATTCGCAATGGTGTCATCGCCCTAATAGTAATTTTGATTGGTGTTTTTATAACCATTTCGCATAATGCTTCCATCAAAGGTCACGGTGATGGAAGTACCTACAATATATATGCCAGCTTCGGGCGCACGGATGGTTTAAATGTGGGGGATGTTGTGAGGTTATCAGGCGTAAATATCGGCCGAGTAACTGCAGCGGAATTAGATAAAAATTTTCGTACCAAATTAACATTAGAGATAGATGACAAATATAAGATTCCGGATGACAGCAGCGCCTCAATCATCAGTTTTGGTCTGATCGGCGGCAAATATGTAGAAATAGATGTCGGCGGTTCTGAAGATTATCTACAACCAGATAGTACAATTGGTTTCACGCAAGATGCAATGGTGCTAGAAGAACTCTTAGATAGAATAATTTCATTAGGAAAGAGCAAAAGAGCAAAACAGGTTTCAGAAAATACACAAGTAAAAGGAGATGGAAATGAATAAAAAACCCGTAGAAACAATCATGGGATTAGTAGTGTTGGCTGTAGCTGCATTATTTATGGTTTTTGCATACCAAGTATCAGATTTACAAGTTGTTAAAGGGTATGAAATCAATGCCAGATTCTTAAAAGTTGGCGGTCTTAATACGGGTGCCGATGTCCGCATTAACGGCATTAAGGTAGGAACAGTTTTATCACAATCCATCAATCTGGAAGATTATATGGTAGATGTAAAGATGAGCCTAAGTCCAGAGATATCTTTGCCGGAAGATAGTGAAATAACCATTGCCGGCGATGGTCTGATGGGAGATAAATTTATTAAAATAGAGCCAGGACAATCTCCAAACAAGTTAACGCCGGGAAGTACCGCCACAAACACTAAAGATGCGAAATCTTTGGAAGATATGGTCGGTGAAATTATCTTTATGGTAACGGGAGATGATAATGAGAAATAAAGCTTTAGCATATTCTATTTTGGCAGGCTTGAGCATAGCAAGCACAGCCAGCGCCACAGAAATATCAACCAATGCAGCATTAATGCAAGCTATGGATAAAGTAACAGGACGTGTTAATAAGATAACAGTTCCTGTTAATTCAAAAGTTACATTTGGTGATTTCTCGTTAGTTTTAAGATCTTGCAAAAAGCGCCCTGCAGAGGAAACGCCAGAAAATTTTGCATTTATAGATGTAACCGATAAAAGTTTCGGAACAGATGAATACAACATTTTCAGAGGGTGGATTGTATCATCAACCCCAGGGTTAAATGCTATTGAACACCCTATATATGATGTTTGGTTGTTGGAGTGCATAGATACAGATGTTGATGCATCAAAATTGTTGAGTGAAGAGGAATTAAAAGAAAGAGATAATCTGCCAACAAAAGAGGCCATTCAAGGCAAAGCAACTCCTGAAATTAAAGAAAACACGCCAGAGGTTGAGTCTCAAAAAGGAGAAAAAGTCATTCATATTCAAGAATTTATGCAACAAGATAGAGATATAGAAAAAGATATCCGTGAAACACCGGCCTATATTTCTGAACCGTCAGCATCCTATGTGAGTGATATAGAAGAAGGGGCAGAACCTCAAAATCTATTGCAATTCACTAAAATGCAAGAGGCTCCGGCAAGCTCTCAAAAAATAGAGAACAATAACGAGAAAAATGAAGAGACAACCTCAAGCAAGAGTGATGATGATATTTCAGATGAAATAGATGCGGAACTCAAATATCTAAATCAATAAAAAATTAAAATCCCCAAGTATAAATGAAGCACGAGAGGATTGAATAAATAATAGCAAAGGCAAGCAAAATGTTTGCCTTTTTTTGTTGTTGGAAAAATGAGATTTTTTGCAAAGAGTACGCCGGAATAATAGTATCAGGTATCATAAGCAAAGCAAAAAGACGAAAATCACTGGAGCAAGCATAAGGATAATCCATAGCGTATTTAAATCCGTATCCCCATAAAGTAACATATAAGATTATAAAGAAGATGAGAATGGGCGAGACAGGTATTTGCTTGCGACACATTTTATAAAAAAGAAAAAGAACGGAGTACAAAACAAAAAGTTTGAGTAATATATTAAAAACGTATAGCATCAAGGCTGGATAAAAAAGTATAGGGCCACGCAGAGACATGTCCCACTCACCAAAAAGTTCAGTTTTGATAAGAGCCAACCAGATATTACCATCAACAACCTCAGGCGATTGGATAAAGGGTACAAGAATTTGAGAAAAATCAAAAATCCTCTCCAAAAAATCTAAATAATAGAAGTTCTGCCCACTAGGAGAGGTGTCCGGAACATTATAAAATTGCATGTCAAAAAGCACATGATTGCGAACAATCCAAGATAGCGCCAGAGGTACTGCAATGATAATAAAAAGATTTAAATCAAGCCACACAGACTTATTAAAACGAGCAGATATTAACTTATATAAAAATAAAAAGCTCAAAGCCGGTACTAACATCAAGATAGATAATTTAGTCAGTACTCCAAAACCAAAACAAAGTGCAGAAAAAACAATATAACGAGTTTTGTTTGTCAGAAACCATTTGAAACTAAAATATACCACAAGGCATCCCCAAAAAAGAACCGGCGCATCATCGGAAATATAACCAGAAAACAGGAATAGCGTTGGGTTAAAGATGAAAAGTAATAAGGAAAAAGAATAAAAGTTTGTATTGAACTTTAATTCTTTAAGTATGAGTGAAAAAATAACTGAAAATACAGTAACATAAAAAAGAGACATATACTGTAAGATTTCATGTGATAGGGTAAGAGAATTCCATAAATCTAAGCTGAAATTTTGTAGATAAGATAAGAGCCAAAAGTGCAAAGGTTGGTGGAAAAGATAATACATGTACCATGGATTAAAATCACGCCAATTAAACCAGTTGAGGCTGATTTTATTCATATAGAGCAATATACCGTTCAAATCATGTTGATATTGTTCTACAGGAATACTTTGGATATAAAATAAATGGCCAAGAAAGGCTAAAGCTAAGATAAAAAAAGAAATATAACGGACAGATTCTTTGAGCGAATTATATGCGCAAATTCCAAGAAGTATAATCTCCGATAGAAATAAATAAAACGAGGAAAGAGAATATAAATAATACATCAGGGCACAGAGCAGGGCCGAGATAAAAACAAAAAACTTTGCAACAAGCGTACGCTGCGTAAACACAAAAAAGGCGGATACTAAAAAATAACAAGCTTCTATGGGAGAAAGATAAGCTGAACCAAAAAATGTGCCTGCTGTTAAGAGCAACAGCAAGCACATAATAAAAATAAACGATAGAGGATATTTAAGAACAATATTCAACACGTTTTTTATGCCTTAGATATCACCTTTGGCACAAGGTGCACCAGGAGTACATTTGTGATAAACTTTAGCTCTTCTATAACCTGTTAAACCTTTATATTCCATCGTTTGGATATAAATATTATCAACAGTAATTGTAAAACCTAACACTGCCGCATTTCCGGATTTATCCATCGCATAGACTTTAATCTTATGAGAGCCTGTGTCGTCAATAGTCGGAGTTCCGGTGAAAGTATGCGTTTTACTGTCATACTTCAACCATTTTGGCAATCCGGCATCATCCAGAGAACCTGCAACGGTTTTGAATTCTCCATTCCAATTAACCGCATCAAATACTTCATCCGGAATTTTGATATTAACCTTAGAACCAGTTCCGACAACAACATCCGGAACCAATGTTGGAGATGAAATATCTACCGGCGGCTTACGGATAGATAAAGAAGTAGAAGCACCTTTAGGTGAAGTGATAAAGATTCCGTCTTTCCACTTATCCAAAGTTTCTCTGATTTGAACTGCAATAGTTGATGGAGAAGCATTCAGCATATCGGCAGGAACGGCATCCATCCCAACACTGGCATATAATTTGCCAATAGCTTCTTGAACATCAATATAAGCTAAGAAAGCATTGGCTTCATCAATAATCGCTTTAGCCGATTCTAAATGGCTGATAGCTTTATTGGAGCCTTCTTTATCTGTAATATCTTCAGCAATATCTTCAGATGTTGTGGCAACGCTCATGTTGAGCAAATAATTTTCAACAGCGGACTGATACATTGCCCAAGAGAGGTAAACTTGGTTAAGAACAATATTCGTCATTCTCTGACGAGCTAAGGAGTTATAAGTGCTATAACCTGGCTGACGAATTTCTTCAAATACGTTCATAGATAAATCGTTAGATTCCTTAGTCCATTTTCTGTTGTAATAATTCGGATCCTGACGATAATCACTATTATCAACATCGTCAAAATCTTTGATAACCAATTCAAACTCATCTTTAGAAGAAATCTGATCAAAAGCTCTCAGCTCAGGACGATTCGTAAGAGCCAACCACTCCAATTGTTGAATTTTAGCTCTCATGGAAGGAATTGTGAAGTTGCCATATTCAGCACCAGCCAGTTTGATTTCTGTTGAAGGGTAGAAACCAAGTAATCCAGCAAATTCAGCCTGAGCAGTATCAAGTTTACGTCTTAAATCAGCCAACTGTTTGATGCTTTCAAGGTATTTACGTTTTTTCAAAAGAAGATTTGTAGAGGGAGTTTTACCTTCTTTTATGGTTTCATTAGCGCGAGCATTCAGTTCATCAACCACGCGAACCAAATATTCATTCATGTCGTCTATAACAGGAATAAGACGTTGCGCAGCCAAAGCTTTCCAATAAAGCGAGCGCGTTTCTTGCAAAATATTATTAACGACTTTTCGGCTTTGTTCTTGCGCGGCCAATTCCGGTGAAGCTAGATTGTTTTGATAATAAAGAGAAGACAAATCCAATAAATTCCAAGACATTTTCAAATCTGCCGGAATGGTAGAAGACTGCGTGGCAGTGTCATATCCCAGATTCTCAGCCATAGTCGGGAGAGTAGAAGGATTTAAGTTTCCTTTAACAAGACTTTCTTGGTAACTTGCTAACCGTCTGGTGTAGTTATATTTCAAAGCCAAAGCCATAGCCATATACATATCAATAGGTCTTGTAATTTTAGAAGGCGTGCCGATATACATATTTTGCATATCTACGTCTGCCCGAACAGCGCGATCCCAATCGGAATAATAAGCAGACATAACCGGCGCCTCAACAACCTGTTGCTGTGAAGTTGTAGTAGAGCAAGCAACCAAAAACGTACTGCAAGCTCCTAAAAAGCAGATAATTTTCTTCATTAAACCTTCCCTCAAATAGTTTACTTAAATAAATATCTACACTAAATATTTTTTAATTGATAGTATTTTATTTGATTTTATACAACTTTCATGTAAAATACCCCTAAGGGAAACACACGATAGGTGGCTGATAGATGTTTGATTTATTCTATACATTATTTAAATACAAAGAAAAAGCACAAAAGGACGAGTTAGGATATTATCCAGAAAAGGTAAATGTGAGGGCATTTCCTGAAAGAAGATTTTTATGGACATCTCGATTCTTTGTTGTCATGTCTTGCTTAAGTTTGTGTATGAGTATGATACTGGGTGCTACACTATGCATTATGATACCCTTAAAAAAGACAAAGATTATTCCCATGCAGATTGATTATACACGATACCAAGTGACATTGATGGAAAGTTCTGAAAGTGAGGCTTTTGCTGGAGATTTAGTGACAGAAAGTATTTTGGATGATTACATTACCAAAAGATATACTATAGGTGATAGCTGGGAAGAGATGCAACACCGTTTGGGAGAAGGGGAGTTTATAAAATTAGCATCTAGTGATGAAGTATACAATTCGTTTATGAATACGGAGTATCCATATTTTGAAACATTACAAAAACAGGGGGTTCGTCGTCAAGTTAAAACAACCATGATATATCCTGTATCATTTGACTTTTGGCAAGTACGATTTGACATCATAGAAACAGGACCGGATTTAAAAAAGCCATTAGTAACACATTGGATAGCAACATTACGTATGAAATTTGAATTTGCAAAATTTGATAATAAAGATTTAGGTCTGATTAACCCGTTTGGCGTAACAATAATAACATACGATTTATCATACATGGGTAGTAACATTAAAAGTACGAGAAACTAAAGTGTAAAAAATATAAAAAACTTGCGTTTATTTACTATTTCTGAATAATTAACCTGTATAAATAAAAGAGTTTTTATAATTTAAATATAAGGATTTAACACCATGAGTAAAAGTGCATTGGAAGTATTTGACAATACTCTTGTCCCAATGGTCATAGAACAAACCTCCAGAGGCGAACGTTCTTTTGACATATTTTCACGTTTATTAAAAGAACGTATCATTTTTCTAACCGGCGAAGTAAATGATGAAGTATCTTCATTAGTCTGCGCTCAACTTTTATTTTTGGAATCAGAAAATCCGAAAAAGGATATCTTCTTATACATTAACTCACCGGGAGGTGTTGTAACATCTGGAATGGCAATGTATGATACAATGAAATATATTTCTTGTGATGTCGCAACCTTATGTATCGGTCAAGCATGCTCAATGGGGTCATTCTTGTTAGCCGGAGGAACCAAGGGCAAGCGTTTTTCTCTTCCAAATTCTCGCATTATGATACATCAACCATCAGGTGGTGCAAGAGGTATGGCATCCGATATTGAAATTCAAGCCCGTGAAATCTTAGAATTAAGAAAGCGCCTGAATAAGATATACGCAGAAAATACCGGAAATAAGTTATCCGTAATTGAAAAAGCGATGGATAGAGATAACTTTATGAATCCGGAAGAAGCCAAAGAATTCGGCTTAATTGACCATATTGTAAAAAATCGTTTAGAAGTAATCAAATAGGAAAAGAAAAAATGACAGATAGAACAGATGACGATAAAGTATTACATTGCTCATTTTGCGGTAAGAGCCAAAATGAAGTCAAAAAGTTAATCGCCGGACGAGGAGTGTATATTTGCGACGAATGTATTGATGTTTGTATCAATATTGTTTCTCAAGAAGTCAAAGAAGAGAAAAAGGCAGAAGAAGCAGAAATACAAGAACATCTGCCCACTCCTTCTAAAATCAAAGAATTTTTAGATCAATATGTAATCGGTCAAGACTATGCCAAAAAAGTGTTATCGGTTGCTGTATATAACCACTACAAACGTTTGAATAATAAGCTGCAAAATCCGGATATAGAAATTTCAAAGTCAAACGTGATTTTAATTGGTTCCACAGGTTCTGGGAAAACATTGTTGGCTCAGACCTTGGCAAAAGTTTTGGAAGTTCCGTTTGCAATAGCCGACGCAACCACTTTAACAGAAGCCGGATACGTTGGTGAAGACGTTGAAAATATAGTATTAAAATTAGTACAAGCCGCTAATTATGATATAGAAAAAGCCGAACGTGGAATTGTTTATATTGATGAGATAGATAAAATTACGCGTAAAACTGATGGCCCATCTATCACAAGAGACGTATCGGGTGAAGGCGTTCAACAAGCACTGTTGAAAATTATTGAAGGAACAGTTGCGAATATTCCGCCGCAAGGAGGAAGAAAGCACCCACAGCAAGAGTTTTTGCATGTAGATACAACCAATATCTTGTTTATATGCGGTGGTGCATTTGCCGGACTGGAAAAAATTATCGGACGCCGCGGACAAGAAACTTCTATTGGCTTTGGTGCGCAAATTAAAGATGCGGAAGAAAAGACTTTGGGAGAAATATATAAACAAGTTCAGCCAGAAGATTTGTTGAAATATGGTTTAATACCGGAATTTATCGGACGTTTGCCTGTTATCGCAACATTAGATGACTTAAACGAAGAAGCTTTGATTAAGGTATTAACCGAACCCAAGAATGCTCTGTTGAAGCAATACAAGACATTGTTTGATATGGAAGGCGTAAAGTTGACCATCACGGATGATGCTCTAACCGCTATTGCGAAAAAAGCCATAGAGCGCAAAACCGGTGCCAGAGGTTTACGTGCCATTATGGAAGAAAATCTGTTAGATTTGATGTATAACATACCGGATAAAAAGGATGTGACAGAAATTGTAATAGATGCGAATGTTATAAATAATGGTGCAGAACCGGAGTACGTTCGTAAAAAACACAAAAAGAGCGCATAAAATAGACGCATAAACAAATCCCCTGCTGCAACAACAGGGGATTTTATTTTGTTGTAAATATCAAAAGTTATTTGAATCTTTTAACGCCGTTAGCGATTCGCATAATGGTAAAACTGGCGTTCTGCTCGGCAGGAAAATCTGTCGTTTTACACTCGCGTTCTGTTTGATAAAGTAAATTAAGAGCATTCATAATCCGACTTCGGTTCCAGATGCGCAACTGAGAAATAAAAGCATTTTTTCTAAAAAACATCAGCGGTGGACGAAGCCCGAAAACAACTTTATCAGCTGTCTCACCTTTTTCCATCTTAACGGCACAATCCAAAAGTTTCATAAAATGATAGCTGATAGCACGAATAAGTGCCACAGGCTGCTCACCTTCAAAAACTAAACGATTATAAGAAGCAATCGCCTTTTCAGTTTGTCCGAGTGCGACAAAATAGCATAAATCCTCTTGAGAGGAGGCCGATGTATCGCTAATCACCGTCAAAATATCGTTGAACTCAATATTTTTTTTGTTGCCCATATAGGTAATAAGTTTATCAAGCTCATTAGCGCTGATTTTTCTGTCGTTAGATAGCCTTGAACATAAAAGCTGGAAAGAGCTGTTGTCTATAGTAAAACCGTTTTTACTGATAAATTTAGAGGCAAATGATGTAATATCCTCATCTCTATCGTCATAACAGCCGATTCCATAAAAACAATCATCATCTTTAGCTAATACAGCCAATGAATCTTTTGTTTTAAGCGAAGTAGAAGTAGCCACCAGCAAAGTATCGGAAGGACTGGATGCAAAAAGCTCTTTTAATGTCTTGGTTAAAAGATTAGTTGCTTCTTTAATAACCACAACTCTACGTCCGCCCATAAGAGATTGCGCATTAAATTCAGCATAAAGAGCACCCACATCAGCCGTAATATCAGACATCTCCAAATAGCTCACATGAAAAGCATCATATATATCAGGAGAGATAGCCTTGATAAACTGCTGAGAAAGAGTGGCAATCATACCTTCGTTAGAGCCGTAAATAACAACTCCGCGAATATTCTGCGGAAGAGATTTGACAAGATTGTCAACCTGTTCCGGCTTAATATTCATTAGGGTTGCCTCTGTTTGTTTCAAGCGAGTGGAAATAAGCCCCCAAGCGTAAAGAGATATCATTAGCTAAAATTTTTGCGGCATTCTTTTCAACTTTTTTCTGAGCAAAAGTTGTTGAATAAGGGTCGCGTAAAATATCATAACCGGTATAGGCAACACTGTTGCCGGTAATTAAGGTTTTGTGTTCAGCATTTTTCAAAACATATGTAACTTTATAAATTACCTTTTTACGAGTAGCGGTAATATCATTACGCAAAGCTTGGTCAATTTCTTGCTTGTTAATTTTAGTAACACTTAAAATGTATTTTGCATGTTTGGGCTCACCTTTAGGAGTAAGCTTATCCAATAAGTCGTTACGAATAAGCTGTCCGATTCTGTCTTGGATAAGCTCAATTTTCACACTAGCCATTTCATCTTTCACACTGGTATCAAATTTCCCATTATAATACCATTGACTAGATGAAGTTCGCTCCACATACAACGGCTCAAATCCGCACGAAGCTACGAATAAAAGTGCTGCCAAAACAAATGTATTTCTATATTTACAAGACAATGTTCACAATCCTATTTGGTACAACAATGATTTTTCTGGGTTCAACATCGGACAATTGCTTAGCAACGTTATCCAACGACTTAGCCGTTGCAATAACTTTTTCTTGGTCGCAATCACGTTCCACTTCAATTGTGCCGCGCATTTTGCCGTTAATCTGCACGGCAATAGTAACTGTATTTTCTTTCGCTAATTCCGGATTACCCTTAGGCCAAGATTCTTTGATAATAAGATTTTCATGTCCCAAACGCGCCCACATTTCTTCTGCAATATGTGGAGAGAACGGAGAAACGAGCTTTAATAAGGTCTCATACATCTCAACCGGAATTTCAGGAAGAGAAGCCATATAATTAACATAAGTCATCAATGAAGAAACAGCTGTATTAAATTTCATTTGGTCAATACGCTCGGTAATCTCAATAATGCATTTATGCATAACCTGCAAATCTTTGGCAGAAGGAGAAACTTTTGTAACTTTTGCAAACAGTGCAAAAATCTTATTAACGAAACGATAAACGCCGTTTAGGCTTTCATCAGACCACATAGCAACCTGATCAAACGGCCCGATAAACATCTCATACATTCTGAAAGCATCAGCACCATAAGCATCAATAACTTCATCTGGGTTAATCACATTACCGCGAGATTTAGACATCTTCTCGCCGTTTTCAGCCAAAATCATACCATGAGAAGTACGTTTTTTGAACGGTTCACTGGTGGGAACATATCCGCAATCATATAAGAACTTATGCCAAAAACGAGAATATAACAAGTGCAACGTTGTGTGTTCCATACCACCGTTGTACCAGTCAACATTCATCCAATAATCCAAAGCTTCTTTAGAAGCAAATTCTTTATCATTGTGTGGATCACAATATCTCAAGAAATACCAAGAAGACCCAGCCCAGTTTGGCATAACATCCGTTTCACGTCTAGCCGGAGCTCCGCATTTCGGACAAGTTGTGTTAACCCAATCCGTTGCTTTTGCCAAAGGTGAATCACCATTGTCGTTTGGCTGAAAGTCAGAAATATTCGGCAAAGTCAAAGGCAGTTCGCTTTCAGGAATAGGCTGCCAACCGCAATGTTCGCAATAAACCATAGGAATAGGCTCACCCCAATAACGTTGACGAGAAAAGACCCAGTCACGTAATTTGAAATTAACTTTTGCGTCACCAAAACAATGTTCCTTCGCATAATCAATGGCAGCTTTGATACCATCATCTTTTCCCATACCGTTCAAGAAGTCAGAATTGATATGAACCCCATCTTCTTCAAATGCTTTTTCAGAAATATCGCCACCCTCCAAAACCTGAATAATCGGAAGGTTAAATTTCTTCGCAAAGTCATAGTCGCGTTGATCATGCGCCGGAACCGCCATAATGGCTCCCGTACCATAACCGGTCAAAACATAGTCAGAGATAAAGATAGGAATAAGCTGACCGTTAAAAGGATTTCTAGCCTTAATACCAATGAGCTCAACACCGGTTTTAGAGTCATCCGCGGTGCGTTGTAAATCAGATTTTTTAGCTGTTTCGGCAACATAAGCAACAATCTCATTCCAGTTATCAAACTTTTCAGCTAATTCTTTAATATACTGATGCTCCGGAGCCATAACCATATATGTCACACCAAAAGCTGTATCCGGACGTGTTGTGAATACTTTCAATTTACGCCCTAAAGAATTACCGTCATTATCAGTAATATCAAAATCAAGCTCTGCACCGTGAGAACGACCAATCCAGTTAATTTGTTGCGATTTAACGCGATCAATAAAATCAACCGTAGCCAAATCATCAATCAATCTATCGGCATATTTGGTAATGGCGAGCATCCATTGCTCTTTATTGCGGCGTACAACTTCCGCCCCGCAACGCTCACAACGACCGTTAACAACTTCCTCATTAGCCAAACCCACCTTACAGGAAGGACACCAGTTAATGGCGATTTTAGATTTATAAGCTAAACCTTTTTCATAAAACTTCAGGAACATCCATTGAGTCCACTTATAGTACTCTGGGTCACAAGTATTAAAGCATCTGTCCCAATCAAATGAAAGACCGATAGATTTAAGCTGTCTGGTGAAATTTGCAATATTAGCTTTTGTAGAAATAGCCGGATGAATACCTGTTTTGACAGCATAATTTTCGGCAGGCAATCCGAAGGCATCAAACCCCATCGGATAAAGCACATTAAAGCCTTCCATACGTTTTTTACGAGCGATAACATCAAGAGCGGTATAAGAACGAGGGTGTCCTACATGAAGCCCAGCGCCTGATGGATAAGGAAACTCAACCAAAGCATAAAATTTAGGCTTTTCATGATCAATTTCTACTTTGTAAGCCTTTTCATCTTCCCAAATTTTTTGCCATTTACTTTCAATAGATTTGAAATTGTATCTTTCTTCTAATTCCCAATCTTTTTTCCACTCTTCAAACGAAGCCTTACCATTATATCTGGCATTTTCTACCATAGCTAAAATCCTTATTTTAAAGTTTCACCTTAACAAATTAACCACAATTTAGCATATTGAAAAAAAAATACAACGCTATTTTAAAATTTTTGAGCAAACGATAAGAAAATTTCGTCATTGACCAAGCAAATTGCGATAAGCCACATTTTCGTTAGCGATAACTTGATCATTAAAGCGTTGCAAGAACCAATCAATATCTTCGCCTTCTTCTTTAATCATTTCATAAAAGCGCTTTCTGTATTCTATGACCAAGCTAACGCCGGCAATTTCCACATCAACGGCCTGAATACGATTCTTTGTGCCACGAATAAGTTTGAATTTGACAGGAATAATCTGAGATTCTACTTTGATACCGCGTATATTTTCCAAAACTTTACTCGGATCAACCGAACAATTAACAGTTGTGAAGTTTTGGTGTTCAATAACATTATCAATAGAAAATTGGACAGCTGTAGCATCAAAATTCAGATTAAATTGTTTATAGAGCGTAAGCGCATATCTATGGAAAAGACTGGTGTATTGTTTCAGTTGCTTTTCATTCATAATTTTTGCATATTTACCGATGACAAATTTTGAAATATAATCAAGATTAACATCTTCATTGAGCATGGTATCCAACTTAGCATATTTAGTGGCCAAATTGGTTTCAGCCAATGCTTGTATCAATTCTTGTCCCTTAGAATTAGCCCAAGCACGAGCATCTTGACTGCTGACGGCAACTTCAGAAGCATACGCCAAGGAAAAAGAAAGCCAAAAAGAAAGTAGAACAAACTTAAAAATACGTAACATGAATATCCCTCAATAATCTATCCGATATTTTAGCAAGGAAGGTTTAAAATTTGCTAAATTATTTTAGCACCGCCAAATTCTCAAAAGGTGTTTTTTGATAGAGCTCCCAAACGAGTTCCGGAATAAAAACTTGAGAATACCGACTTTCCCCATAAGAGCGATAAGCTCGTAAATCAGGATAATTTTGCACATAAATAAATTTAGGACGATACTGAATGATAAGACGATTAACATCCGGCTTTTGTGAAATATTGTATTCCAATTCCATAATAGGAAGCAACATATCTAGTCCAAACCAATAATAGCTGACATCTTTGCGGTATATATTAAAGTTTTTATCATAGCCATTCATCAAATAGTCATCAGGCTGAGAATTTTTATGCACATAATCTGCCAAGAGATAATGCTTATAACTGTTATGTTTAGCAGATGTAGCATCAATCGTATTAAAAACTAAGCCCAAGTGCAAAAAGGTAAGGATAATTAAAAAGAGACTGATAATTTTGTGCTTAGGAAATAAAAGCGAAGCGCATGGCGCAAAGACCAAAGCAGAAAGCATAACCAACAAAGTATAATAATTTGGATGAGGTGCAAAATAAAAATTCCGCATTAAAAATTCTGCCGCAAAAAGCCAAAAAATAATTTTGAAATTAAGATTCTGTTTGCGATAGATATAGAGGCCAAAAATCAAAATAAGCCCATAGAAACTAAAGAAAATATTACCAAGCCAAAACGCCCCTCTGTCAAAATAAGCCAGCATCGCTTGGTTAAAGTGTAAATTGAGCTCAAAATATTGCAGCAATGTATTACTCAAATATAAAAGCAG
Source organism: uncultured Alphaproteobacteria bacterium (assembly GCA_944392315.1). Classification (GTDB taxonomy): domain Bacteria; phylum Pseudomonadota; class Alphaproteobacteria; order RF32; family CAG-239; genus CAG-267. The sequence continues at coordinate 101,277 of CALXWH010000001.1, read as the reverse complement.
CAGAAAACCAAACGCAATCAAAAGGGCAGGTATGGCCGCAACCGTAATATGTCGGAAAGAAATTTTTTTACTAAAAAGTAACACCAACAAAATAACTTCCACCACAATCAAAAGCAGCGATATCTTTTGCAAAAACAAAGCAGAAAATGTAAAACCCAAGAAAGAAAAAATCAACAGTTTGAGCCGCTTTTGTTTGAGATAAGCTAATAAGTAATATACCCCGATAATAAAACAACAATTCATAAAGTTGTCTGGGCGAAATTGGCTAAAATTATAGAGAGTAATGATGTTGCCCAAGGTTAAAGCGACGGCAAACCATGCCCCGATTTTGGAGGTGAAATATAAGGCTGTTTTATAGATGAAAAAGAGCGTTAAAACGGATACTCCAAAACTAACCGCCCGCATAACATAAAAAATAAGGGCATTATCATAAAATAAGCGGACAATCGGCGCGCTGATATACCAGAGCAGGGGGTTGTGATGCTCAAAAAAATCCCGATAAGGAACTTCTCCGCTACTAACCAACCACGAGGCATGCAAATGTTCAAATTCATCAACAATCTGAAAACCGGAAAAGACAAAAGCATACACTGCCACCAAGAGAGCAAGGGCGGAAAAAATCTTAAAAATCCGAATAACCGAATTTTCATCAAAATCAGCTAATTCTTTGTCAAGCCTGCCTTTGCAAACTGAGTAAAGTGATAAAATTTTCTCTTTAAACACGTTACTTTTTCTCTTCATGATAATCCGATTCGGTATTGATAGACCAAATCTCTTCACGAGATTGGCACTCTCCCAAAATAAAATCTACGGTTTTCATTGCCGCCAGAGTTGAGTGGTCCATGTTATTATAACGATGCATACCGTTGCGCCCGACTAAGAACAGATTGTCTATGCCGTTGACAAAGGTTTTAATTTCATCAAATCTGTCATAAGAACCAAAATAAGCCGGATATGCTTTTTTCACACGATGAGTATAAGCATCCAACACATCTTCTTTATCAAAGATGCCGATTCTCGCAGCTTCATCAATAGCAAACTGTATAAAGGTCTCGTCATCGTCAGTCCAGATTTTATCTTGTTCGTTACAAAAATATTCCAATCCAATCCAGACCGTATTTTCAAAATCTTTAACCAGATAAGGGCTCCAGTTATTAAAGATTTGTAAGCGTCCGAGTTTCACATCGCGCTCTTGAATATAAATCCACGTATCCGGAACGATATCACTGACAGTTTTAAAATGAGTGGTGTTTTTTAGTTTTAATTTTTTCAACAAAATTCCGACAGTTCTGAAGTCGCGATACATCAATCCACCGGCAACTTTTTTAACCTTCGCCGGAACATCGGTCATAGATTCTACCAAATCTTTCACCGGCATGGTGGAGATGAAAAAGTCTCCTTCAAAAACTTTAAGTTTACCATGTTCGTCAACCGCTTCAACAGAAGTAATTTTATCACCTTTTTTGACAATGCGTACCACTTTATGCCGAAGCAAAATCTTACCGCCTTTTTCTTCAACCAATTTGGCAACCGATTGCCACAAATGCCCCGGACCAAATTTAGGATAAAAGAAGCTGTCAATAAAACTGGTCTCAACGGCACCGCCCTTTTTGCCAAACAAATCTTTGAACATCTGTTTTAAGACTTTCAAGATAGAGATACCTTTAATTCTCTGCGCTCCCCATTCGGCCGAAATTTTAGAACAATCAATCCCCCATAATTTTTCTGTATAATCCTTAAAGAACGTCAGATAAAGCTCCCGTCCGAAACGATTTATCATAAAATCCTCTAAAGATTTCTCCTCTTTAATCGGAAAAACAAGAACCTTAAGATAAGAACATCCAATCTTAAACATCCGCCACAAACCAAGCCCTCTGATGGTGTCAAAGTTTAAGCTGACCGGATAGCTAAAGAACGTTTTAAGATAAAAAATACGAGACAATCTGTGCCTTTTGAGCATAACTCTGTCGGTCTTTTCAGGATCCGGCGCATCAGGCAGTTGAGAAAGCTCAACATCACGGTTAAGCATAATATCATCAATAGAGGGTTTTCCTTGTTGAGGTAAAATACTGAGCCACCAATTCATCACACGGTCAGATTTAGAAAAGAAGCGATGTCCCCCCATATCAATTTTATTATTTTTATAATCAAGGGTTGCGCTTATGCCGCCGACAAAATCATTTTCTTCCAAAATAACAGGTTCAATATCCGAGCGTGTTAACATTTCGTATGCGGTTGTTAATCCAGCAGGACCAGCCCCGATGATGATAGCTTTTCTTGTCATGTCTCTCTCCTTTTTGCAATATATAAACTATATACGGCAAAACTAAATATTTTACAATGGTGTCAGTATAAGGTGTTAATATTAAGAAAATTTAAAAAAGCCCAAAAGAAACATCAATAAAGTCAAAAAAGAGGGCTCTAAAAAGAACCCTCTTCGTAATAAAAGTTATATCCTTAGAATAAAACTTTCAAATGAGCACCTGCAGAGTAGTCATAGTCAATATCTTGGCTACCAGTACCATCAATGAAGTAATCGCCATAAATACCAACAGCGATATTTTCTTTGATGTAGTAATCAGCGGCAGCCTCTACCCACCATTGGTTAACATTTTTACCATCGGTGCCGTAGTCATAACGAGCAGCTAAATCAAGAGCATATTTGCCGAAATATTTATGAGCACCAACCTTAACAGATTGAATTAAATAACGGTCACCGGTATCAATTTCACTGCCCAAAGCATAAGAAGCATAAGGTGTTAAACCATTGCCCATATCATAACCGATTTTGATTTCAGCGTCTAAAGCTTTAGCCCAATGGTTAGTATATTCACTTCCCATCCAAGATTGAGGTTCAAGAGTTGTATAATTTGCGGCAACTTGGAACAAAACTTTATCGCAGTTAGTGTTATATTTTGCGCCGATACGATATGCAAAGTTGTGGTCATTATTATATTCGCCTTGAGTATCAAACATGTTAGCGATTGTACCGTTAATGCTGAACTTGTCTGTAATACCATATTCTAATGTTTCTGCAGCATAGTAACCTTCATCAACACCTTGGTTGTGTTTGTATTTTGTACGATAATAACCAACATTGGTATCAGAAACAATCTGTCCTTTATTAGGTGTAAAGAAAGGATTAGTAATATCTGCAGCCATAGCTTGGGAACTAAAAAGTACCGCAGCTGTTGCTAATAACATAGTTCTGTAGTTCATGATAAACTCCTTTATCTAGTTTCGGAATATAACACTAAGTGTTATGCCTAAAGTCTATAGAGAAATTAGTAAAAAACAAGTAAAATAATATGCCTTTCGTATAAAATAATGTTTCGGAGTATTTCAAAAGTTATATAACCAAACATTGCGAGATAGCTTAGATAACAAAAAAGAGAGCAGAATTTAATCCGCTCTCCATAATCAAAAGATGAAGTGTTAAATTACTTCTTCATAACAACAACACCTGGAAGTTCTTTACCTTCCATCCATTCCAAAAAGGCACCGCCGGCAGTTGAAATGTAAGTAAATTTATTAGCAACACCTGCATTTTCAAGAGCAGAAACGGTATCACCGCCACCGGCAACAGATGTCAATTTGCCACTCTGAGTTAATTCAGCGGCATGTTGGGCAACTTTATTGGTAGCGTTATCAAAAGGTTTCATTTCAAAAACACCGAGCGGACCATTCCAAACGAGTGTTTTGCATTCATCCAATTTAGCGTTGATAGCGGCAATCGTCTTTTCACCAACGTCAAGCAAACTCCAACCTTCAGCCGGAATATTAGCCAAATCAACTGTTTTGTGCTCAGCCATTGGCTTAAATTCTTTAGAAACAACAACATCTTGCGGTAAAACAATCTCGCAGTTGTTTGCTTTAGCTGTAGCCATAATTTCTTTTGCAGTGTCAAGCATATCCATTTGAACCAAAGAGTTAGCTTCATTGATAGTATCAATTCCGCTTGCTTTCATAAATGTATGAGCCATACCGCCGGAAATAACGAGCTTATTAACTTTTTTAACCAAGTTGTTCAACAAGTCTAACTTTGTAGAAACTTTAGAACCGCCGACAATAGCAATAAGTGGACGAACCGGATTATTCAAACCGGTAGAAAGTGCATTAACTTCTTCTTCCATCAACAAGCCCATTGCAGAAGGCAATAACTTCGCAGCTGCAACCATAGAGGCGTGAGCGCGGTGAGCCGTAGAGAAAGCGTCAGAAACATAAACATCAGCAGGCTTAACCAATTCTTTTGCAAAAGCTTCATCACCCTTCTTTTCTTCATTATAGAAACGAAGATTTTCAAGCAACAAAATTTCATCTTGCGTCATATTTTTAACGGCATTTTCAACTTTTTCGCCAATACAGTCATCAACAAAAACAACGTGTTTGCCAAGAGCTTTTTCCAAATCTTTAACAATGTGAGACAAAGAGTTTTTCATATCGCCTTTGCCTTCAGGTCTGCCAAAGTGAGAAATAACCACAACTTTAGCACCTTGGTTCATCAAAGCCTTGATAGTTGGAACTGTTCTGTCAATTCTTGCCGTGTTTGTAACATGAAAATTTTCATCCATAGGAACATTGAGGTCAGCTCTTAACATAACGACTTTACCGTTAAGATCGCCTAAATCTTTAATTGTTCTATATTCAGTCATATAAAATCCCTCAAAATAAAAAATATTCCCGCCATCACAAACTTTTGTGCCACAAAGTACATAAAAGTTCAACGACGGCGGGAAGTAATATTCTTAACCGTTTACTTTAGCCATATGAGCGATAAGGTCTAATACTTTGTTAGAATAACCCCACTCATTGTCATACCAGCTAACAACTTTAACGAAAGTCGGAGTAAGTTGGATACCTGCTTTAGCGTCAAAGATAGATGTACGAGAATCACCTAAGAAGTCAGAAGAAACAACTTGATCTTCAGTATAACCCAAAATACCTTTGAGTTCGCCTTCAGAAGCTTTCTTCATAGCAGCGCAAATTTCTTCATAAGTAGCAGGTTTAGCCAAGTTAGCTGTCAAGTCAACAACAGAAACATCCAAAGTCGGAACACGGAAAGACATACCTGTCAATTTACCGTTCAAAGATGGAATAACTTTACCAACAGCTTTTGCAGCACCGGTAGAAGAAGGAATGATGTTGCCGGAAGCAGCACGACCACCTCTCCAGTCTTTCATAGAAGGACCGTCAACAGTTTTTTGAGTAGCTGTTGTAGAGTGTACGGTTGTCATCAAACCATCAGTAATACCAAAAGCATCATTCAAAACTTTGGCAATAGGAGCCAAGCAGTTTGTTGTGCAAGAAGCGTTAGATACAAATTGTGTACCTTTAACATAAGAGTCTGTGTTAACGCCGCAAACGAACATAGGAGTATCGTCTTTAGAAGGTGCAGACATAACAACATATTTAGCACCGGCATCAATGTGACCTTGAGCTTTTTCTTTTGTCAAGAAAAGACCTGTAGATTCAACAACATATTCAGCGCCAACTTCGTTCCACTTCAAATCAGCCGGATTCTTTTCAGCTGTAACACGGATAGCTTTTCCGTTAACAACCAACTTACCGTCTTTAACTTCAATAGTTCCGTCAAACTGACCGTGCATTGTGTCGTACTTCAGCATATAAGCCATATATTCAACATCAATCAAATCGTTAATACCAACGATTTCAATGTCATTTCTTTTCTGTGCAGCACGGAATACCAGACGACCGATACGTCCAAAACCGTTAATACCGACGCGAATAGTCATAATATTATCCTTCCAAAATTTATTTGATGTGCGGCAGCCCCGCACGGCATGTATCATAAAATCGTGCATAACTTAACACCAATTCTGCATTTTTCAAGAAAAATTTTAAAAACCAAAAGGTTATACCCATAACTTATCCCCAAGATTTAAATAAAAAGAATAGGTTAAGCAAAAATTTAAGACATAAAAAAACTGAAAATGGTACAAAGACCATTTTCAGTATAAAAGGAAGAAAATATCAACTATTTAGCTATTTTCCTAGTCCTTCGTTAATATATTTATATAAAGCCGGATTAACTTTTTTCGGATCAAGCCCTCTTGAACGAACATAAGCTTCACCTTCTTTAGTTAATCTATCGGTAGGAACTTCCGCGGCTGTTTCGGTAGCTTTTTTAGAAACCTTGCCAGCAACACGCTCTTTTGCTGCTTCAACAGCAGTTTCACTGGCAGGAGTAGATGAAGCCTCTCCGATAACAACTTCAACATTGTCTGCTTTGACGTTACTAACGGTATCAGCACTTGTTTCACCAAGAACTTTGCCAGGTTGCAAGTTGTTAGCCTTAACAACCACAACGTGAGGATCAACAACTTCTTCCTGAACATGAACAACAGGTATATAACGTGTCTCGCCCTCAACTTCTGTAAAGACTGGTTCCGGAGAAGTGTTCCAAATTTTCTTAAAGAAACGAGCAAATTTGTTACCGGAAGGTTGCGTTGTACGAGAATCTCCGGCCACATCTTGAACATTATAGGTTCCGGCCTCGTCACAATCGTTAGCTTGGAAATATTTAACCATCTTATTGGTTGTACCAGTTACGCCGTCAATAGTACCGTTTTCGTTCACTTTATCAATAATAGCTTTGATTTGCTCAGATTCGGTTAAGGTAACAGTATCTTTACATTCGCCTTTCAAATATTCAATCATAGTAGAGATTTCTTTAGCAAAAGCACCATGTTGATCATTAGACCAAGCTGTCATTTGCTGAACGGAATATAAAGCCTGAGCCTTACTTAAACCTTCAAACATACCACCTTTGGCACGCATATCATCAGTGATTCTATTCATATAATCTTCAAAAGCATTCTCTCCGAATTGATCCTTAAAGAAAGTTTCCATGCGATGATATTGTTTTTCAGTCAAACCGGTGTTCATATATCCGCCACGTTCTGGAACATTATCAGCGGCAGGAGTTCCGACTTCAACATCCGCAGAATTTGGAATAATAGTTTCTTTAACATCACCATTTACGGCAGAGGCAACAGGATCAGCACCTTCCGCATGTGTAGAAACAACTGCTTCTTGCGATACAGAATCTCCTGAGTGAACTTCAATTGTACGTCCGGGAACTTCTGTAAATGAAATTTCTTCACCAGCAGCAGACACTTGTTGAGCAGCTTGTCTGGCTGCGTCATCAGCATAAATTGTATTACCAGGAATTTCTTCAAATTCTATATCATCCGTGATAACAATACCACTGGCATCACCTTGAGCATCTGCACTGGCAGCTTCGGCACTACTTTTTCCGATAACAACTTCAACATTGTCCGCCTGAGTTTGAGCAACTGTAGAGGCATCAGCTTCGTCAATAATTTTTCCAGGTTTAAGGTTGTTAGCTTTCACAACTTTAACAGCAGGATCAACAACTTGCTCTTCAGAACGAGGAACACCGACATAACGTGTCTCACCCTCAACTTCCGTGAAAGTAGGTTCAGAACTTGCCGCTTGATCAGGTTCATTAACAGTAGGTTGCTGAACGGTTTCATTAACAACAACATTTTCTTCACATCCGCAATCAATCTTTTCATCATGACGGATAGCCTCTTCACCGCAGTTAACTTCACGTCCAGTAACACGAACGCATTCAGTACCGTTAACATCTCGGATAGAACCGTTAGACATAACGTCATTTAAAGATTTGGTATCTTCGGTAGTTAACATGATGCGCTCATCACCGTCACATCCGAAAAATGAATCCATACGTCTGATAACCTCTTGATGTTGAGGTAAATTCCAAGAAGATAAACGCTCATATTCAAACAAAACTTGTTCACGAGTTTTTCCGGCAAAAATACCACCGTCTTTAAGCATATCATCAGTAATTTTTTGATAGAAGTGATTATATTGAGCTTCACCACCCCAGAAACTTTGTAATCTTGTCCATTGTTGCTCGGTAATACCCATGCTGGCTTCCCAGTTTTCCGGAACACTGATTTGAACAGGAGCCGCCTGAGCAACCTGTGTTGCTTGCTCTTGTACTGCATTAGCGGCTTTAGGCGTAAATACATTTGGTTCGTGTTTCGGTAAGCCGCCGTTAACCTGAGTGGTTCTGACGACATCTTCAGCGTGATCACCGCAGGATGCTAAAACGTAAGTCATAACAGCAGCCGAAGCAACAGCCAGACCTTTGCTCCACCAATTGCCATCTTTTTCTTTTAATTTTTTAACGGCGTTGGTGATACTGTTAGTTGTATAAACAGCTGTGCTGGATAAAGACTGAAAGCTTTTTTGAACAAGAGCACCAGCACCAAGACCGGCGGTAGCACCGGCAGCACCTAAGCCAAGCAATCCGGCAGCGCAACCCCATCCGGCTTCTTTGTAATAGTCTTTCGTGCCAACAACTTGGTTTGCAGATTGTTTCAATCTCTTAAAGAAACTCATTTTAGGAGCTTTTTCATCATTTTTAGCTAAGCGTTGAGCTTTTCTTGCATGTGTAACAACCGGCCAAACCCAAGCGGAAGTCGCTTTATAAGCACCATATGCAATAACAGCGGTACCAAGCCACGGAGCAGAAGCAACGGTAGCCCCAACCAAAACGCCGGTAGCGGCCAAATCTGTTGCAATTTTCGGAGCTCTGTCACGGATGTTTGCCATAAACTCATAACGTTGTCCCCAAACTACTTTAGCTTTAGAAACAAAAGACTCTTTAAATTTGTGAGTTAAAACAGATACTTTAGAATAGCATTCTTTAGCTTTGCCGGAAGATTTCTTAGCTAATTCAGCAAATTTTTTAGCAAAAGAATTTGTTTTAGCTTCCGATTCGGCACAAGCTGCCATAACGGAGCTTGATGAAATTCTAACTTCTTTATCAAAGCTGATGGCCTTTTGAACTTTCGCAAGCATGGAAGCTGCTTGTCTTGCAAAGAAATTTTTATTATCAGATTTAACAGCTTCTGCAGCTTGAGGAACTTCATTTTCAACTTGAGCAGAAGTTCTCAAGTGAGCCAAAGTACCTAAGAAAGAGCTTTTAACAGCGGAGAACAAACGATTTTTCTTTTTCTTAGCCGCAAGCTGACTAAATTCTTTATTACCGGCTTCTTCACGCCAAACATCAAGTTTAGCCTTTTCAAACAACATCTCAAAATGAGCATGCTTCTCATCACCTTCAAGCTCAAAACGTTCTTGAGTTTCAGGGTTAATGTCATAAACAGGCGTATTCTTTTCAGCTTCTTTAACTTCTTTATCGTCAAAGAAAGCTTGTTTGAATTTTTCGTCATCAAATTCAGCTTTAATGAAAGACGCATTTTCAAGAGCTTCTTCTGCCGAAGCGGTAATAGCTTCTTCTTTTTCTTGTTTTTCGGCAAAGCGGCGTTGAGCTTCATGAGCGTTTTTAAGCTCTTGAGCAAAACGGGCATCGTCTTCGCGAACCATTTTCAGAGCTTGCTCAAAAGTTTTGTCATCAGCCTCAATATATCCGCCAGCTATTTCATAAGCTGTATTTAAATCCATGCTATCAAAAGCATCAGTCATCGTATTCATCTCCAAAAAAGACCATTATTTAATGGCAGTATATACTAGTATTTTAATTATTTCAACTACTTTTTGTCAATTTTAAATAAATTTTTAAAAAATTGTCAAAAGTAAAAAAGCTGTAAATAAAAAAGAGGTTGCCAAAATAAATAAGCAGGGTTATAACCGTGAAAAAAAACAGATAAAGGAAAGAACAATGCGTGTAGATTTGTTTGATTTTGAGTTAGATAAAGACCTGATAGCCAAGGAGCCGGCTAATCCGAGAGATACTTCTCGTTTGATGGATGTAACAGAAGACGACAAAATTATAGATCGCCACTTTTATGATTTGCCGGATATCCTTCACAAGGGCGATGTTTTGGTTTTTAATGACACAAAAGTTATTCCGGCACGTTTATATGGTAAAAGAGGAGAAGCAGAGGTAGAGGTAACCTTATACCATCCGGAAAATGGGCAAACGTGGTGGTCATTTATTAAAAATTCCAAACGCTTGCATCCGGGAGATGTTGTCACTTTCTACACGTCGGAAATACCGGTAGAACAATCTGATTTTAAAGCAACAGTTCTGGAAAAACATGGCGAGGACGGTGTCTTATTGGAATTTTTATGCCCCGTAGATGATTTGTCAAAGAAGCTTGAAACATACGGGTTAATGCCGCTTCCGCCATATATAAAAAGAGAAAAACCTTTACCGGGGCTTTGGAATAAATACAATGATAAAGAGAATTATCAAACTGTTTACGCAAAATATGAAGGAGCCGTTGCAGCCCCAACTGCTGGTTTGCACTTTACGGATAATGTACTAAAGCGCTTGGATGAAAAGGGGATAACAAAAGTCTTTTTAACGTTGCACGTTGGCGCTGGAACGTTTTTGCCGGTAAAAACGGAAGATACCAAAGACCATAAAATGCATGCCGAATATGGAATAATCACACCACAAGCATGTGATATCATCAATAAGGCCAAAGCAGAAGGGCGAAGAATTATCGCTGTAGGAACCACTTCCGTTCGCCTGCTGGAAAGTGCCGGAGACGATAAAGGCATATTGCACCCATTTAATGGAGAAACATCCATTTTTATCACCCCCGGATATAAATTTAAGATGATAGATGGGATAATCACAAATTTCCATTTACCAAAATCAACGCTATTTATGCTCATTTGCGCTATTGCCGGTACAGAAAGAATGAAAGCGGCGTATGCTCATGCAATTAAAGAAAAATACCGTTTTTATTCATACGGAGACAGTTCAATTTTAAAATGTGTAAATAAAATTTAACCTTTCCTGATTACAATAGACAACATTAAGGCTAATTAAACAAGTCATGCCGTTGGAGAATAGTGTTGTTAGAATTTGAACTGGAAAAAATTTTTAAATTTAATAAAGGTGCGTGGCTCCCGATAACAATAATGGGAGCTTTCCTTATATATTTTTTCTCAGTATCTGAATTTTCGGAAGAAAACTATCAGACTATCCATGCCTCTTTTATCGGCTGCATCTTTTTAACGATGATAGTCATGGGAGGCCTAAAAATTTTAAGTTCTGTCATGCTGGCCTCAGTTATTTACATTAGCTACCTTATGATAAATAGTCTGCGCTACACCTATGGAGAGGACTACATTTTTTCATCAGGATACAATATATGGAGTGCTTTGATTTTGCCTAATTTGAGTTTGGCGTACTTCATATTTAGAAAGCAGAAAAATTACAAATATTGGAGTTTTTTCTATGTCTTTTTATTTTTGCAGACAGCGTTGATAGAAAAATTGCAAAATCACAGTATAGATGCGGATTCTTACTATTTTTATAAACATATAGGCATGTTCAACTATCCGGCACTAAGCATTTCTTTATTATGCATAGCTATTTTGTTGATATATTATATTGCAAAAGGTAAAATTTTGGGCGCAACGACACTCTTTACATCCATAGCTGTTTTTATGGGGATATATTATTCAGATGATATTTTGGCATTTAGCTTGTTTTTCTTAGCAGCAAGTCTAATTCTTTTAGTGTCTTCCGTATATTATACATTTTATATTCGTAGCCGCGATGAGGAGTTGGATATTGAAAATTCTCATGGCTATTATCGCGATGCTGAAAATAAATATCCACTCAAATACAGTATTTCTCTAATGTACATAGATGAATATGAACGCCTGATGAAACGTTTCGGTCAACGAAAGATGCTACAACTGAAAAAAATGTTTTTAGAACGGATAAAAGGTGTCAATACAGATGTTTTAATATATAATTATAAATCGGACGCATTGATTTTGGCTTTTACCAACATGAATGCGTCAGAAAGTTTTGAAAAGGCGGAGAATCTCCGGCGCAGTATTGCAAAATCTATTTTTGTTTTTAATGAAAACAATAATTTGCAACTAACGGTTTCACAATGTGTGAGCGAAAAAAAACGTAGCGATGCAAATGCTTATGCCGTTTTGACAAGAGCCGAAGAAAATTTGCAAAAAGCCTGCAAATTTACAAGAAATATTACGATTAAAGCTTAAGATTTTTTGACCGAGCGGTGGAGAACATAAATTCCCAACAGCAAAAAAGGAAGCGACAAAAGCTGCCCCATCGTAATACCACCTAAAAGGAAACCGATTTGCTGGTCCGGCTCTCTGAAAAATTCCACGATAACACGAGAAATCGCATAAACAATCAAGAAAACCGCAGAGGTAATACCAAAGTGCTCTCTGACAAAAGACTTTTTCCATAAGAGATTAAGGATGATAAACATAACCACCCCCTCAAGCATGGCTTCATAAAGCTGCGAGGGATGACGAGGCAGATAGCCCCCTTCAGGAAATTTAACCGCCCACGGAACAGTTGTAACCCGTCCCCATAATTCATCATTAACAAAATTAGCAAGCCTACCTAAAAATATCCCGATAGGAACATATAAAGCAACAATATCCGTTATTTTAAGAAATGGAAATTTATATTTTCTGGCAAACAAGAAAAGCCCGATAATAACGCCGATTATACCGCCATGGAAAGACATACCGCCATGCCACAATGCGATAATTTCTTGAGGATTTTCCCAAAAATAGCCATTTCCGTAGCAACAAACATAACCTAACCGACCGCCTAGGATAATTCCCAAAGTAACATAAAAAACCAAATCATCTAATTGCTCATCAGAGATTCCTAAATTATATTTTTTGATATTTCTTTTAGTGAGTAACCATGCAGAGATAATTCCGATGAGATAGGCTAAAGCATACCAACGCAGAGAAAAAGGCCCAACAGAAAAAATGATAGGAGAGATATTGGGAAAATCAAAATACATATTTAGCTCCGATTTGCAAAATAACTTTTATATAACGCTTAAATTTATATTAACAAAAAAATATAATCCACATAAAAAAGATATTTTTTTTAAAGAAAAAGCTAAGTGTATGATTAAAGGGAATTTATAAAAAATGAAAAAGTTACAAAATTCTTAAATAAGTGGAAAAGTATAGATTGTAGTTGTTTTAAGTCGGTGCATGCGTCAAAAATAAATGCACGAGCGCAAGTAGAAACAAAACAGAGGATGAAGCGGTGATAAATTTAGCAGTTGAGGAAGATTTATACAATCCGATAGACACAATAGAGGGCATATTTTCCCGAGATAAAGTTTCATACGATCGCCGCAAAGATAATGAATTAGTGGCAGAGGTTTTGGGCAAATGGGATAATATGCTGATATTTTTTGCCTATGAGGAACATTTAAGATGTTTACATATTTCCTGTCTGTTAAACATAGAAACCTCAAATGTAGACAGAGCCAAAATGTTTGAGTTGTTGGCGCTTTTGAACGAAAATTTATGGTTGGGACACTTCTCTTATTGGAGTGAACAAAAAATGCCAATCTTTAAACATTCTCTGATACTGCAAGATAACGAAGAGCTATTCTCTCATAAAATCAGTAAGATTATAGAGCTGGCGATTATGGAGTGCGAACGCGTATATCCGATTTTCAATGCGGTGATGCGTCAAAATGTTGAACCGTCTCAGGCCTTATATACCAGCGCCATGGTGATGTAATTATAAAAGCCGCAACGCCCGTAAAATATATAAGATAACGCCGACTTGAATGACAATCGTTGCAAAAAAAGTAGCCATATAAGATTTTTTCTTGTTTTTGTGATGAAAAAACTTCTGTCCGATAATAGCGCCGATTGTTCCTCCCAGTAGTTCCAGCGTATGCAGTTGAACCTCAGGAATACGCCACTCACCTCTTTGAGCGCATCTTTTATCACGTCCATAAGCGGCAAATGTAAAAAAATTAATTAAAGGTAGATGAAAAAGAACAAACAGCATAATGGCAGCCTTAGAAAAAGGTCTGACCCTCCAACCCAGTTGACTTTCGCAATAATAAGATGCTAAAATCATAGCCGTGGCGTAAAGAATAAAAAACGTATTCTTTTGTACGGCTTTAAATAAGAACAAAAAAGCAAATATAAAAGAAGCGAAAGTAATCGTCATAACAACTCCTCATAGGCTAAACTTTTAGAGGGAAGTAACATAAAAAAAGGCAAAAGTAAATCAAAAACTTAAGAAATTTTTAATTGCTTGGCGCTAATAGTATAAATAATAATAATTTAGTAGGAGATGCCCAATGAAAAGAATAATAAGTGTCATTACCTGTACGATGCTGGCCGCCTGCTCATGCAGTGATAACCAGTGGGAAGAGGTAGACAACGTAACATTTGATGAAACAGTTTATGAAGACCAAGCTCCGGTGATAGAGCCAGCGCCTGTAGCACCAGCTCCGGCACCAGCTGTTGTAAAACCGGAACCAATATATGTTCCGGCACCGCAACCGGTATATGATTGCCCATGTGCAGAAGTAGCGCAACCTTGCTATCAACCGACATGCATGCAGCCATGCGGATGTCAACCGATGCCAATGCCGCAACCAAAAGTAACCACAACGAAAAAAATCATTACCACAACGACAACAATGGAAGAACCTTGCGGTAAAGATGTATGCGAACCGGTTGTAACAACTCATGAAGAAATCATTCCGGCAGAAGTCAGCTACAGTGGTTATACTGCTCCGGCTCCTATAGCACCTCAAGCCGCTCCGGCAGGAGATACTATAGAAGTAACGGTAAAGCAAAATCCGTACCATTCAGAAGTTGTCGGCATGAAATCAGCTAATGCAAAAGTTGATGCAGCTACAATTGCTAAATATTCTCCGGAAGCATATATTGTTGTAGCAACCCGCGCGACAAATCGTATGTTGCAAGATACTTCAGCCATTTATGACAGTGGTAAAACCAGAACAATTTATATCAAAGATACCAAGTTATTGAGCTCTGATTTACCATATGGAAGTCACCGCTTAAAGGGTGCAACCAAAGATATCATCAGCGGCTCCAAAACTTATGAAGTTGTCAACAATATCAATAATGCAGATTTCGTTGTAGATACTTCTGCAGATTGGTATGTTGCGCCAGATAATACCGTTCCGGCTTTGCAATACAAACTTGAAATGTTTGACAAGAACGGTAAAAAAGTCAATGAATGGGTAGAAATTATCAGACAAGTTCAAGAATAATTGGATGAAAAGAACCCTTGTAATCAAACTATCTGTCTTTGCTCTGCTGATAAATCCAATCAGCTCGGTAAAGGCAGATAGTTTTTTTTCTGAAATAAGAGGAACGGCCTGCTCAGACATAACAGAAGATCAGACCCGCGGAGAAATACGTTATAAGGCTTATGATAAGGCTGTACTGATGGCCGTAAAAAAATGTCCGGAAGTAAAAGCCCTAGCGCAAGATATGGATGATCATAGCTACAATATCTTAGCATATAGAATAGCAGATAAGGCCTTAAATGATGTAACAGTCATAACAACCCAAGATGATAATGAAAAGATATGCTTGGAAATAAGCGGAAAGCTAGCTAAAAATAAAATAGCAGAAATCGCCACAACCGAAAAATTGCCATCGTTTAACGAGGATAGGGCGGAGAAAATTGCCCAACAGGTAAATACGGTGTTGCCCAAATCCATGTATGAAACAGACAGTACGATTCCATTGCTTTATATCAAGGAAATGGAATATTATAACGGTAGTTCAACCAACAATTTTACTTCCAAAATAACCGAACAACTAAGTTTTGAGCCAAGAGTTTTAGTAACGGAAGATAAAGAGTTAGCCGATTATTTTTTAGCTCCGAAATTAGTACTATCTAAAATAGAACCGATAAACGAAACCAACAGCCGATACAGTATGTCTATAGTCATAGAATTAAGAAAAAATGATGGAACACTGGTAGATTCGGAAACTCAAAATCGCTACATAATTATCAATAAAGAACAGAATACGCAAGAAATAGCGCATAAATTAGTAGAAAAGCTGCTGGAAGACGGCATAAATGCTCTGTCAGGGAAACTGAATAGTTTGATTAAAAATTAACTATTTAGAGAGCCAAAAAGTACAAGGTCCGTCATTAACCAGATGAACTTTCATATCTGTCTGAAAAATTCCTGTTTGCGGAGTAATACCTTTATTTTTAAGCAAATCAAGAAAATATAAATACATTTCATTTGCCTTTTCAGGGATTTCGGCATTGTCAAAGCCGGGGCGATTTCCGCGTGAAAGATCTGCAGCCAAAGTAAATTGAGACACGACAAGAATATCACCACAAACATCTTTAACGGATAAATTCATTTTGCCGGCGTCATCCTCAAAAATACGCAAATTTGTGAGCTTATTTGCTAAAAAATCTGCTTGTTGCATGGTGTCACCTTTTTCAACGCCCAAAAAGACCAACATACCTTTTTGAATTTGCCCAACAGTTTGTCCGTTAACTTCAACATGCGCGTTTAATACTCTTTGAACTAACAATTTCATAAGACCTACTCCAAACAGATTATTTTGAATAAAACAAATAAGCAACACCGATAGCCGTTAAAATTCCTGCCAAATCGGAGAGTAACGCATATTTAAGGGCATATCTGGTTTTGGAGATATTAATAGCCCCAAAATAAACCGTCAAGACGTAAAATGTTGTTTCCGTAGAACCTTGGATAACAGAAGATGCAAAGGCAGCAAAACTATCAGGGCCAAATGTCTGCATGGTTTCAATCATCATCGCCCGCGCACCGCTTCCGGATAAAGGCTTCATAAAAGCCGTTGGGAGTGCATCTGCAAAACCGGAATCAAGATTAAGTTTATCACAACAAAACTTAATTCCATCCACAATCATATCCAAAATTCCGGATGCTCTGAACACTCCGATCGCAACAAGCATGGCTAACAAATAGGGTAAAATATTCAAGGCAATAGAAAATCCTTCTTTGGCGCCGTCTACAAATACTTCATAACATTTGATTTTATGCCGCAGTGCAATATAAACAACAGCCCCTAAAAGAAAAATCAAAATAATGTTACCAAGAGCTGAAGAAAGAGCTAATCTTAAGGAAGGTTCAAGATAAAGAAAAAAAGACGTGAGCGCAACAATGAGCAAAACAAAGCCTCCCAACCATTTTAATAAAGTACGGTTAGTCAAATCAATTTTTTGCCGAATAGCCACAAGAATAAATCCCGTGAGTGTTGAAACCGAAGTCGCCAGCAGAATAGGGATGAAAACATCAGTAGGATGCGTCGCTCCCATTTGAGCCCGATACATAAAAATAGTAATAGGGATAAGCGTAACCGACGAAGCATTAAGTATCATAAAGAGAATTTGCGCATCGCTTGCTTCATCTTTTGAGGGATTATGCTCTTGCAACTGTTCCATGGCCTTTAATCCCATTGGGGTTGCCGCATTATCAAGTCCCAAAAAATTAGCTGCCATATTAAGCACAACCGTAGAAATAGCCGGGCTGTTTGCCGGAACGTCTTTCATAAGAACTCTAAAGAGCGGCGTGAGTTTTTCAGAAATTTTTTCAGCAATGTGTGCATTTTCAATAAGCTTTAAGATTCCGAGCCAAAAACTCAAAATACCGATGAGCCCGATAGAAATTTCAACCGCACTCTGTGCATTTTGAAAAATAGCATTGGTAATTTGCGAAAAAATTTCATAATTCTGTAAAAAAATCAGCTGATACGCGGCCACAAAAATTGCGCTCAAAAACATTCCCGCCCATAAGATATTAATCATAGCTCCTCGCTTAGCAAATATTTAAGATATTAACCTCATAATATACAAAAAAGATTAAGAAATCGCCAAAGGAGGAGACATGTCAAAACAATGGAAATACACGACAACACCGGAATATTTGGAAGAAAAAAATAAATTTAATCAGTACTATGAAGAAAAGGTGCTACCTCTTTTGCAAAAAATAGAAAAAACACGGAAAAGATACTTTTACACATTTATGCTAATGTCTTTTGCTTTGATTTTGTGGATAGGTTATGTCGCAAAAAACTTTCAAACCGGAATAAAGGGGCTAACCGAAACAAATGGATGGTATGGGCTGGCCGGATGCGTGATAATATTATTGTTATGCTTACCGATGTTGAGTTATTATCGCCGTAGTAAAGAAAGTCTGCTACCGGTGTTAGCTAACTTTTTCGGAGAATTTACATATTTTTATAATCAGGAATTACCTCTGGACTTAATGGATGAATCTTTATTATTCAGAGCTAAAGGACAAATGCGCGGAGAAGATTGTTTTAGCGGTACATATCAAGATGTGTCCGTGCAAATTGCCGAATATCATCGTTTTAAGCAATCACAGAGATATAATGAAGAAAATCATAGAAGAGAAAATATATATGTCTCAAAAGAAAGAGGGCTGATTTTCTATGCCGATATGAATAAACAATTTTCCGGTCAAACAATTGTGGTCAAAGATAAAGGTTGGTTAAATTTCGTAGAAAAATTCAAAAATTTACAAAGGGTAGGGCTTGAATCTCCGGAATTTGAAAAGAAGTTTGAAGTGTATTCGGATAATCAAATTGAAGCACGGTATATCCTAACACCTGTTATGTTGGAATATATGGAAAAGTTAAAAGAGATGTTTAATCAAATAGAGTTTAGTTTTTTTAAGCAACACGTTATGGTAAAAATAGAAACAAAAAAGAACACGTTTGAATGTTCCAATTTTTTCCGTTCGGTAATCAATCAAAAAAGAATAGCTCAACAATTTGATGAGCTATATCTCCTGTTTTCCATTATAACAACACTGAAACTAAATCAAAAACAAATGCAGTTACAAAATTAAAGTTGCTGGTTAAGTTCTTTAATGGTTCGTACAGCCTCGTCATAAAGGACTTTATTTTCGCGGATGGAAAGACGAATATTTGATTTAGCCAGTTCTTCATTAGTTCCGCAATCATAGCGTTCAGCGGTTGTTAAAACACCTCTGAGCGGGCATCCTTGCTGTGCGGCAAGGTTAATGGCATCTGTAAGATTGATTTCACCATTAGAACCTTTAGTAACCTGTGGCAACAAATCCAGAATAAGGTTAGGTAAAACATACGGTCCCATGCTGGCGTAGTCAGAATCAATCTCTTCCATTTTTGGCTTTTCTACAACGCCTTTTGCCAAAATAACATTATTCTCGCAAGTAACACCGGTTAAAACGCCGTAGCGAGAAAGTTGATCTTTAGGGAATTTGATAACATTTTCAACCATACCGCCGAAACGCTCATAAACATCAAGCAATTGTGATAAAATACCTTGCCCACGACAAACATAAACATCATCAACCCACATAACCATAAAATCGCGTTTACCGATAATTTCTTTCGCACAAAGAATAGCATGACCATTTCCTTTAGGTTCATCTTGACAAGCAAAAGAAAATTTCATACCGGCCGGAACTGTTCTTTTAAGAGCCTCCCATAATTCTAGCTTATCATTTCTGAGCAAACGTTCTTCAAGTTTCTTATTAGGAGAAAAGTAATGCTCATACATACTCCGACAAGTTTCATCGCTATAAACAAAAATAACTTCCTTAACACCCGCTTCAGCACAGGTATCAACAGCATACTGAATAATCGGTAAATTGTTTAAGCATAAAAAACCTTTGTGCATCGCTTTTGTAGCAGGAAGGTTTCGCGTAGATAAACCGGCGACCGGCAATACAACAACTTCAGGTCTTGCAAACATAATCATCTCCTTGCCATATTAAATATGCACTAAGCTATACTGAAAAGAAGAGATAATCAATTATAAAAATGATTTAACAACAAGCACAACTAATCAGCTAAAGAGAATTTCTTTGCAACTTGTCCAGTTGTTGGTGCAGAAAAAGATGTATTGACAGCAAAAAGATATTTTTGTTGAGGCTTGACAGGCGAGCTAATGTGAATATCCTTTAGCATTTCTTTACCAACCTGGCCGCTTAGCTCAGAGGAGAAAGGCGTTGTATTTTTGATGACATAGAGGTTATCATGATGAGAAGTATCTTCTTTTTCGTAAGAGAGGTCACTAACGGCAACCAGAGCAGCATCTGTTAGATTATTAACATCATCGGCAGGTGAGGTATGCTGCGGACGAGGTAAAATATCTAACAAAGCAGAAGTATTATCCGGCTCTACTTTTTTTTCACCGTTTATAGCCTCATCAATAAAATTTGAAAATTTATCAATTTGAGCGGCAGAAAGCACTGTTGGATATGCATTTTTGTTATTTGATTTATTGGATACCTTTTTAAACTTGCCTTTAGTGGTTATTTGAGGAAGAGAAACTGATGCAAATTTAGAAGCATCTTCTTTCCCTATATTGAGTGCTATAACAGGATTTACCTTAAGAGAAGATGGGACAGACTTCTTTTCATCTACATTATTTTGAACAGAAGGTAAAGTTGGAATATTTTGAACATCAGCAACAAGTGTATTTGAAGATTTTGTTACAGCAGAAAGTTCTGCTATTTCTTTCGGCTTATCATTAGCTTTAATAGGTAATTTACTCATATTTTTAACATTATTTTCAGCAAAATCTTTTTCCAAAGCTTTTTCTTGTTTTTTGACCTTAGCAAGAATTTTTGTGATAGCTGCTTTAGTCTTGGCTAAAATGTTATCATCATGCGCAGAAATTTGAAATTTAGAAGTATTTGCAGTAATGTTACTCGTATCTTTTTTTTCTGTGATATTTTTTTTAGCTGTAACAATAGTTTTTTCTTCTTTAGGTGTAGCCACATTGTTTGTCACAGAATTTTCGGCTATATCTTTTAAAGAAGTATTAGCTTTAGAAGAAGAGGGGCTGTCCGCTAAAGTTTTTGAAGAAATATCAGAAGAAGAGATAGTCTTGCTCGTTTCGGTATTGATATTACTCTTAAAAATTCCGGACAAACCGCCAAAATCTAAATTAGATGCAACTTGAATACCTTTGTCAAGTTTCTTTCTATTTTTCAATTGCCCTAAAACATCTGATAAACCATTAGCAGCATTAGCTTGGAGAGCTATACTAAATGACTCTTTTTTTTTATCAGCATCTGTTTTTAAGGTTGAAGATGTGGAAACTTTAGATGTTTCCGTAGTTTTTTCGTCTTCTGCAGGAGAAATTGTATCTGATTTAGGTTCAACTTCTTCAGGATGATTATCGTTTTTAGGCAATGCAACACCGCTACCTGTTTTTAGTGTGGGCTGCTTGATATCAATGTCTGCAGTTGTTTCAGGTGGATAGAGCATATACTGATCATAATCTCTAGAAGTAATACTCAAAATTGCCCGGAAATCATCAATATTAATGACAATATCGTTATAAAGCTGTTTAGAGTAGGTCAACAAGGTTTCCAGAGCTTGATGAGCAATTTCGTTATTTTCCTTCATCTGCGAAACTTTAACGGAATCAATAATATTTAAGTAATTGTCTCTGATTTTACTATGGAGTTCACTCATGTTATCCATAATTTCTTTAGTTTTATCCAAACCATCTTGAAGTTTTTTAACATTTTCTTCGCTAACAGGCGTTGTACTGGAGTTTAAGAGTTCAACCTGAGCCATATAAACATCTGTTAAGCTACGATGATAAGCATAGTTATTTTGTGATAAGTTATATATCCAAGCAATTTTATTAAAGGTATCATCAAAGATATATTTGCTATCTACAACATAGTTTTCTTCCAAAACTTTAGGAATATACTTTAGTTTAGCCTTTTCTGCTCCCAGTTCAGATTCAATATTCATCAAAGTTTCTTCATCTGGATAGTTATTGAGCTGATCTTTCATTTTTTTAATATTGATTTCTGCTTGAGAAATAGTTTTAAGGTTATCTTGATAAACAGACACAACATTTTCATTTTGCGTTACGGGTTTAAACCGGACAACCTCAAGGGTTAAGCGGTTAATATCTTGAAGGGCTCCATCAACAGCTCTTTGCAGGGCTTTCAACTTATCGCCAATTTTTTCCATTTTAGCTTTTTCTTTATATTGACGAGCATTTTTAATTTTATCTTCAATATCACCAATACGCTTAATACTTTCTTCCAAATCCAATGTAAGTTTCGGATTAGCTAAATTTCCATCAAAAGTAAATTTAAGAATATCAGAGAAAGATGCGTTATGATAAACTGCGTTAAAGACCGCATTAAATATCCAGTCGCTCAAGTTTAAGTCAAACTTCATATTCATATTAACAACAGGAGATTCCCAAATCACACTATCAGCGACAACAAAACCTTTGCTGATATTATAAGCACCTCTAATTCTTGAAAAACTACTTTTACCGGATTTTAAGCTATTTGCAACGGTATCTTCAAACCCGGCAAGAGACTTTCTTTGTTCCAGTTCAAATTTGATAATATCTAAGTCCCACCCGCGAATAGCCGTATTAGCCAAAGATAATTTACCTTTTGAGTTCAAGTTTTCAAAAAAATCCTTTTCGGACGAAGCCGCAGAATTAAAAGTTCCCTCAGCCGTGAGACAACCTTCTTCAAAAGCGTACATAGAACCGCCAAAACCGGGGATTTTTAAGTCTTTAACATTAAAGTATCCATCAATTCTGGGCATATCCCCCGCATTCAAGTCAAAACGGAAATTGATAAGAGTCTTATCAATAGTTGCATCAAAAGAAGAAACCTTCAATAAACTATCTTTTAAGAAAAGTTTAGTTTTAGCCCCAGAATAAGTTTTTCCCCGGAAAGTCAATTGATTTGCAACAACATCTATATCAAAATCAATTTTAGCCAGAGCCGAGTAATCAATTTTTTTATCAGAAAATCCGTTAGCCAAAAAAGTATCAGTGTTTTGTGCTACTGGAGCTGCAGCGAAATGTTTATTCAGATTAAACCATCTATCGGCATCAAATCTATCAAAAGATAAGTTAGATTTTAAGATTGGCTTTAACCCTGTATTGTCAAATTGCAATGAGCCCTTAATCGCATTAGCTCCCAAATAAGCATTTAGCGTATCCAAAGCAAATAATTTATTAGAACCTTTGATCTTTGAAGAAAGAGCAAACGTCGTAACAGGAATATCAGCTGAATAATTTAATCCCAGAGCTTTGACGAACAAGTTAAAATTATTAGTTTTGAGCTCTAAATCACCATTGATAGTAATAGGATTTTTATTATCATTGCGAACAACACCTGTATAAGCAAATTCGGTATCACCAAATTTTTGCACAGAACTTAAACTAAATTCATCAAAACGCCCGCTAAGAGCACCTTGCAAAGCAAAAAGTTTTCTCTTAAATAGTCCCTTATTACCGGTATCAATACCTAATGTTGAGGTAAATAACGGAAGATTATCTGTTTTAACATCAAAGCTAAGCTCATTAAACTGAGGTGAGGTAAAAATACTTTGAGCATCCATTTTAAGATTAACATCAGCCCCAGCCAAGTTAGCGATAGACATGTCATTAACTTTTAAGGTATCTTTCTCAGAGGTAAAATGTAAATAGAGTTTTTCCATCGGAACATCATTATAAACCAGACTAGCGATACTGATTTCGGCATCAACATTAAAATCTCTGTTCCAAGGTAGTAAGTTCATTTGATAAACAAATTTATCTTTTAACGGTGCATTCTTTAAATTATCGGGTATTCCCAATAAATATTTATCAAGGATAATTTTAGAAGCGTCCATATCTGCCAAAACATAAATTTTATCCTTTTTAACAACGCCGAGATTTCCATGAAAGTCCGTAGCGTCAATAGAGGCTTTAGGCAGAGAAATCTTAATACTGTCAAGATTGCCCACAATTTTCACATCAGCTTCTGCACGTTTAAAAATAGCCTTTTTATTATCGGCCGAAGCAAGTTTTGCCAAATCAATATTAAAAACAGAAGCAAATGTACGTAAATCTTTAGTATCAAAAGCCTGATTGAACATATATTCAATACCATTATTGAGATTGATTCTACCAACAGTTTTAAGAATAGATTCTCCCGGCATAACAACCCCAAAACGTGTAATATCCAGTATATTTTGTTTAAGATTAAACGCCATCGTCAAGTTACGAGCTTCCACATCGTTATACCAAGCCGATGCAGCCTTTGCTGATAGGCTAAAGTCATAACCAGCAAAAGGAGATTCTGCAAATTTTTTGCCAGAAGCCGTATATTTAATAATATCTTGAGCCAAATCTTCAAAAATATTTAAATCAAACTTTGTTAAATCAAAAGAGGCGTTAATTTGAGGAATTTCTGCTCCTTTATTGATAATAACGGTACCGCTGCCGGCAGTATTTTTATCAAATTTAGTTGTAAAATTATCAAGTTTAAGTAACGCCTTGTCAAGATTATACTGGAAAGACACGAATAAAGGCTTGCTATATCTATCAGAAATAGCATCTTTACCCCAAATAATGTTAGAAAGATCAAAGAAATTACGTGTATCTAAGGTAACAGTACCTTTGGCCGTTTCGCCAAATGTCCCATCTAAAGTAACTTTAGAACCACTGCTGGCATTCGTTAATTCTGTTTTAAGAACCAGACCTTTGTTTTTGGCAATATCGCCTTTAAAGCGGATTTCGCTATTATTATGGATAAATTTTCCGCTTGTCTTATATGGACCAGATAAAGCCGGAGCAGAAATATTTGCAGAAACATTGTTAATATCAAATTGAGAGTTATCTTGAAGATTTTTATAGCTCAAAGTAGAGCTTGAAACTTGAACATCATTAAAAGAAACTTCAATATTTCCGGATTTGTTACTAGTATTTTTTCCAACGCCATCCCAGTTGCTGACACCTTTTTCGTTAATTTCAACAAAAGCAGTTGCTTTAGATAATGTCATAGATTTAACAACAAAATTATTATCAAGCAGGGGCATTAAATCAACATTAGCCGTCAAATCATTAACAATAACCAAAGGTGTTTTTCCACCGGTGGATGGGAAAAATTTAACTTTGCTTGCAGAAAATTTAGGAGAAGGGAATAATTTAACGTTCAAATTACCCTCAATAACCGCTTTAAGCCCTGTAATTTGTGAAAAACGTTGTGCAACAAGTGTTTTGTGTTTATTCCAATCTAAGGTATAGATATAGATACCGCCCCCTGTGGCAGCTAAGATGACAAAACACAAAATACCGACAATAATCTTTTTTAGCACGATTTTCTCCTAAAATAAAAATAAACTTTGCTAAATTTTTTTGTTATTGTATATTATAAAAAATTAACGAAACGATAATTTTCACAGATTTTTTGTAAAAATATTAAAAAAGGAATGTTTTTTATGGATACAAAGCAAAAACTATATGAAAAAGCATTGGAGATAAGGGAAAAAGCATACGCTCCATATTCTCAATATAAAGTCGGAGCCGCCTTATTATCAGAAGAGGGAAGATATTATGTCGGATGCAATGTAGAAAATATTTCTTATCCATGCGGAACGTGCGCTGAAGCCGGAGCAATAGCATCTATGATAGCCGGAGGAGATAAAACCATAGAAGCGCTGCTCGTCGTGTCTTTCGGAAAAAACTTAGTGTATCCCTGTGGCGCTTGTTTACAAAGAATTGCCGAATTTTCAAATCCCAGAACAATTATATACGTAGCGGATAAACAAGGTATACAAGAAACCCATTATCTAAAAGATTTGTTACCATACGCATTCAAGGAGGAAGGACTGTCAAATGAAAAATGAAAAAGAAATCGCCGCGGAAATTCGTGAAAAATTAGCCTTAAAGCAGCCTGAAACAGCGGTTATATTAGGGTCTGGATTGAGTGGATTTACGCAAAAATTAGAAAATCAACAAAGTTTGAAGTATAAAGATATAACAGATTTTCCGCAAACCAGCGTCAGCGGGCATAAAGGGGAGCTGATACATGGTTATATCGGTAATAAGGAAATAATTTGTTTAAACGGTAGATTCCATCTATACGAGGGGCACAAGCCGCAAACAATCGCCCGCGTAGTAAGAGTGCTAAAAAATTTGGGTATTAAACGCTTGATTGTAACCAATGCAGCAGGTTCATTGCGTCGTGATATGGCACCGGGAACGTTGATGATAATAAAAGATCATATAAATTTCAGTGCTCAAAATCCGCTGATAGGCCCCAATGACGATGCGTATGGTCCAAGGTTTCCTGCAATGAATAATGCCTATACGGAACATCTGCGGAATAAGTGCAAGATTATAGCTCATAAAATGGATATTCCGATAACTGAAGGAACATACTTTATGGTGATGGGCCCAAATTTTGAAACTGCGGCAGAAGTTAAAGCTTTTGGAATATTGGGAGGTGATGCCGTAGGTATGTCTACGGTTCCGGAAGTAATAGCCGCCACACATTGCGGAATGGAAGTTTTAGGCATATCCGTTATAACGAATTATGCGGCTGGATTAGTCAATAATACGCCGACACATCAAGAAACCTTAGCAGAGGCCGATAAAGCATCAGAGCGTTTAAGTGCCTTGGTTACAGAATTTATTAAAGAGGAGGAATAAGCGATGTTGCCCCAAGAAATTATCCGAAAAACCAGAAATCATGAACGTTTGAGTGCAGAAGAAATTCAATATTTTATTCAAAAAATGACTTCTGGCGAAATCGCAGATATTCAAGCCGCATCTTGGAGTATGGCGATATTCTTAAACGGTCTGAGCCGAGAAGAAACTTTGGCTTTGACTTTAGCTATGAGAGATTCCGGCGAAAAGTTAGAATGGAAAGAGCTAACCGATAAGCCAATCGTTGATAAACATTCAACCGGTGGCGTAGGGGATAAAGTAAGTTTGATGCTAGCACCGATGCTGGCGGCTTGCGGAGCCTATGTTCCGATGATTGCCGGCAGAGGATTAGGACATACGGGAGGAACTCTGGACAAGCTAGATTCCTTAAAAGGCTATAAAACAAGCGTAGATATAGCAACATTTAAAAAAGCCGTGAAAGAGGCTGGATGTGCCATTATCGGACAAACAGCCGATTTAGCGCCGGCAGATAAAAAATTATATGCTATCCGAGATGTTTGTGCCACGGTTGAGTCAATCCCGTTAATCACAGCTTCAATATTATCTAAGAAATTAGCGGCAGGATTGCAGTATTTGGTAATGGATATTAAGTGCGGCAATGGCGCATTTATGGAAAATATGCAGAGAGCATCAGAATTAGCCTATTCTATTGTAGACGTAGCCCATGGAGCGGGCACAAAAACATCCGCTCTTCTAACAGACATGAACAGTGTGTTGGGAAAGACTGTTGGAAACGCATTAGAGCTAACGGAAGCAATAGAATATTTGCAAGGCAATAAAGCAGATGAACGCTTGGATACGGTAACGATGGCTCTTTGTAAAGAATTGCTGATAAACAGTCAAATAGCCAAGGATGATAAGGAAGCAGAAACCAAATTGAGACAAAGTATTTCAACCGGAGCAGCGTATGAGCATTTTTGCAAAATGGCGGCTATGCTTGGCGCAGATATGGATGTTCTTGATAATTATGAACAAAAGAAATCGCAAGCGCCGTATGTTGAGGCAATTTATCCGGAAATATCCGGTTATGTAACAAGCATCAATACGCGGAAAGTAGGTTTAGGTGTTATCATGCTGGGTGGCGGAAGAACACGTCCGGAGCAACAAATTAACTATACGACAGGGTTTACGGAATTTTGCCAAATAGGCGATAAAGTAACCCCCAAAACACCATTGTGCTATATTCATGCAGAGGATAAGGACGCCATTAAAGAAGTATCGGATGTTATCCGCAAAGCAATACAAATTTCAGACGAAGCTTCGGAAAAGACACCGGTGATTTTAAGAAAAATAGCATGAGTTAAACGAAATCAGACGAATAAGAAAAGTTATGGATGAGCTTTCTTATTCGTCTTTTTCGGTGTATGAGGTTTCTTTGGCTGTGGAGGAGCCATAAAATCTGCACGAGATTTATAATTTTTGATTTTATTTAAAAGAGCATAGTCAGGCATGCCGTCTTGAGGAAGTTTCCACTTTTTTTGAAGTTTCTTAACGGCTTGAGATGTTTGTGTTCCTAATCTTCCATCTTCTTTGAGGTGAGATTTTAAGACCCGATTAGCAAAGTGCTGTACTGCCAAAATATCCTCATTAGTTAACTTATAATAAGGCTTTTCACGAAGCGCATGATAAGGAGAGTTGTTGCCGATATAATCAGCCAACGTCACAATAGCTAAAGCATAGTTGGTAGAACGATTCCAAATCATAATTCTGCGGAAGTTACTAAGAACCAAATAAGCTCTTCCACGTCGTCCATCAGGAAGAATAACGGTCGCCGGAGCATTATCCGGAAGTTTTATACCTTTACCATTTGCACTAAAGACCCCAATCTTTTTCCATTCTTTAACGGTTTTAAATTTTTTAGGCCCGATAAGATTGTAATCAAAATTCCAAGGGAGTTTAACTTCTTGCCCCCAAGGTTCATCTGCTTTCCATCCGAGTTTAGAAAGGTAGTTTGCAGCCGATGCAATCGCATCATCAAAACTATCCCAAATATCCGCAACCCCGTCGCCGTCATAATCTATGGCATAAGCGTTATAAGTTGAAGGTATAAATTGAAAGTGTCCCATAGCGCCGGCCCAAGAACCCATCATCTTATCATCACTGAGCCCATATTCATCCATAATCAGCAAAACATGATAAAGCTCACGCTTAAAAAATTTTGCCCGACGATTCTTGTAGCTTAAGTTTGTCAGCCCATCAATAAGGTGATATTTACCTTTGTTATAACCAAAATGCGTTTCCACTGCCCAAAAAGCAATCAGATAATTAAGCGGAACGCCATATTGTTCGCTGACTTTTTGGTATTTAGGCTTGAGCTCTTTATAGAGTTCACGAGCTTTTTTGACTTTATTGGCCGTGATGAGCTTATTGATGTATTTATCCGAAGTTAAAATAAATTCAGCTTGTTTCTTGTCTTGAATTTCAACTTGTTTAACTTCATGAAAATAATCATTTTTGTAGGCTTCATCAATAGTTTTCTTAGAAATACCTTTGTCAATCATTTCCTGCTTGAGATTACTGAGCCACTCATCCCACTCTTTGCGCTGTTCTTCAACACTTTTAATTCCGGCAAAAGCCGTCTGGCATAAAAAACAAGAAACCAAAAGAAAGGATAATACTTTTTTCCACATACACGTTCGCCTTCATAAAATGAGTGTATTAAACGATAAAGTATAATATCTTTATTTTATCCTAACATTCAACAGTTTACAGAAAATTTTTTTTGTGTTACAAGAATAAAAAAAGGAGAAACGATGAATACCAAAGAGTTTAAGCAAATACTTCCCTCGCGCAAAGCCATATTAGGAATAGATTACGGCAGTAAAAGAATGGGGATAGCTGTATCAGATTTATCCTGCACCATCGCAACATCGCATAAAATAATTCATCGCACCAATATGGAAAAAGATTTAATAGAGCTAAAGAAGATTATCATAGAAAAAGAAATCGGCGGTATAGTTATGGGGTTGCCATTGCAGATGAATGGAGCAGAGGGGGAAATTGCCGCAGAAGTTCGCAAATTTGCAGAAGTCTTAGCTGAAGAAATTGGTTTGCCGATATTGCTTTGGGATGAAAGATTATCATCGTCAGCCATGGAAAATTTTTTGATAAAAGAAGTAGATTTATCGCGTAAAAAGCGAGCAAAGGTACTGGATGCAACAGCAGCCGCATATATTTTGCAAGGAGCCTTGGACGCTCTTAAATATGCATAAAAAACTTGTTCAAAAAACATTTTTGTGATACAATATCCTCAATATTAAAAAGAGGAGAGTAAAATGAGTATACAAAAAGATAAAATGTTTGGTAATTTTGAAGAATTTATTGATTTTATAAATAAGGAAGGGAAAAACATAAAAAATTGGTCAACAGAGCAACAACAAGCATTTAGCCAAAGTGTACTAAACTTGTTTGAAAATGACGAAGATTTTAAGTTAAAATATGAAGCATGGATTAAACAAATAGAAAAGCAGGTTGCAGAAAACAAAGAAAGAGTAAAACCAATAACATTAGATGCAAAGAGTTCAGCAGAAGTTATAAGAAACCAAATAAAGTTAGAGCAAATAAGAAAATATAAGGCTGCCCAAAATATAGAAATTATAGCAAACCCTAAAAAAGATACACCCATTGTTATCGGAGGTACAGAAAAAGACAATCAAGAAAACAAAGCAAAGTTGGAAAATATAAGAAAATCACAAAAAGCCGTTAACATGGGGATAATCATAAAAAAGAAAAGGTACAGAATATAAAAGCAGGTAAGGCAAGAAAATGAGTAGATATCAAGAAAATCCTTGTCCTAAAATATTATATGCCGACAATTTCAAAAAATGGATAAAAACAATAGATGAGCAGTCAATCCAATCGTGGACAACCAAAGATTGGCTAAAAATGTATGACCGAATAGAAGATTGCATACAAAATAGCTGGCTATATAAAGGGTTGATATGGGAAAAATATCAAAAGAAATGGAAAGCTCATCAAATTAGTGAAGAGGAATTTAACAAAATAAGTTTCAGAGTGGATAATACGCAATTTTTACGGAATGAATTTGTAGAAGAATGTGAAGAAGAGTTCGTTAAAATCTATAAGAATTATAGAATATCCCCCGAACAATATTCCGCTATGATGAAAAAAGGGAGAGAAATCGGACAACATTTGGCTTTATGGGGAGATATAGATTGTTCAGCCATTGCTTTTGAACGCAATTCCCGTGCAGAGGCTATGAACAAAATAAATGTCGTCATGCTAAAAGAGGCCTATGATATAGAAAATCCAAACGAATTTGAACAATTTTTAGCCAAAATCCAAATAACCGATAGAACAAATATCAGTTCCAGCGGCATAAGCGGGATAGAAATAGAAGGAAGCATCTATGATAGCAGTTTGAAGACGATGGGGCACGAAGGTACACACTATTATTTTCAAACAACGGCAAAATGGATGAAAGAACAGTTTGAACAAGGAACAACCGCCAAAGATATACCCTATGATTTTGCAATGTTGTTAAAAATGAATTCTGCATACTATTTAAGTTCTGCGAGCAAAAAGGATATTTCCGCCTTAGATAAAGAAGAGCAAAGAAAATATCAAGACAAAGCCTTTGAAAGCTATCGTAAGCAACCGGTTGAAAAACACGCCAATATAATGGGTTTAATGATAGAACATACTTATAGAAATTGTGTAAATCAATATTCAGAAAAAAACAGTCTCAAATTATATCCATATATTGAAGATACGCTAGGCACTCCATATAAAACAACACATAACGGCAAAAGTGTGACATTTGAACACCTTAAGACGCCATATTTGGGTGTAAAACAAATTCAAAAGAGCTTTGAGGGTTTACCTCAAGAAATGATAGAAGAAATGAACATCAGAGAAACAAAAGACAGCCTTGCCTACGATATACCGGAAAATTGGTCTGCCAGCAAAGAAATAGAAAAATTTTTGGAGTTAAAAGATAACGAACCACCAGAAATAATTTTTCCGATAAGAACAAGTTTAACCCAAGAAGATAGGTAGAAAATTTTATTTTTCCTTAAAATTTTATTTTCATTTGACAAACACAAATTTCTAAAATACCCTAATCTCGCACAAGATGATAACTTGTGTGAGGTTTGAAACTCTCTTGCATGTTGCTCTACAAAGAGAGCGTAAAAGGATCTGCCTTTGGGTATGAAGACCGGAGGGCTGATGGTTGTTATACAAAAATAATCACTCGTATAAACAGAGATTAATAGTAAAAGGAAAAAGATGAAAAAATATATTTTGATATGTGTGCTAGTAATGTCAGCATGCAAAAGTATTACTTACCAAGATGTAAATCCTCAAATACAACCAAATAGTAATCTACTTCCAGCGATGGAAAGTGTTATAGACATGAATAACTTAGAAGCTACATATACCGTTGGATCTTATAATGGAAATGCTAATAATATAGGAACTGGAATAGGTAGCACAAGTTGGATGCAAACGACAGCTGTAAGTGGAACGACATATAAAGATGCACGAGTAAATGATGTAATTAATATTTTTGAAAAAGAAATTAAGGAAAATATAACATCACCATATGGAGAAAAAAAAGGCTTCATCGTACTGAAATTAGGATATAGAGGAGTGGAAACTTCTACACTTTATCCATTGGTTTCCTTATTTACCTTAGGAACAATAAATTTTCTAGGTTTTCCAGCAAATGAAGTATCTCAATCATTAGAAGTTGAAATAGAAATATGGAATAAGAAAAAGGAATTAATAAAGAGATATGTTGTAAATGTTACAGATACAGAATATCAAGCAATGTATTGGGGATATCATAATTTAATGATAGGTCGTAAATTAGCAGCCGATAATATAAAGCAGGCTTTAGAGAAAATTAGATTTCAAATAAATGAAGATGCTCAACAGATAAAAAGGGAATTAAATAAATAATAAAGGGAGCAAATTTGCTCCCTTATTTTATGCAAAATGCGAGATAATCAAACTTATGCCGCTTTGACAACATCAAATTTGACTTCTGAGCCGCCAAGTTCATCAACAGTCGGTGCAGAAAGGTTTGCATTTTCGGCAATTTCCAAAGCAAGAACTTGCTCTTTAATATAATCGGCATATTCAGAAATCGCCGCTTTAACGGTTGAATCATTAGAGGAATAAGCGAGTTTGATACGGTCAGAAATATCAAAATCTTTAGTTTTACGAAGAGCTTGAATCATACGAACAAAATCGCGTGCAATTCCCTCTTTTTCAAGATTTTCATCAACTTTCGTATCCAAAATCACAACGGCTGTATTGTCTGGTAAAGCCTGCCCGCTCATGCCATCTTTAATAACAAGACGAAGCTCATACTCTTCTGCAAACAAAGTCTGTCCGGCAATAGAAAGAGTACCGTCTTCGTTTTGTTTCCACTCATTAGTTTTAGATTTAGCCATAATATCTTTCATATGCGCACCAAGTCTCTTACCGATGAGCGGCGTTTTTAGATAAAGGAAACGACCGGCAACGTCCGCAATGTCTGATTTCAGATAAATCTCCTTAACGTTAACTTCATCTTTTAGCGCATCTGCAAAGTCTTTAAGTGTTTCGGCATTATCACCGGCAACCGTCATAGAGCGTAAAGGCAAACGGTTACGCAACTTATGCTCTTCACGAATAGATTTTGCCACCGAAGAAATAGCTCTAACCATATCCATCTGCTCAATTAACTGCGCATTATCGGCAATAGCGGATAAATCCGGCAAATCTTCAAGATGAACGGATTCGCGTCCAGTTAATCCTTTATAAACAAATTCGCTCATAAACGGCATAAGCGGAGCCGCAATCTTAGCCACATTAACCAAAACGGTGTAAAGCGTATTGAAAGCGCTCAAATCTTCTCCATCCCAGAAACGAGCTCTGGAACGACGAATGTACCAGTTATTTAAGATTTCCAAGAAATCTTCAATTTGCGCACAAGCTCTGGCAATTTCATATTCGTTCATATCTTTGCGAACGATATCAGACAAAGCCTTTAATTTAGCTAAGATATAGCTGTCTAACACATCAGCAGACTGAGAAATCTCTTTTGCTTCAATTCCTTCAGCATTAGCATATAAGGTAAAGAAGTAATAAGCGTTCCAGAATGGAATAAGAGCTTTACGAGCTGCTTTGGCAATTTCTTTACCTTCTTTATCAACAGCGACATTGCCGCCTTTAAGAACCGGAGAAGAAATCAAGAACCAACGCAAAGCGTCCGAACCGATAGTTTCCAGAATATCATTCGGATCAGGGTAGTTCTTCAAACGCTTAGAGAGCTTCTGCCCGCCTTCAGCCATCAATAATCCCGTACAAATACAGTTTTTGAAAGCGGGTTTATTATGAAGAGCGGTGGAAAGAACCGTCAATGTATAAAACCATCCGCGAGTTTGGTCAATAGCTTCCACAATAAAGTCTGCCGGGAAATGATTTTCAAACCATTCCTTATTTTCAAACGGATAATGCACTTGAGCATAAGGCATAGAGCCGCTTTCAAACCAACAGTCAAAAACATCGGATACACGACGCATCATAGTTTGTCCGGACGGGTCATCTGGGTTTGGATAAACCACATCGTCAATATAAGGCTTATGCAGATTATCAACAACAAATCCGGTCTTCTCTTTAATTTCCGCAATAGAGCCCATCACATCAACTCTTGGGAACTTCGGATTATCAGATTTCCAAACAGGAATTGGCGTACCCCAAAAACGGTTACGAGAAATAGACCAGTCACGAGCTCCTTCCAGCCATTTACCAAAACGACCGTCTTTAATATGCGCCGGCAGCCAGTTAATCAGCTGATTATTTTTAACCATATCGTCACGAAAATCCGTAACTTTAACAAACCAAGAAGACATCGCCTTATAAATCAAAGGTGTATCAGTTCTCCAGCAATACGGATAAGTATGAGTGTACTGTTCTTTTTTCACCAAAAGACCATTTGATTTAAGCCATTGCATAATCGGTTCATTTGTTTCAAAAACTTGTTTTCCCTCATAATCAGGAACTTCTGCCGTAAATTTACCGGCTTCATCTACCGGGCAAACAACCGGAAAATTCTCATCATAAGCACGACAAACATCAAAGTCGTCTTGACCAAAGCCCGGTGCGATATGAACAACACCGGTACCATCTTCGGTAGAAACAAATTCACCGCTCAAAACCTTAAAAGCACCTTTATCTTTTAGATGAGAAAAGTACGGGAACATCGGCGTATAGCTTAAACCAACCAAATCAGAACCCTTAATTTTTTTCACTAATGAAGCATTTTCAAGTTGTTTTTTATAGCTTCCAAGTCTAGCTTCTGCCAAAATATAATCTTGACCGTTTTCATTCATAACGACATAATCAATGTCTTTTCCGACAGCCAACATCAAGTTAGAAGGAAGTGTCCAAGGCGTTGTAGTCCAAACCAAAATTTTCTGCCCATTTTCCAAAGTAAACATAACCGTAATGGCATTATCGGTTTTATCGCGATATCCAAGGTTTACTTCAAAGTTGGAAAGCGGCGTTTCCGCAGCCCAAGAATAAGGAAGCACACGATAATCTTCATAAACCAAACCCTTATCATAAAGTTCCTTAAAATTATGGATAACACTTTCCATAAAAGGAAGATTCATGGTCTTATAATCGTGATTAAAGTCCACCCAACGACCGATACGCTTAAACATATCAACCCAAATATTGGAATATTTCAAAACATCTTTACGGCAGAAATCATTAAATTTCTCCACACCATAGGCTTCAATCTGTTTACGACCGGAAACACCAAGTTGTTTCTCCGCAGACATTTCAGCCGGCAAACCATGACAATCCCATCCTAAGCGACGTTCAACTTTTTTACCGCTCATAGTCTGAAAACGAGCAACGGCATCTTTAACATATGAAACCATCATATGCCCATAGTGAGGTGTACCGTTTGCAAACGGAGGTCCGTCATAAAAGACAAATTCGGCAGCCCCGTCACGATTATGTACAGATTTTTCAAAAGTTTTATCTTCTTCCCAGAAGTTCAAAATATTCTTTTCCATTTCCGGAAAATTGATTTTAGCATTTAATTCGGGGTAATACTTTTTCTTCTCAGTCATTTCCAAAAAAATCCTCAAAAATACAAACTTTGCATACTTTATCCACAAAAACATACAAAATCAAGCCAAATTTAAAAAAGGCAATGAATCTTAACTGAATTTTTAAACATTTTCGGGTAAAATAGCATCAAAGAAAGTACGTATAACCATGGATATAAGCTTGCTTTGTGGATAAGTATATGAAAATAAATAAAAAAATATTTGCGCTTATTAGCGTATTAGTTTGTGGACTACCACTGTTCGCTCAAGCCGCAGGAGGGACAATAAGTGTCGCCCGTGCATTTTATGAATTGGCCAGACAAAATAATACACAGAAAATAGAGAATTTAATACAAAAAGGCTATTCACTGGAAAGTGTGGATGAGCGCGGCTATAACGCTGTTTGCTTATCTGTTATAAGACAAAGTCATCAAGCCTATAAAGTTTTATCATCATATGGAGCAAATGAAAATCCACAATGCTTGAAAAAAATTCCGGATAGCGCTTACCGCCGTTTCTTTGGAATATCTCCCAAACAAACAGCTGTAAAAAGTTATGTGCCTGATTCTCCATATTTAATTGGCACAGCCGCTGTTGCTGCCGGAGCTGTTGCTGCCGCATATATTTTTAGAGGGGATACTGATGGAGGTAGCGATGGAGGAGGCTCTAGTAATCCGGATAATCCTGATGATCCGGATAATCCAGATAATCCGGGAATAAACTGCCCGCCCAATAGCCATGAATATGGTGGAATATGTGTATGCGACAGTGGTTACGGTAACTATGGTGATGCTTCAAACTGTTATGCAACCGTTGCAAACTGTAGTGTTCAAAAAGCTGGAACTTGCGAAAAATGTAAAGATGGATATTTCTTGGAAGGAAATATTTGTTATCGCCAGATAGAACATTGCATCTCTCAATCGGGGAGTAAATGTACTCAATGCGAAAGTGGCTATGGTATCCATGGAGGGGATGGTAGTAAGTGTTATTTAGATATTCCAAATTGCAAGACACAATATACAGATATATGTCAAGAATGTAACGCCGGCTACGGAACATATGGA
Source organism: uncultured Alphaproteobacteria bacterium (assembly GCA_944392315.1). Taxonomy (GTDB): domain Bacteria; phylum Pseudomonadota; class Alphaproteobacteria; order RF32; family CAG-239; genus CAG-267. Next base: position 64,831 of record CALXWH010000001.1, on the reverse strand, counting down.
GATGAAACCCAATGTTATCCGAGTGTAGAAAATTGTTTGAATCAAGTTCAATCAATTTGTAAGCAATGTATGCCTGGCTATGATACTTTCGGTGACCCATACAAATGTTATGACGAAAACCCCTGTGCGGCATATCCAAATTCAGTGCCAATAGACAAAGGAGCCTCTTGCGTTTGTGATGCAACAAGAGGATATACCGGAGATCCCTATACTTCAGGATGCTCACAAACAGCCGATGATGGAGAGTATCAAGAAGGCGAAGAAGAAATTGAAGAATGGAATAATTACAACGAGTTATACTGCAATTCGCATGGTAAGTATGATGTAGAAAGTAAAACTTGTTTATGTTATAAAGGTTACACGGGAACAGATTGCTCCAGCTGCAGTGCAAACTATCTTGAATTTAGCGGTATGTGTTTTGCAGATTTGCAATGTGAATCAAAAGGGAACCACCTCGTACAACAAAATGATAGGTGCGTATGTGATATAGAAAATGGATATATAGAGTATTATGAAAATGAAAAGATGACTTGCATTGAGCAAATTTCCTGTCCTCTACACTATATCCAACAAGGTGATCATTGTGTATGTAAAGATGGGTTTGATCAAACAAATGGTGGTTGTGAGCCATGTAAAGAAGGATATCAATATGATGAAGCCGCTGATATTTGTTATCTGACTGAATATATATGTGAAGAAGAATGGACAGGACCGGAATGTGATATCTGCCCCAAACAATATAAAATAACTGTAGATTCGGAAGGTAGACACTGCGGTTTGGAATGTGCCGACAACCGAGCCCCGATAGAGGTAAACCCGATGTGTGATCAATGTGCAGATGGTTATGAATTTAGCCAAATAGATAATACCTGTATCACAACAGAGTGTACAACCGGAGTAGAAGGATATATTAAAGATCCGGAAACAGGAGTATGCCGGTGCGATACAGATAACGGATGGCGTATGAGTACGGCAGGTGTCTGTGAAAAAGTTGAAGCAGATTTAATCGGGGCCTATACATCAAACATAAACAATAGCACAATAACCGTAAATAATGATGGCATTTTACGCGACGTTTATGGAATGAAGCCCATACAGAGCGAAGATGAAGAGGGAAATATCACCTATTTTGATAATGTATACAATGCGCTAGCTTCATCAGGAACAGCAGAAGCAACTATAGAAATAACCAATACAAACACCGGCGGAAATTATGTATACGGCATATATTCGCAATCTGATATATATAATGGGGCAGTCATAAATAATGGCAACTGCGAAGGTGGGTGCAACAATGTTGCAACAGCAACGATTAACATAAATGATGACGATACATCGTCAACAATTTATGGTCTCTACAACAGCTCAGAAAATAATATATATAACAGCTTTTCATATGGTAGCGGAACGGCTGTAGAAGGAAGTCACAACAATGCTGAAGGAAATATAGAAATAACAAAATCAGAGTCAAGTCAAGGAACGATAACGGGAATGCAAGGAGGCAAAAACTTATATAACAGTTATGCATTCACGGATAATGGTATCAATGCAAATGTTCACACGGTCGGAAATATCAATTTGACCCACAATGGAGGCGGAGAAGTTACAGGAATAAATGGCACCAACAACGCAGGAAGAATATACAATTCTTTTGCATACTTAAACTCGGCAGTCTCAGATGTTGTCGCAGAAGGGAATATAACCGTCAATGGTAACAGTAATGTTTACGGTATGTCCGGCAATGGTACAATAACCAATAGTGAAACGCAATTTGAGAAAAACTATAACATTATACAAAACTTCAGCTCCACGGGAACAATCAATGCAACAACAAATAATGATGCAAGCTTTGCCTATGGTATATATGCTAAAGGTGCTCCTAGCACTCAAACCAGTGTGTATAATGCAAAAGGATATAACAGTACCGGAAACATCAATGTATATAATACGGCCGGAGGAAGTGCTGTAGGAATTTATTCCGGAAGACAAACTTATACGGGACAAAATGAAGAGGGAGAGAGCGAAGTTTATTATAACAATACATACAATGCCTTTCGTTCATCTGCCATTTATGGTAATGGAATTGCAGCAGGTGATATCAATGTAACAATCAATGGATATAGTTCATTAACACCACAAATTGTAGGTATTTGGGCAGAAGGTAATGCCTTCAATTCATATGCAAATTCTGGTTCAGACGTAGGCCTAGCGACAGTTGGTAATATTACCATAACGGATAACAGCACATCTGGTAGCGTAAACTTAAGAGGGATACAAAGTAATGGTGCAACAATAGCAAATGCTTATAGTATGGGAACAAATAAGAATACCGCAACAGTCGTAACCGGAAATATAAGTATTAACGTTAATGATATGAAAAATGGATTATCAACAGCAGCGGGAATATATAGTGATTCCATAAATCCGCAAGGTAGCAAAATTTATAATGCAGCTGTTGTAAATGATAGAAATTCGGCCAAAGGTACGATTAACGTCAGATCAACCGGTGCCAGAGCTCCAAATAAAATGTATGGTATATATGCAACAAGCTATAGTACGGCCGAGAGTGCAGAAAACGCCCAACCCAAAACAGTATACAATGCATATTATGAAAACAGCAGCGATATCTCAGAAGGAGCTGTTAGCGGAATTATCAACGTGACAGCAACAAATGCCGCTGCAACATCAGATGCAGAATATTACGGTATTTACGTACAAGATGGAAGTGCATATAATGCTTATAGTTCTAACTCTAATGCCTCAGTTGTGGGTACAATAAATGTAGATGTCTATGGTGGCGCAAATGGCGGTATAGCAGCAGGTATGTATGGCAGCAATGCAACCTTAAATAACTCAGGACTAGGCTCATCCATACACGTCAAATCAAGTGGAAAAGCTACAGCATATGGTATGAAAGGTGATAGCTCTTATATAACGAATAATGCAGAAATCATTGTAGAAACAACAAAGGGAGCCGACGGATATGGTATATATCTAAATAAAGGCGCTGCCATCAATGATAGCAAAGGCGTGATAAATGTAAGTGGTAGCGGAAGTAATTATGGTATCTATGCAATATCGGATGGTACAGAATCAGGGCGCGCAACAGTTATCAACAATGGTATAATAAACTTGAGTGGCAACGGAACTAATGTTGGTATCTATGCAGCCGGAGCAACAGCAACCGTAAATAATACCGGAACAATCAACATCAATGGTGAAAGCTGCAGTGGCGGAAATTGTAACAATGGTACGGCAATCAAGCTTGAAAATGGTGCCACATACGACAATAGTGGTACAACGAGCAGTGTCGGAAGTATGAATTTTGATGATTGGGGGGGGAACGTTGTCATAAGTCAAGGTGGCAAGTTTGAAGCCGAAGATAGTATCAGCGGTGATTTAAAAGTATCCACAAACGTTGTAACCAACACCTTTGAAACAACATCTATGATAGAAGATGCCTTATCAGCAGAAGATGTTAGCGGCGTAAACTTAAGTTCAAAATCATATTTATACAATACCGATATGGTACAAAATGAAGACGGCAAATATGATGTTGTGATGGAAATGAAAGATTTCAATGAAGTGACAGATGAAGACAAAGCCGCATATCTTGAAAAGAACTACATGTATGAACAAAACAGTGATTTATACAACGCTTTAAAGGGAGCCGGAAGCGCTAAAGAGTATAAACAGCGAGAAGCAGATATATTAGGCACCTCAACACTGCCGAATATGACTCAAGAGAACTTGAAAGTTCAGAGAAGCCTGGACAAAACCATGATGTCAGAGCTCTTTAAAGAAGGCGGAGACGTCAGAAAGATGGTAGGTGGCGATGCCATGTATATTGGTCGTGATGATAGAGGTACATTAAGTGGCTATGACATCACTTCACAAAGCATGTATGCGTTGTATGATAAGAAAATGAACAACAAATATCGTCTAGGTTTAGGTATGAGTTTCACGCATACAAATACTGACTATAACAATGATTCAAGCCGTAAGAGCTTTATGGTACAAGGTTATGTTCCGTTAACGTACAGCAACAATGGATTAACTGCCGTTTCAATGGCGCGTCTCGGATTCGCAGACGGAGATTATAGAAGAAGAGGTTACCAACATACGTTTGAGGCTGATACAACCGAGATAACTTATGGTTGGTTAAACGAATTGCGTTATAAAATGGATTTGGGAGCTGTAAATTTAACTCCGTTTGTCGGATTAAATGCAATAGGCTGGTATCAAGATTCTATAGATGAGGGAGATGAAAGTCTTGCCCTGCAAATAGCTTCATCGCACATATTCTCGCTTGAAAGTGCCTTAGGATTATATTTAGATAAGGATATAGAGTTTGCCCCGGATAACAAGATGAATGTAATGCTAGGAATTGGTTACTATCACGAATTTGCAGATCCGTATAGAGGATTGGATGCACATATCAATGATACACTAGGTTCCTATAAATTACGAGATATAGAGAACACAGATTCTCGCGATAGAGGGGTTATTTCAGCAAGAATAAACTACGATTACAAAGATATATCTATTTATGGCGAGTTGATGCAGTACCTTGAAAAAGAATATCCGATAAAAGTAGATGTCGGATTGAAGTACAAATTTTAAATAAAAACATAGTGTTAACAAGGGGATACTGAGAAAAATGGAGATAATGCGTAAAAAAAACTTTATTTTAAATTTTTTTGTGGTATATAAAGCACATAATCTTTCATAAAAACTTGAAAGTGGGGTCAAAAACCCCGCTTTTTTGTTAATCTGGATAAGGAGAAATTGATGCAGAAGCATTATTTAGCAGATTTGATTGAACCGATAGTTGAAGATTTAGGATATGAAACGGTTCGCATTACCACCATCGGTGAAACCAACCCGACGTTGCAGGTGATGATTGAACAAAAAGATCCTGAAAAAGAACTGACGGTGGATGATTGTGCAACAGTTAGTCGTGCAATTTCAGCCGTATTGGATGAAAAAGATCCGATAGAAAATAAATATACGCTAGAGGTAAGCTCCCCGGGGTTAGACAGACCGCTTACAAAATTAGAACATTTCAAAAGATTTGTCGGTGATACCGCCAAAGTTGAAACCTCAGATTTGATAGAAAAGAGAAAGCGTTTCAAAGGTATCATAAAAGAGGTTACACCGGAAGAAGAAATAATTATAGAAGACGGAGAAAATACATATAAAGTACCTTTCTCAGCCATAACAAAAGCAAAAATCGTATTAACCGATGAATTATGGGAAAAATACTTAAAATCCCACAAATCATCAGAAGCCTAAATTTTTTATAAACCCAACGAAAGAGGACACTATGGAAAATATTGTAAACATGCCCAGACCGGAAATTCTTATGGTAGCAGATACTGTGGCCAGAGAAAAAAATATTGACCGTGAAGATGTATTCAAAGCGATGGAAGAAGCAATACAAAAAGCCGGACGCTCTAAATATGGCTTTGAACATGATATTCGTGTCAACATTAACCGCAAAACCGGCGCTATAACTTTAGCTCGCTACAGAGCTGTTGTTGATCAAATTGAAAATGAAACAACAGAGTTAACCTTGGAAGAAGCAAGAAGAATTAACCCTGATGTTAAAGTCGGAGAATATATAATAGATCCTCTTCCACCAATTGATTTCGGACGTATTGCTGCCCAAACAGCAAAACAAGTAATCATGCAGAAAGTTCGTGAAGCAGAACGTAACAAACAGTATGAAGAATATAAAGGAAAAATCGGCACGATTATTAACGGTACCGTTAAAAGACTTGAGTTTGGTAACGTTATTGTAGATATGGGCAAAACAGAAGCAATTTTGCGCAGAGATGAGTTGATACCGAGAGAAAATTTCAAGAATGGCGATAGAGTAAGAGCATATGTACTGGATGTCCGTCGTGAAACCAGAGGGCCACAAATTTTCTTATCCCGTACATGTCCGGAATTTATGGCAAAATTGTTCACATCGGAAGTTCCTGAAATTTATGATGGGCTTGTAGAAATTATGGGTGTTGCAAGAGATCCAGGGTCAAAAGCCAAAATCGCCGTTCGTGCCAAAGATTCCTCAATAGATCCTGTTGGTGCTTGTGTGGGCTTAAGAGGTATCCGCGTTCAGGCCGTTGTAACAGAATTGCAAGGTGAAAAAATTGATATTGTGCCATATTCTGCAGACAAAGCCCAATTTATTGTTAGTGCCTTGGCTCCGGCAGAAGTAAGCAAAGTAGTATTGGACGAAGAAAACAACAGAATAGAAGTTGTTGTCACCGAAGACCAATACTCAATAGCAATCGGCCGCCGCGGTCAAAATGTTAAATTAGCCTCACAATTAGTCGGTGCTGACATTGATATTTTAACCGAAGAGCAAGAAAGAGAAAGACGTGCTAACGAAAATAAAGTGAAGTCAGAACGTTTTGTTTCAGCTCTAGACGTAGATGAAATGATTGCACATGTTTTGATTTCAGAAGGTTTCTCAACGGTTGATGAAATTGCAATGGTAGATGTTTCCGAGTTAGCATCAATTGATGGCTTTGATGAAGATTTGGCAACAGAATTACAAAACAGAGCCAAAGAATTTGTGAAAAAGCGTAATGAAGAATTTGTTGAAAAAAGCAAAACTTTAGGTGTTGATGACAGCTTAAAAACAATTTCAGGCTTGGATCAAGACATGATAATCAGTCTTGCCGAACACGGTGTAAAGACTTTGGATGATTTGGCAGATTTAGCCGCAGATGAATTGATGGAAATCTTAGGCGAAGGTGTTATCACCGAGGTTGAAGCAAATCGTATCATTATGGCTGCCCGTGAACACTGGTTTGCCGATGAGGACAAAAAATAAGCGAGGTGAAAATGTCAAGAGAGCCGATTGAGCGAAAATGCATCGTAGAAGGTACCTGCAAACCAACATCTGAATTGTTGCGCTTTGTTGAACTGAATAACGAGCTTTTGCCTGATTTTAATAAAAAATTACCAGGCAAAGGGATGTATGTAAGTTGCAATCGGCTCTCTGTAATAAAAGCGATAGAAAAAAAGATTTTTCATAAAGTAAGTCGTCATAATTTAAGAATAGCAGAAAATTTTATAGACATTGTAGAAAATTTGATTAAAGATAAAGCGTTAGCAAGTTTGAATCTGGCACGAAAAGCAGGAGTTCTTGTTACCGGTTTTGAAAAAGTTAAAGAGGTTATCCAAAAAGACAAAGTTGATTTTATAATAGAAGCACGAGATGCAGGACAAGATGGAAAAGAAAAAATAGCATTTCTTGCTAAAAATCTTGAAAAATTTAATTTATTTAGTATAGATGAATTAGATAGAGCTTTAAATAAAGAAAATACAGTGCATGTGGCCGTTCTAAAAAGTGATATGTCACGTAGCGTTTATAACAATTTAAAGAAGTATCAAAATTTTTTATATAACGGAGAAGACAACGAATGACAGAAGATAATGGCAAAAAATTAACATTATCCGGAAAATCAACCCTCACATTAAAAAAGACCAATACGCCGTTGAAGCAAGAGGGCAGAAAGATTGTACAGGTAGAAGTAAGAAAAAAGAGATTTGTAAACACTCAAGCAACGGTTCAGCCTAAAGTTGAGATAGATGAAACATTGGCTCAAAAGATTGAGCTTATCAATAAAGGCAAAGAGCATGATGCACAAAGAAAACAAGAAGCGGCAGAAAAGGAACTACTGAGACAAAAACAAAAAGAAGAGGAAGCGAAAGCTGCTGCTGAAAAAGCAGAAGCAGAAAAAATAGCTGCAGAAAAAGCTGCTGAAGAAAAAAGACAAGCAGAGAAAGCTGCAAAAGAAAAAGAACAGGCAGAACGCAAAGAAAAAGCTGAAAAAGTAAACGAGTACCTGGAAAATGAAGAAAAAAATCATAATTACAAGCATAAAAAAGAAGATTATGATGACGACGACGATGATGATGAATATTACAACAAAAAAGGCAAAAAATCATCAGAGCAAGGAAAGTCAATAAGCAAAGAAGAAGCGTTTGAACAAGAAAGAAAAAAAATCCAAAAACGCAGCTTTGAAACGCCGAAAAGAAATACCAAGATAAATGTAAATTCATATATGTTTGGGGATGACGACGATGATGACTATGGATATGGAGCACCGCGCCGTCGTTATAAGAAAAAAGCGCCTAAACCTCAGGCTCAACCTCAAGCACCCCAAGAAAAAATAGTTAAAGAGGTTATTATTCCTGAAATTATCACGGTGCAAGACCTTGCAAACCGTATGGCGGAAAAGAGCTCTGATGTGATAAAGAAATTAATGTCTTTAGGGGTAATGGCCACTATCAACCAAGCCATTGACGCCGATACGGCACAAATTGTCGTTGAGGAAATGGGGCATAAATTTAAGCGTGTTGCTGAAAGTGATGTTGAAGAAGGTCTGACAGGTCCAAAAGATACGGATGCAGATTTATTGCCGCGTCCGCCGGTTGTAACGGTAATGGGACACGTTGACCATGGTAAAACATCTTTGCTAGATGCATTAAGAGAAACAAACGTAGCCGCAAAAGAAGCCGGTGGAATTACACAGCACATTGGTGCATATCAAATTACATTACACAATGGCCAAAAAATTACCTTTATTGATACTCCTGGACACGAGGCCTTTTCAGAAATGCGAGCCAGAGGTGCAAAAGTAACGGATATTGTTGTCTTGGTTGTAGCTGCCAATGATGGTATTAAGCCGCAAACCATTGAGGCGATACGCCATGCGCAAGCAGCGAATGTTCCAATCGTTGTAGCAATTAATAAGATTGATTTACCGGGTGCGGATCCGATGAAGGTTAAAACAGAATTGTTGCAGCATGGTATTGCAGTTGAAGAAATGGGCGGCGAAAGTTTATGTGCAGAAGTTTCCGCAAAAAAACGCATCAATATAGATAAATTGGTTGAAGCTATTTTATTGCAAGCAGAAATTCTGGACTTGAAAGCAAATCCAAACCGCGCGGCAGAAGGAGCCGTTATTGAAGCAAAAATGGAAAAGGGTCGCGGAAATGTTGTAACGGTACTTGTCCAAAATGGAACCTTAAAGGTTGGCGATGTTTGCATAGCCGGCAAGGAGTGGGGACACGTTCGTGCGATGTTTAACGAAAACGGCAAAAAAGTCTTTGAAGCAACACCTGCGATGCCGGTAGAAGTCTTAGGTCTACAGGGCACGCCATCGGCAGGTGATGACTTTATCGTTGTCAAAGATGAAAACCAAGCACGTGAAGTAACAAACTATCGTATTCGCAAAGAGCGTGATGCAAAATTGGTTAAGAGTGCCAAATCAGCCATGGAGCAAATGCTGGATAAGATTAAATCAGGAGAGTCCAAGCAATTGTCTGTTATTATTAAAGCGGACGTACAGGGTTCTATTGAAGCGATTGAAGGTACAATTAAGAAGTTATCTACAGATGAAGTATCTGTACATATTCTGCACTCTGCTGTTGGTCCGATTTCTGAATCAGATGTAACTTTAGCCAAGGCTTCCAACGCATTTATCATTGGATTTAATGTCCGTGCAATTCCGCAAGCTAGAGACTTAGCTCGTCGCGATGGGGTAGATATTAGATACTACTCAATTATTTATGACGTTGCAGACGATGTGAAGAAAGGTCTTGAAGGGTTGCTGTCACCGGAGATTAGAGAGAAATTCTTAGGCTATGCAGAAATCCGTAATGTATTTAATATTACAGGCGTTGGTAAAGTTGGTGGATGCATGGTAACAGAAGGCCTTGTAAAACGTGGCGCAAAAGTAAGATTGCTAAGAGATAACGTCGTTATTCATGATGGAAACTTAGCGCAATTAAAACGCTTCAAAGACGATGTCAAAGAAGTAAAAGAAGGTTATGAATGTGGTATGAGTTTTGAGAACTATAATGATATTCAGGTAGGCGACTACATTGAATGTTATGAACTTGAAACAATTGCCGCAAAACTCTAAAAGGAGATGCTGTCATGGTGATAAAAAACAGTAAGGAGCCGTCGCAACGTCAGCTTCGTATCGCCCAAGAGATAAAGAAGATTATTGCCGGCGCCTTAGAAAAAGGCATGGTTAGAAATCCTCTGATATTAGATCATTTGGTAACAATAACAGATGTTGATATCTCTCCGGATTTGAAGTATTGCACCATATACTTTATGACGCTGAATGGGAAAAATCTCGGGCAAATAGAAGATGATTTAAATGCCGAAACATGGGGAATGAAAAAGCTAATAGCATCAAAACTAAAACTTCGCTATACACCGGATTTAAATTTCCGTATAGATACCTCTTTTGAAGAAGTTGATAAAATTGAACAACTATTGAGAGATCCCAAGGTTGCAAAAGATTTGAAAACAACCGACAATGCATAAATTAAGAATCCCCATCAAATTTTGATGGGGATTTTCATATAAAAGGAGACTAAAAAGATGAAGGGTTTTATAGCAGAATTTAAAAAATTTGCAATGCGCGGCAATGTTATAGATATGGCCGTAGGTATCATAATCGGAGCTTCGTTTGGAAAAATTGTAGATTCTCTTGTAAAAGATATTTTAATGCCGCCGATTGGGTTGATTTTAGGAAAAGTTGATTTTTCCGATTTAAAAATAAATTTAACATCAGGCGCTGAACCTGTTACCATAAATTATGGACTTTTTATCAATGCCTTAATTAGTTTTCTGATAGTTGCATTTGCCGTGTTTATTCTCATCAAAGCCATTAACAAATTGCAAGAAAAAATGATAAAGGAAGAAACAGCAGCAGAACCTAAAACTAAGATTTGTCCATATTGTTGCACAGAAATACCGGCTCAGGCAAGTCGCTGCCCACATTGCACCTCAGAATTAAAATAGAATAAGCTATTATCTGCCTTGGGCTTGATATGCCTTAGAAATTTCTGCAACAGTCAAAATTTTTGTAGAAGAACGATTTTCTGTATTTTCAAGAGCCTTAGAGTGAGTGTTATCTAAATCACGACGCTCATCCATTCGGCTTAAAGTATAAGTTGTTTTACCCAAATCAGGAGATATAGTTGTATGTCCTCCAATATTTCGTTCCTGTATATTATCGGTATAATAAATCATATTGTTATTTGGGTTGCAACAATCAAGCATCAAGTCTTTTAGCTTAAGATCAGCATCGGGGGAACGGTTAACAATATTTCCATATTGCTCACGAATATATTTATCTTTAGCCTTATCATTTTTGAGTCCCAAGTTATCAAGATAATTATCAATAGCTAGTAATCCGTCGGTTGAAGGAGAAAAAGAGGTATATTTTGCCGTTAATTTTTGAGCAAAATCCTGAGGAGGCATCATTAAATTTGTACAATCATCAGGTATATCAATTTTAATCCCATACCCGATATCTAAATTTTTTGTCATATCAACAAGAAGTTGTTTATGTTCACGGGCCGAAATAATTTGATTCATAATATTTGCCGAAGCTCCATTTTGAGCTTCGGTAGCAAATTGTCCTTTGGCATAAGAAGCTGAATAATCTTTATCCCAACTTTTAGCGGCAATATTAATAACACGACTAAGAGATTCCTGCGAATTAGAATCAAAGCCATTTTTCTCAATTTCATCTTTTAATTCTGGAATTTGATTTAATATATCAGACAACGGCGTCTGTTTTCCGGCAGATTCAAAAGTCTCAATTCCCGCATCATGACATTGTTTCCAAATATTAGCTAAGGAAAGGCATTGAACAGTATAAGCAACTTTTTCGGTAACATAATTTTTTTCAACAAACATATCAGAAGTTTGAAACTGTCTTTTCATATTATCAGTTTGTCCTCGCTCATCATGAAAAAAATGGGCTTTTTCATGATAAAAAGTAGCAATATTGGCAGGCGTATCTCCCAAAAGTAACTTAGAAGTCCATGAAGGATCAAGTTTTTGTATTTTAGCCTTGAGGTCATCAGAAATAATCCATTTAGGTTGATGTATTTTCCGGTCATTAGGATCAAAATGAGCCATATCATCATATTGCATTAAATCCTCTTTAGTATTTATTTCCCGTATATCATGGGAAATAATGCTTTTAGGAGATTTAAAGTTAGAATGGTATTTCCTAAAATCCGTGTCCATCTCTTCCATGGCAGCAAAACCTGGAAATGGTCCTACAGCTGTTTGGTCAAGAGAAAGTTGTTTATTTTCTTCAGTAACTGGAGCGTGAAATTGTTGGGTTAATTTCTGCTCATTATCATGTTTAACTTCAAGATAAGTTTCCGGATTTTCACGAATAACATCTGCTCGCTTGGCATCGGAGCTCATTTCTATACGAGTTGCTTCTGTATCAGAATGCAAAGCGGAATTTTCTTGCGCCTGCGCTACAGAGGCACCACTAAGAGCAACGACCATTGCCACAGTTTTCGCTTTTCTTTTAATTTCATCCAAAGAAGCCATAATACCATCCCCTACATTAAAAATAATATAGCATAAAAAGAGGTATATGTAAATAAAAAACTACTTCTGGGAATCTGTATCTATATCAATATCTTTACGGAAAAACTCATAAAGAACTAAAACAATACCCGATAAAACAAGTGGCAATAAATAATAAATAATACGATAAGCAATCAGCGCCCCAAATAAAATAGCCTGATTATCTTGTCCGGGAAGAATATTAGAAAAGACCAGCTCAAAAACACCTAATCCACCGGGTACTTGGCTATACACTCCTAAAACTTGAGCAATGATAAAAGCCCCTAAAAAGGTAACAAAATTAATCTCAACAAAACAGATTAAAACGGAATAAAGCACCAAGGAAGCCATAAGAATATCAATACTACCGATAAAAACTTGCACAAGAGCTAATTTTAGGTTTGGCATTTTAAAATCAATTCCTTTAATAACCAAATCTTTTTTATAATAAACACTTGCCCACAGATAAATAGCCAGCCCAACAACAGATAAAATCATCGTAATAAAAGTAGACATTTTTGTAGAATCATTACCACCGAATGCATGATCAGGTGTTAAGACATATCCAATGATGATAAGGAAAAAGCAAGCGACTAAATATGTAAAACCGGAGAAAGTGACCATTTTAACAATATCTCCTGGGCTAATCCCCCAACGGGAGTAAAACCGATATCTGACCGTTCCGCCAGAAACAATAGCATGCCCGGCATTATTACTGATAGAGAAACCGACAAACCCCGTTAAAATCCACTTCCAAGCGGCCAATTTTTTCTTAATATATTTTAAGGCCAAATAGTCATAGGTAGAAAGTGCGACATAGCCGATAAAGGAAGCTGTGAGAGCATAAAGTAAATTATCAACAGGAATACTTAATAGAGCGGTTTTAAGTTCATCTAAAGAGTACTTAGATAATTGTCGGTAAATCATATAAGCCGCAAGGGCAAAGAAGAACAAACCGAGCCAAGAAACAAGCTTATTAAGAATTGCCGAAATATTCAATTTTACACTCCCTCAATGAATTATTTACTTTTAACAACATCAAAAGTTTGGTTAGAATCAATATATACGCGCAAGCTATTACCAAAAGTTTTCCGGATAAAAGCCGTCAAATCAGACGGTTGAAATTTATAATTTTCGGCTTCTGCTTGAACCTGCAATACATCGTTGATATTAAGATTCTTTTCCAGAGCATCGCGTTTTTCTGCGGCTTCATCTATGCCCAAAACAGAAGCGACATTATAGAGAACATAAGCTTTTTTAATATCTTTGGTATAGAGTTCCCCTTCCATATAAATATCAGCCAAGCGCATTAGAGCCTCTGAATTTCCTTGTTTTGATGCGGAATCAAGATATTGAACAGCGCGACTATAATTTTTGGGCGTACCCAATCCATCAATATAAAAATCGGCAATAATCAGCTGAGCTTCATCATATTGAGCGTCGGCCGCTGCTTTAATAAATTTGAAGGCTTTATTATAATCCCGTTCAACAAAAAAACCGGTATAATAAGCATATCCCAATAAAAATTTTGCAGAATTGTTCGTGCTTTGCGCCTGATTAAGAAGATAAAAGACTTTATCAAAATCTTGTTTAGTTTTACTTTTTGAATCAGCGCCGAGATAAATAATTGCTAAATTAACCGCGGCATCATTACTTCCCAGTCTTGCCGCTTCTTCAAAATAATTCATAGCTTTTTTATAGTCAACTTTGGTACCCAAACCGTTAAAATATAGGCTTCCCAGATTATTAAGGGCAACAGCGCTCTTTTTCTCTGCCGCCATCTGATAAAAGTGAAGAGCCTGAGCATAATCAACTTTAACCCCGTTAACACCATACAAATACATATAACCCAAATCCAATTGAGCTTCAGTATCCCCGTTATCGGCATTTTGTCTGAGCTCATCAAGAGTGAGAACTTTCTTTGCTTTAGAGTTAGTCTCTTTTTCTAACATATCAAGGGTTTCACCGGCAGTGGACGTAATTTTGCTTGTTGTTGTTTTTGTCGTCTGATGAGAAGATGAAACTTGTTCAAGAGGAACTTGAGAAGACCCCTGAATAATTGAAGAATCTGTCTGTGCATAAACATTAAACGCAGAGCAAAAACAAAGACAACTCAACATAAGGCGAAAATTTTTCATCTAATTCCATCCCTCAAACAAATATCAACCAAAATAAAAGATATAGCAAAAAAATATTGCTTTCAACAGAAAATAAAGTATAAAGAACAGATTGTAAATTCTAAAACAAAAGATATCCTGTTAAAAAATGGTAAAAGAAGCACCGATATATACATTAAGAGAAATCAGTTTAACTTTTGGCGTTCGTCCGCTGTTTACATCTGTAAGCCTCAATATCGGACGAGGGGATAAGATATGCCTAGTCGGACGCAACGGCAGCGGCAAGTCAACATTGCTAAAAGTTATCTCAGGTGTGCAACAACCGGATAATGGCGAAGTGTTCACTCAACCCGGAATAAAAATCAGCTATATGGAGCAAGCCGGAGATTTTTCCTCGTATGCCACACTGGAAGATGTTGTCTTGTCAGGATTAGCAGAAGAAGAAAGGGCGATTCTTAAATACAAAGCAGATATTTTAATTGAGCGTTTTGATATCAAAAAGCAGGTATCGCCGCAAACAGCATCCGGTGGAGAGCTTAAAAAGGCCGCATTAGCCAGAGCCTTAATTTCAGAGCCGGACATATTACTGCTAGATGAACCGACAAACCATTTGGACATTACGACCATAGAAAAATTGGAAGAAATTGTTAAAGACTTCCAAGGTGCGGTGGTCGTTATCAGTCACGACCGTTCGTTCTTAACCCATGTTTCAAACAAAACTTTGTGGTTAGATAGAGGTGTTGTTTATTCAAATGATAAAGGTTTTGCATCGTTTGAAGAGTGGCAAGATGAAATTATCAATCAAGAAATCATCAAAGAAAAAAATCTCAATAAAAAGATAGAAGAAGAAACAGAATGGCTGCACAAAGGTGTAACGGCAAGAAGACGTCGCAATCAAGGAAGGTTAAGAAGGCTTCAGCAATTACGCCAAGAGCGCCGCGAACAGATTAAAAAGACCGGAAATATTGATTTGGAAATCAAAGAATCAGCCATACAGTCTAAATTAGTCATAGAAGCCAAACACATATCCAAGAGCTTTGGTGACCGAGAAATTGTCAAAGATTTTTCGTTACGTGTATTAAAAGGTAACAGAATAGGGGTGGTTGGCCCCAATGGCTCCGGCAAGACAACATTGATTAAATTGCTAACCAAACATCTGGAGCCGGATAGCGGTTTTGTTCGTATCGGAAAAAATTTGGAAATGGCTTATTTTGATCAAAACAGAACAATGCTGGATCCTAATAAAACACTATGGAAGACATTGTGCGGAGAGGGTGATCACATTTATGTTCGCGGCCACTGGAGACATGTGATAGCATATTTGAAAGATTTTCTGTTTACGCCGGAACAGGCACAAAGTCCGGTCTCATGTTTATCCGGTGGGGAAAAAAATCGTTTGATGTTGGCCTTGTCATTAGCAAAAGAATCAAATTTTTTGGTATTGGATGAGCCTACAAATGATTTGGATATGGATACATTAGATTTGTTGCAAGAAGTATTGGATGAATATCAAGGTACGATTCTGCTTGTTAGTCATGACCGAGATTTTCTGAATAAAATTACCACATCAATGTTGTATATGCGCGGGGATGGAAGTATTATTGAACATGTCGGTAATTATGAGGAATTGTACAAAAAATACATAGAACCATATCAAAAAACAGAAAAGCAAAAAGATGGTGAAGAAACAGCAAAGAAAAATAATGATGTGGTTTCAAAGCCGAAAACGGAAACGAAAAAAACGCGCTTAAGCTATAAAGATCAGCGCTTGTATGAAGTCTTACCTGATGAAATAGCCAAAATAGAACAAGAGATAAAATCAATAGAAACAGAGCTTTCGGATACGTCTCTTTATATGAAAGATGAAAAAAAATACTACGAGTTAAGTCAGAAACTGGAAAGTCTGCAGCAAGAACGAGAAGCAAAAGAAAATAAGTGGTTGGAATTAGAAATGCAAAAAACAGAATAAGTTTCCAAAGAATAAAACACATCAAAGAGTTAAGCAACTGTGCTCTCAGCTAAAGGAAAAGAAAATGATAAAAAAAGAAAATATTCCTCAGGCAAAGCTCAGTTCTGAATTGTCTGATATAAAATACACAAACCGTTTATTTTTAGATTTATTATACAATTTAAGTAAATATCCCCACACCCAAGCGAGCAAAAACTTGGTCAGAAAAGGGCTTTTTGACTTTGAAAGAAATTGTGTTTTTAAAAAACCGAAAGCAAAAAATAAATAACCGCTAAACTAATACAGATTTAGCAATAAATTTAACAAAAACCGAGCATAGTTGCTTAACGCCACATTATAGGTTAACCATATAGCAGAGCACACCTAATAAAGCGATAGAAGCAAAGATACCGGCAAAAACATCATCTAACATAACGCCATAAGCATTTTTAATTTTAGAGTCGGCATATTTAACCGGTCCCATTTTAAGGATGTCAAAAAATCTAAAAAAGATAAAACCGGAGATATAATAAAGAGAAGAAATCCAGCCAGACAGATATTCAGGCGCCATATAGGCTACAAAAGAAAAAGTAATCAATTGCCCGACAGTTTCATCAATAACCACCTTAGAAGGATCATCATCACCACAATCTTTAATAACGGCATCTGTTGCAAAAACACCCACAACAAAAATAATGAAAGCTGCCGCAATTAAGGCGTAAAATCCACCAAAATAAATCAAGGCGTAGGCAAGAGGAAGCGTGCCGAGAGACCCCATGGTTCCCGGAGCAAATTTAGATAACCCCAACCCAAAATAAGTTGCAATAACATAAGCCAATTTTTTATTCATGATGACAACCTCTGCAAAGTAAAATAGATATATCAAAAACAATGTACAAGGGTATTTAAGTAATTTATAGAAAGAAAAAAAATTATCCACGAATAATTAACGATTTTATGATACATACAAAGCAAGGAGATAAAATATGTCCAAAAAGTTTTTCTACATAGTCGCGTTTGTATTGCTAAGTACCATTTGCTTTGTTGCCTATCTTATATTAGCAATGGATAAACAAGATAAAATTACCCAAAATCAGCAAGTAAAAATTCAGAATGAGCTCCAAACACAGCCCACGATAAAACTACAGCCAAACAATTGCCCATCAGATAAAGAAGAAGTAAATATTGTACTGATAACCGATTCTCGTTATACGCCGCCGACGGGCGTCTCTATGTATTCAGCTATCAAAACCAAGTGCCCCACAACCTCATACAATTTTTATATCGTAGCCGAAAACATCACCAAACAGGATGAAGATTCTTTATATAAACTCCAAAGTTTAGCACCCGATACAGTTCAAGTAAAAATAATTCCGCAGCAAGAGCCGGAGATACCGTTTGAAAATATGCAGCGTTTTTTACAGTACAAAGTCGGCATGCATAAAATCTATTTGCCGCAAATTCTAAAAGAGATAGATAAAGTCATTTATATGGATGGGGATACGCTTGTATTAAAAGATTTGCGTAAACTTTATGATATGGATATATCAGACGTTTACGCAGCTGTGGCAAAAGATGGAATATTCTATCGTTTTCCCAAAGAAATGGCAGAAATGGGGTTGGATAAAAGAGGATATTATTTTAACAGCGGGGTAATGCTGTATAACCTAAAAAAACAACGCGAAGACAATATAGTAGAAAAACTGGAAGAGTATATTAAAACACACGAAGATTTCTATGGCGATCAAGACGTTTTGAATGCCGTTTTCGGGGATAAATTAAAACTAATGTCATACCGCTATAACTGTATAAGTACGTTTTTTGAAGAGGATGACCTAAATTTTTTAAGCCAATATTTTGGAGAAGATTTGCCCCAAAATACATTTAACATTTACGAAAATGCAACCATACTTCATTATGCCGGAGATAAACCCTGGCAAGAAAATTATCATCCGGAATACTTAAAAGAGTTATGGTTTAGGTTTTATAATGAGATGCTGAGGATATGATGTCGCCAAAATTTAAGTATTTGCTTTGCGGAATAATAATCGCTTTAATGGCTTTGGCAATAGCTATATTTTGCCTAAGACCAAAAGTAGTGAATATCGCTTATATGACAGACACAAAATATTTACCGTATATGATGGTATCCATAAATTCGGCTATCAAAAATAAACATCCGGCCAGTCAATATCATATTCACGTCATTAGTCAAGATTTAGATGCAGAGGATATTCACCATCTGCAATCTATGTCTAAAGAAAATGTCAAAATAGATATTTACCCAAGTCAGGAGCAAGCGCTTGATTATAACCGATTGGGACGTTTTGAGTCATTTAAGGTGTCTTTGCAAAAAATTTTTATAGCTGATTATTTGCCGTATTTGGATAAAGTTTTGTATTTAGATGCAGATACACTAATACAGGATGATTTAAGTGAATTGTATGCAACAGATATTTCCGGGCAATATGTAGCCGCCGTCAAAGATGGGCTTATGTATCAATTTCCCGAACACATCAAGGAAGTAAATTTGAGTAATAAAGATTTTTATTTCAACAGCGGGGTAATGTTGCTGAATTTAGCCAAGATTCGTAAAGACGATATTATTCGTAGCGCCGTTATATATTTTAATACACATAATGAAGTATTTGGCGACCAAGATGTGTTAAATGTTGTATTTGGAAAAGCCGTAAAATCACTTTCATATAAATACAACTGCAACAGTGTATTTTTTGAAGAAAAAGACGCAAAATTTCTAAGTAATTTCTTCCAAGAAAGTGTTCCGCAAACACCAAGAGAAGTATATGATAGAGCCATAATTTTACATTTTGCTGGTCACAAACCGTGGACGCCGTGGTTTATACATTCATATCTCAAACCATTATGGTATAGTTATACGAAAGGAATACCGATAAAATATCGGCAAATGCTTTAATTTAGCTTGCACAAATCAGAAATAGCGAATATCATCCGAATAATATAAAAAAGGAAAAACATATGGTAAAAGTAATAACATTCGGATGTCGCATAAACAGCTACGAAAGTGAAATATTTAAAGAAAAACTAAAAAACTACGATAATATCATTGTCGTCAACACATGTGCCGTAACCGCCGAGGCAGAAAGACAGTGCCGTCAGACAATCCGCAAGATGAAAAAAGAAAATCCTGAAGCCAAAATCATTGTGACCGGGTGTGCCGCGCAAGTCAGTGCCGAAAGATTCGCCTCCATGCCGGAAGTTGATTTGGTTTTGGGTAATAAAGAAAAAACAGAAATAGAAAAATATTTGGTTTCTGATAAGAAGAAAATTGTTGGAGATATATTTTCTTTTTCAGGATATGATGCATATATGATTACGGGGTTTGAAGGCAGAGAACGTGCTTTTGTTGAGATACAACAAGGATGTAATCACCGTTGCACATATTGTATCGTTCCGTATGCAAGAGGAGCCAACCGCTCGGTTAAAAAAGAAAAAATAATTGAGCAAATACGTATACTGCTGGAAAAAGGATTTAAGGAAATTTGTTTAACCGGTATAGATGCTTGTTCATACGAACCGAGCTTTAGCGAGTTGGTAGAGGATATATTAAAAGAATTTCCAGAGCTTCCATCTTTACAATTCGGTTCGCTTGATCCGGCGGCAATTGATGATAAATTTATAGAACTTGTTAAAACGTATCCGAACATACAGCCGCATTTTCATTTTTCAATACAGTCTGGAGATAATCTGATATTAAAAAGAATGGGGCGCCGCCACAGTCGCGAGGATGTTATCAAACTCTGTAAAAGACTAAGGGAAATTCGTCCGGAAAGTGTATTCGGAGCTGATTTTATTTGCGGATTTCCGACAGAAACCGAAGAAAATTTTGCCAATACGCTGAAACTGGTGGAAGAAGCAGGTATAGACAAACTGCACGTCTTTCCATACTCAGAACGCCCGGGAACACCGGCGGCAAGAATGCCTCAAGTTCCGGTTAATATAAGACGTGAGCGTGCAGAAAGATTAAGAAACCTAAGAAAGGAGGAAAAATGAGTAATTTTTTTCAAAAACTGGGTTTAGGATTAAAGAAAACCTCCAAAAATTTAAGCCAAGGTATCAGTGATATTTTCACCAAAGAAAGCCTGTCTGAAGATGTGATAACGGATTTGGAAGAGCTTTTATACAGTGCAGATGTCGGGGTGAAGGCTTCTTCAGAAATTGTCGGAAAATTTACCTCCAAAAAGTTTGAGAAAGGCAGCGATATAACCGCCATTAAGCAAGAACTCTGTAAAGATATCACCGAGATTCTCAAAAAATCAGAACAAGAATTTATCATAGACACCAGCAAAAAGCCCTATGTGATTTTAATGGTTGGCGTAAACGGGGCCGGCAAAACCACAACGATTGGTAAATTAGGTAAAAAATTCGCAAAAGAGGGCTATCAAGTATCGTTTATTGCCGGAGACACGTTTAGAGCAGCCGCGGTGGAACAATTAGAAATATGGGGAGCCCGTAACAGTATCCGCGTATATTCTGGAGAACCGGGATGTGATAGCGCCGGACTATGTTATGATGGTTTGGTAAAAGCCATTAAAGAAGGGGATGATATAGTGTTTATTGATACGGCTGGCCGTCTGCAAAATAAAAAGGGTTTGATGGAAGAGCTGCAAAAGATTGTTCGCGTCATAAAAAAAGTTGTACCGGACGCGCCGCATAAAACCCTGATAACCATAGATGCAACAACCGGGCAAAACGGCTTAGATCAAGTCAAAACGTTCAAAGATTTAGTAGATGTAAACGGCATTATCGTGACCAAATTAGATGGGTCCTCCCGTGGGGGAATATTGATAGCCATAGCCGCCGAAACAGCCATTCCTGTGTATTATGTAGGCGTGGGTGAGCAAGCAGACGATATGGATACGTTTAAGGCAGAAGATTTTGCAAAAGGATTATTGGATTTATGATGGATTTGAGTTTTGATTTTGAAGAAAGAACACCCTCAACAGAGCAAACATCACCACAACCACAAGCCAAAACGGTTACCGAGCTATCTAATGAAATAAAAAGATACGTAGAAGGCAACTTCAGTTATGTTTTGGTCAGAGGTGAAATTTTTGGGGCAAAACGAGCAGATTCGGGGCATTGGTATTTATCGCTCAAAGATGAAAATGCCGTCTTATCAGCGGTATGTTGGCGTGGTGTTGCCTCTTCATTAAAAGTCAAAATAGAAGATGGATTAGAAGTCATAGCAACCGGAAAAATTACCACTTTTTCCGGGAAATCATCATATCAATTGGTTATAGAAAGTTTGGAGCCTGCGGGACAGGGCGCTTTGCTGAAATTGTTGGAAGAACGCAAACAACAATTTATCAAAGAAGGACTTTTTGATGCTTCTCATAAAAAGCCTATACCGTTTCTTCCTGAAACAATCGGTGTTGTTTCCAGCGCATCCGGGGCAGTGATAAGAGATATTATTCACCGTATCCGAGATAGATTTCCAAGTTATATATTGCTCTGGCCCACACCGGTACAAGGAGAGGGAGCTGCAGAAAAAGTGGCAGCGGCTATTAGAGGGTTTAATGATTTACCCAAAGGCGGAAAAATCAGACGTCCGGACGTTATTATTGTCGCCCGAGGCGGAGGTAGTTTGGAAGATTTGTGGCCATTTAATGAAGAAATCGTGATAAGGGCAGTTTACGATTCGGAAATACCGATAATTTCAGCCGTGGGGCATGAAACCGATACAATGCTGATAGACTATGTGTCAGATAAACGCGCACCAACCCCAACGGGTGCGGCAGAGTTTGCCGTACCGGTTAAAAGCGAATTGGTTGTAAATGTCAATATTTTAGATAACAGAATGAAAAACGCCATGAGGAGGAGCCTTGAAGAATATAAGAATAAAATAGAAGGCTTAGGCCGAGGTATTCCCAATTTGCAGCAAATTTTAAACGAAAATATGCAAAAATTAGATTATCGCTGGGAAAGATTGCTAAATGCGGTTAAAAATGTTGTGATGCAGAAGAAAAATGCACTGGCATTGGCAGAAATAAAGCCGGTTTATATTAACACAATGGTTGAAAAATATACAGAGAGATTGCAAGGCCTGACACACCGGTTGGAAGGCGTCTCGGTAGAATCTGTTTTAAAACGTGGATTTGCTTGGGTCAAAGATAGTCAAGGCAAAACCATATATGGCAAGCATTCAGCCGAACAAGAACAAGAATTAACCATACGCTTTGCCGATGGCGAAATTAAAAGTTATCTTAGAGAAACAACACAAACAAGCGATGCAGAAATAAAAAACAATATAAAACCGAAAACTAAAAAATCTAAAAATTCGCAAGACGAGAATAAACAAGAAAGTTTATTTGATTTTTAAGAAATCCCCCCTATACTCCATAAAAACAAAGAGAGGATAAAATGATAGATATGCAAGTATTTTGGTTAGCTCTTATTCAAGGACTGACAGAGTTTTTACCGGTAAGTTCTTCCGGACATCTAATATTGTTTTCCAAATATACATCATTTGCAGATCAAGGCCAGGTGATTGATATTGCTTTGCATATAGGGTCTTTGATAGCTGTAGTACTCTATTTTTGGAAGACCATACAACAGATGCTGGTGGATTTATTCAAAGAAAAATTTTTGCCGAATTTCCAAGTGGAAGGGGTAAGACTGGCATATTATATCATTTGCGCAACGATTCCTGCTATAGTCATCGGCGGTGCTATGAAGTATATAGGGATGGATTGGACCAGAAGCACCAAGTTAATAGGGTGGCTGTTGATAATCTATTCAATTATTTTGTGGTATGCAGACACAAAGTTTAGCACATCTAAGACACTAAAAGAAATGAGTCTTAAGGACGCTATGTTTATCGGTTTTGCGCAGTGCTTAGCCTTTCTGCCGGGGACAAGCCGTTCAGGAGTAACCATCACGGTGGGTCGTTTTTTAGGTTACAATCGTAGCGAAGTGGCAAAATTTTCAATGTTACTGTCAGTGCCGGCCATATTGGCGGCAGGAATATTAGCTATGTATGAGATTTACCAAGGTGGAGAATTAAGCCAGTTAACAATGGCTTATCAGGCAATAGGGCTATCGTTTATCTTTTCACTTTCAGCTATATTTTTGATGATGCAATGGCTGCGTCACGCAACCTATCTGCCGTTTGTTATCTATCGTATCATCCTTGGAATTTGCCTATTGCTTGATGCATACAACGTCTTGTGAGAAAGCGCTATAAAAAAGATAAAAAGTATTGACTAATATAAAAAAAGCAAGTAATAAAAAAGACGTTGCTCTGGTGGCGAAATTGGTAGACGCGCATGCTTCAGGTGCATGTTGCCTCAGGCAGTGGAAGTTCAAGTCTTCTCCAGAGCACCATTAAAAACCTCCGCAAGGAGGCTTTTTTGTATGAGAAAGAGCATGGTTGACAAACATAAAATTTCCCAAAAACTTTTAGCCTGGTACAAAGAAGATGGAAGAGAACTTCCTTGGAGAGTAAAAGGAGGTGCTCATCCAAACCCTTATGTTATTTTGGTATCAGAATTTATGTTACAACAAACGACCGTTAAAACGGTTATTCCATATTTTAAACGTTTTATGGAGCGGTTTCCGACAATAGAAGACTTAGCTAAAGCCTCTGAAGAAGAAGTCTATGCTATGTGGCAAGGATTAGGATATTATACAAGAGCGCGCTCACTGCATACAACAGCAAAGATTATCGTGAAAGAATACGGGGGCAATTTCCCAAAAACAAGAGAAGATGTATTAAAATTAAAAGGCATCGGTTCATATACGGTCGCAAGTTTTTTGGCCTTAGCCTATAATCAGCCGGAAACGGTAATAGACGGCAATGTGATGCGCATAATTTGCCGTTTGTATCATTTAACCGAACCGTTAGATAGCATTAAAGAAGAAATACGAGCAAAAGCGGAGGCTTTAACGGATATAAATCACGCCGCTGATTATGCGTCGGCAATTATGGATTTGGGCGCCATGATATGCACGCCAAAAAATCCGCAATGTCTTCTGTGTCCTCTAAAAGATTTTTGCCAGTCTAAAGATAAGAAGGATTTGGAGCAAATTCCGATTCGTACGAAATTATCTAAAAAAGAGAAGAAAGGAAGCGTGTATCTGATCCAAAATGAACAAGGCGCCTACCTGCTCCGTAAAAGAACGGAAAAGGGACTATTAAGCGGCCTTTATGAATTTCCATGGAAAGACGAGGGAATAATCTGGGATAAAGCAGAAGATACCCAAAAAAGCGTAACCCATGTTTTCACCCATATAAAACTAACATTGGAGATTTATAAAATGAGAAGTAACACGCCGCTTTTGCCGGATAGCTTTTTTGTGTCAAAAGAGGAATTATCAAAATATCCGCTGTCAACCTTGATGAAAAAGGTGATAAATGAGGCATAAAAAATCCCCTACCATCATTAAAGATGAACAGGGGGAAATATGGATTAATATGGCTGCTTCACCTGGATTCGAACCAAGATTAACGGAGTCAGAGTCCGCTGTCCTACCATTAGACGATGAAGCAATCTAACGAAAGCATTAGATAGTATAAATAAAAATAAGAGTCAATCATTTTTCACATCTTCAACAGAAAAATGGTTGCAAAAAGAAAAAACTCCGCTTATTTTAACTTAGAAAAAGTGCAATCAAGGGAGAGAAAATATGACCGAAGGCGTAAGCGCATCTATGTTTAAGAAGATAAAAGATTTCTTAATTGGTCGGAAGGTGGGAGATATCACACCGGCCGAAGCGCACAAAATTCAAAAAGCCTCATATGTACTCAATAATACGGAAATAAAAAAGCGTTTTTCCCCTACATATGAAAGTATGTTAAAAGGGTTAGAAAGTGAAGAAAAGCAAGTCTTTGAGGGAACAGTTTGGTATTTGGCAAAAATAGCGATGAATAAGCCGAAGTACCAACAGAATATTGTGGATTTGCTTGAAAAGAAGAGTAAAGAAAAAGGGATAAATCCGGAGTTTAAGGAATATATCAAAACACATCTCCAAAATATTTTATCAAAAAACAACCTATAGAAGTTTTTTTTTATTGACTCTAAAATAAATAGTATTATAAGATATACTCGTTAGGGCAACCTAACGGAGTAGGTGTAACTATTAAAGATAGGAGATAAAATGACAACAGGAACTGTTAAGTGGTTTAATTCCCGCAAAGGATATGGTTTTATTCAACCGGAAAATGGCGGCAAAGATGTATTTGTACACATTACAAAGTTGGAGGAAAAGGGATTAAGAAAGTTATATGAAGGTCAACGTGTAAGCTATGAAATTTATGATGACCGTGGTCGTACCGCCGCCGGTTCAATAGAAATATTGTAGTCGTTTATAAGTTGTTATAAACAAGAAGTCATCTGGAAGGATGGCTTTTTTATTTTGCAAGTAAAGAAGAGATGAGGAACATAGGCATAAAATACGGTTTAGTGTTTACATCTGATAAAAAAACTGTTACAAAAATACAAATCTGCAAAAAGAGCAGATTTTTTAAGTGTGTGTAATATGTATTAGGAAGACCTATGTTCCGGAAAATAAAAGAAAAGTTTTTAAGTCTGAATCTTGTCGTAAACTATCGTAAAATTCTCCCCTATGTGATGCCATACAAATGGAAAGCCTTGATTGCTGTGTTAATAACCATCCCGATAGGTGGTATGGATGCGGTGATTGCGTGGGCCTTAAAGCCGTATATGGATGTGGTAATGGTTGAAAAAAGCACATTAGGAACCACAACTTTTTTAATTCCTTTGTTGATTATAGTATTTAGTTTGTGCCAAAGTTTGCTGACATACAGTGCGACATATTTAAATACATGGGTCGGACAAAGAATAGCCATGGATGTTAAGAAGAAATTGTTTGGCAAGTTGATGCACTATAATGCAGCTTTTTTTGATAAAAATACTTCCGGAGATATCATCTTTCGTTTTAATAATGATGTAGACGCCGCATGCAGTGGATTGTTAAATAATATGAAGTTATTTACCACACGCTTGTTTTCATCAATTTCGTTGATAGGTGTTTTGTTTTACAATTCATGGCAATTAGCAATCGTGGCCACAATTGTATTGCTGGGTGCATTGTTCCCATTAACCAGAGTCCGCAAAAGAATAAAGTCGTTAATGGATAAATCAGTTTTCTCAGGCTCGGCCGTAATGACACATTTTAACGAAACCTATAGTGGCAATCGCATTATTGCGTCATATAATTTGTATGATTACCAAAATGCGCGTTTTTGCAACACTTTGGACAGTGTATTCAAAATTGGTATGAAGATGATTCAAAGAACCGGAATGTTATCACCTTTAATGCATTTTATCGTATCATTTGGTGTTGCCGCAGTTATCTGGCTTGGTTCATATTTGATTGTAACTCATCAGATTACCGCCGGAAGTTTTGTGTCATTTATCGCCGCATTAATCATGCTATATAACCCAATAAAAAGCATTGGTAATAATTTCAATAGTGTCCAGATGGCTTTGATGGCTATGGAACGTGTATTTAGCGTGTTAGAAAGAACGCCGGATATTGTGAATTGTGCAAATCCGAAAATGTTGCCGACGCCGAAAGATTGTATAGAATATAAAGATGTCTGCTTCTCGTATGTTAAAGGCAAACAGGTTTTGGATCACATTAATTTGAAAATCAAAATCGGCGAAACAATTGCATTTGTCGGGAATTCTGGTGGTGGAAAAACAACATTAGTAAACTTGTTGCCGCGTTTTTATGATGTTACCGGCGGTAAAATTATGATAGACGGTGTAGATATACGCGAATTAGATATAGATTCTCTAAGAGCAAAAATAGCGATAGTGTTCCAAGATAATTTCCTGTTTTGCGGAACGATTCGTGATAATATCATTTTAGGCAAAGAAGATGCCACGGACGAAGAAATAGCAAAAGCTGTCAAATGCGCTTGCTTGGATGAATTTATATCAACTTTGGATAAAGGGTTGGATACAGAAATCGGTGAAAGAGGCGTTTTGCTGTCTGGCGGCCAAAAACAGCGCATAGCTATTGCTCGTGCGTTTATAAAAAATGCCCCGATTGTAATATTGGATGAGGCAACATCTGCTTTGGATAACAAGTCAGAAGCGATAGTGCAACAAGCGATAGAAAACCTAATGGCAGACAGAACCGTGTTTATCATTGCGCACCGTTTATCAACTGTTAGAAATGCTGATAAAATAGTTGTTGTAAACTATGGAAAAATTGCAGAAATCGGTACGCATGATGAATTGATAAACAAGCCGGATGGAATTTACGCCTCTCTATACCGTACTCAACTTCGCTAATCGTTAAAGGAGAAAATAATGCCATTTTTAACAGTATACACTAATGCGGAAATAAAAGACAGCGCAAAACTGTCCGAAAAAGCGGCAGAATTAACCGCAGATATTCTAGGAAAACCGATATCTTTTGTTGTGACCAACGTCGTATATAATCCGAATATGTCCTTTGGAGGTAAAAATACAAACAAAGGTGCGTTGGTTGAATTGTTATCCATTGGCTTTAGGGATAAGGATATGGTAGTAGAAGCTCTGACAAATTTTCTGGAAGCAGAGCTTAATATCACAGATACCAATAATATAAACATCTCCTTAAATAATGCTCCCGCGTCACAAGTTGCCAGTAACGGGCGCACATTTGGTTAAAAGATGAGAAAATAAAAGATTTGTTAGGAAAATATTAAGTTTTATCATCTAATCTCGTTAATAAGTTTAGGACTGCTTGTGGGAATAAACTTAGAGGTAACAACCTTACCTATTACTTTAGTTAGAGAGTATGACTATTTACATAATTGTAAAAAAGTATTTTCTGATGTAAAGTAAACGGTGTTTAAGGTACTTATATTTAGGAGATATAATATGAGAGTTAATGAACAAGGTCGTTCAATGATTGAAATGCTCGGCGTGTTGGCCATCGTTGGCGTTTTGTCAGTTGGTGGTATCGCCGGTTATTCAAAAGCAATGAACAAATTTAAGACAAACAAGATTGGTGATCAGATTCAAATGATCTCCACAAACATCAGAACATTGTTCTCTTCACAAAGAACATATACTGGTTTGACCAATGGTATGGCTTTGAGAGCAGGCTTAATCCCTGGCGAAATGTATGAGGCTGATTCCGGCAATACTTATTCTTCAGACTACGCTATTACAAATGCTTTTGGTGGTGGTGTAGCAATTAATGTAGCTGCTCAATCTACAACTAATGACGATATGGCATTTACAATTGCTGTTGACCAAATTCCGCAAAGCGCTTGCGTATCAATCGCAACAACTGACTGGGGTGGAGACGCTGGCGGTGGCTTAGCGGCTATGTGGATTGGTGCAGGTGCTGCAGGTAGTGCTGCTGGTGGTTCATTGAATGCACTTGATGGTATTACAGCAACTTTAGCAACAAGTGCAAGCTTACACATTCCTGGTGATAATAACCATGGTTTACCGTATACCATTTCTGATGCAAACAATGCTTGCAACAACGATTTAAACGGTGTTGTTTGGAAATACTTCTAAGCCACTGCTTAATGAAACAAAAAGAGAGGTGTCTGCCGGCACCTCTTTTTTTATAAGAAAAAACTATAGAAATGGAAAAAATAAAAGAGTGTTTTCTTTGCACTCTTTTATTTCTATGACTCTAATCTTTATCGGCATAAGGATTTTCAGATTTTCTGACCGTAATTCTAATCGGAACCCCTCGCAGATTAAAGGTCTCGCGAAGCTGATTTATCAAATATCTTAAATAAGAATCCGGCAACCCCTCCGGATTGCTGGAGAATATGAAAAATGACGGTGGACGCGTTTTGGCTTGCGTGATATAGCGAAGTTTAATGCGACGTTTATTCTTGCCAAGCGGAGCAGGGTTTTGCTCTTGCACATCCTTAAACCACTTATTAAGCGGCGCCGTAGGAATACGAATATTCCAACGTTCATAAACTTTAATAACTGCGCTTAATAATTTATCTAATCCTTTCTTCTTCAAAGCAGAAATGGTAACAGTCGGAACGCCTTCCGCTTGCGTAAGCGACGTTTGGAGCTTGTCATTTAATTTTTGTAAGGCTTCTTTTTTATCGGCAATATCCCATTTATTGACGGCAATAACAAGAGCGCGCCCTTCATCCAAAACTTTGCGTGCAATGGTCAAATCTTGTTTATCCAGCACACCGTCAGCATCCAAAACCAAAATAACAACTTGCGCCATATTAGCCGCATAAAGTGTGCTTTCAACCGACATTTTTTCAATAGCGCCGGAAACTTTAGCTTGTTTACGAAGACCTGCCGTATCCACCAGATTAATTGTCCAACCTTTCCACTCCCAACGTGTTGTAATCGCATCGCGTGTCAAACCTGCTTCAGGGCCTGTTAACATCCGCTCATCCCCAAGCAGCGCATTGACAAGAGTAGACTTCCCGACATTAGGTCTTCCCACAACTGCAATTTGGATAGGTCTCTTTTTCAAATTCTCAAGATAACTTTTTTTATCTTCTTCAGAAATTTCATCCCCAATAGCAATGTCTTTATCAATTAAAGGCTCGCTAACATCTTTCTCGTTGTCAGAAGGATGTAGCTGCTCATCAAAATTTTTAAGTTGAAGATATAATTCATCAAAACCGATATTATGCTCTGCTGAAAAAATAATCGGGTCTCCCAGTCCGAGTTTATAAGCCTCATAAATACCTTGTTCTTGCGTTCTACCTTCGCATTTATTAGCCAAGAGTAACACTGGCTTCTTGCTCTTACGCACCAAATCAGCAAAATGCTCATCATAAGCCTGCATACCGGCACGAGCATCAAACAAAAATAAGACCACATCAGCCTCATCAATAGCGCGTTTGGTTTGAAGCCACATCCGTTGCTCCATCTTTCCTTCGGTTGCATCTTCATAACCGGCAGTATCAATAACGGCTAAATCTAAATCTTTCAATTTAGCCATAGCTTCTTTTCTGTCACGAGTTACGCCAGGTAAGTCATGCACAAGAGCCAATTTTTTGCCGACCAAACGGTTAAATAGGGTAGATTTGCCAACATTTGGTCTTCCGACAATTGCAACTTTAAGCGCCATTTTTTATCCTTTTAGCTAAACAAAATAAACACTAGCCCAAATATATAACATAACAGCACAAATTTTTCAAGCGCTAAATAAAAAGGCCGATGACCGGCCTAAGATAGAGGAAAAACAAACAACTCAATTATCTATGATTATTGGTTCTTGATAAAAGTTTCATATTGATCGGCAAAAAAGTCCGGAAAAATCTGATAAAATTTTTCAAGCATCATTTTCATAACCAAGCGAACCGACGGATGTGCCGCAGAATGACACCGTAATGAAAAGACGTGCCGCCATTCCACAATATTAGCTGACATAATCATATCCGCCTTAATAGAGTGAGGCAGTAACATTCTGAGTTGGTCGCCTTTACCCCCCATTTCCGCCATCTTCATATAGGCTTTTTCAATCATCTCCATGCATTTGAACCACTCATCATACATCGGCGTATTTTTTTCAATATTACAAGGATTTATAACCGTCAATTCACTGCCGAACTTCCCTTTTGAATAATTGCAATATCTGGTAGATTCAATAGAGAAAGAGGCTAAACGATGCCGCGTAATATCCTTGTAAGCTCCTAAATCACAAACGGAGTGGGTTGTAAGATAGTTATGCATTGCAGAAAATCTGGAGCTTTGCACACTTTCAAGTTTAATACCCTCAAATAAAGGTGCAGCATCAGCTTTGATATAAAACAGCGGATTACCGATAACAGTTAAAAAGTCATGCACGCCATATTGTCTGGCAATATCCCGAAATGCACGGATGTTGCCGGAAACAACAATAACCTCTTTTTGAATAAGTGGGTCATTTTCAACCGATATATTCAAACCGCGAACATCCTTCATCGTGAGAATGGGATGATTTTTCTCAATATTAGGCATGGTAAAAATAACGTTAGCATGCTCAATAACCGATTCGTGACCGCTCTTCAAAATTCCGCTGATAAAAGGAATAGCAGTTTCATTTGTAATCAAATTTTCAGATTTGTAGCAAGTTCTACCGCACTTTTCAATATGCGTACAAACATCCGCCAAATTATTCAAAGGATATATTTCGGTAGAGGCCTCAACAATTTTAACCATAATAAGCTCCGTCCAATTTATTCAAAAACAATGACATCAGCGTCATCAGAAACCGCAATTACTTTTTGCCCTGCGGCAATTAAGCCGTTGCTGATATCAAGTTCCAATTCAGTCTTAGCAACAACAAGACCGTTAATTGCATCAACTTTTAATATCTTGCCGTTAGAAAAAGCTAATAAAATATGACCGTTAAGCATCAACGGAGGAGCCGTATAGATGGCCGCTTTTGTATCTTCATCACTCAAATAATCGCGCACATCCAACGACCAAACGACGTTTCCGGAATATTTCTCAACGGCATATAAGATGTTCTTGTTAGAAACAACAAACAAATAATCTCCGGCAAGCAACATATTCTGCATAGAGCCGATTTCCTTTTCCCACAGTTTATCGCCGGTTCGCATATCAAAAGACGCCATGACATCGCTGTTGCTGATGGCATAAATAACCCCTTCTTCCACAATCGGATAAGCCCCGATTGTGTTTATTTCTGTTGTAGAACGCGCTTGTTTGTTAGATACAAGCATCTGTGACCAAAGCGGAGTGCCAAGAGTTGCGTTAAGTACAACAATTTCCCCGTTAGAAAATCCCGCTACGACAACATTGTCTTCTGCGTCATAAGCCGGCGAAGCGCCCCCAGCAAAAACGGTATCTTCATGAGCAACTCCAAAACGCCATATTTCCTGTCCGTTATTTTTATCTAAAGCATAAAGGCGATTATCAACGGTTTGCACAAGAATCATATTAGGAGTAACAGTCGGGGCAATACGGATAGGTGATTCCATAATTTTGCGCCATTTAGGAGCTCCTGTCTGGGCATTCATTGCAAACACACCGCCAAAACCGGTCGTGGCAAAAAGCGTATTATTGTCATATGCTAAACCGGAAGCACGGCTTTTAGTTTCCTTAAAACCGCCGATATTGGCCGACAATGTATTTTCCCAGAGCATCTTTCCGCTTTGCAAATTAAAGGCAGAAACTTTACCCTTTGTATCCATAACAAAAATTGTATCATTTCCAACCACCGGAGCTGCGAGCAAAATATCACGTTTGTTGATACCTTTACCAAAGTTTTGTGCCCACTGTTCTTTAAGAGTAAAACCAGCCTTCAAGTTGCCGATAATATGCTGAGGATTAACACCTGTTTGACTCCAAGCAGAATTGATATAAGGATTTGGTAAAGACTTTATTTTCTGATTATCCAAAGACAATTCCGGAGAAACATCATCTAAAACCGAAACTCTAACCCCCTCCGGTAGTTTTTTATCTTGAGCGCATGCCGCTAAGCATAAAGCAATCCCGCAAACACAAAAACCTTTATTTAACCAATGCATAGAGAACTCCTAAAGTAACGTTGAAATGAATATTATAACGTCGCAAAACTTCCCAAACAAACCTCTCCCATAAGATATAATATTATTATCTATGGAAAAAAGAAGGAAGCTCAATAAATTTATTGAGCTTCGTTAATAGATGCCAGCATATCATTGATTCTGGCCTTAAATTCTTCAGAAATATTTCCGTTAGCAAGTAATTCTTCATAAATAGCTTTAGCTTTCGCCATATCTTTATTTTGAATAGCCGACATTGCCAACAATTCTTTAGCCATCGGCGCCCATGCTCCGCCTTTTTGTACAATTGGATTTAAGATTTTCTCAATATCGCTATAAGAAGAAGAATCAATCTTATATGTAGCTAATTTAACAGCGGCAATTTCTCTGATTTTTTCGCTGGCAGAAGCATCGTCATTGATTTGCGCCAAAACCGTCAAAGCCTTTTCTGTTTGATTGTTGTCCAATAAGATATTAGCAATTTGCAAACGAGCAATATCTTTATAGAGTCCTGTTTCGGTTTGAACAATACTTTCTAATTCGGCAATATTGTTTTCATAATCAGAAGAGGCAGAAACAGCCTGAACATAACGGGCGTTAGTTTGCTCCGCTTTGCTGACGCGCCACTCACCAATTTTTTCATAGCCGACGGCAAAAGCCAAAACCAGAATAACGAAAGTTAGAATATAGCCGCCATATTTATTGATAAGCTCTTTAAATTTTTCATTTCTGACTTCTTCATCAACTTCTTCAAAAAAAGCCTTTTCAGCATCCAAGTTAAAATATGGATTACTTCCCTGAGTTGCATTTTTGCTTTTTTCAATATTACGTTTAATGTCTTTTGCCATAATTTTATCCCTCAGTTAAAATATATACTTTATTAAAAAATACCAAAGAGCAGTTTAGAGCGCAACGAAAAAGTAAGATTAATTACCAATTAATTTGCGAATAACAAAATCTCTGACCCAAATCAAATCGTTAACAGGCAAACGACTACCAAAGTTAATAATTTTATCATCGCTGATGATAGAGAGATTGTAGCGATCAATCGTTGGGTTGTAGGCTAATTCTACATTTTCAATTTTTTTAATATCAAGGCTTTGTTCAGAAATTGGAGAACCTAACAAGGTTGTGATAACACGAACGGTATGGTTATCAATAACAAGTTGATAAGAGTTAAATAGTTTCATGGAAAAATAAATAACAGCTAACAGCAAAAATGCACCAAACGCCCAATATTTCAGCGGAATTGTTGTGCCGATAATCGTTAAATATACCCCGCCTGCCGTGAGCAATAAAACAGAAATAATGGCAACAAGCAGAAAGAGCGCACTAAAGATATCCCAATAGATTCCTTTCGGCTCAATAAGTGTCGCTTTAGGTTGTTCTTCAACCAAAACAGAAGCTGGAGCAGGGAATTTGCCACTGGCAATAAAGGGAAGTTTATCTTCCTTGGCAAGCTCGCTTAAAGATTTATCAAGGTCAGCACAATCACGCTGAATAAGTCCTCTATCGCTAACGCTTAATGCCGGAAGATTAAACATTTTGGCATAACCTTCCCAAATTTTACGAATATTTTTATTTTTCATAGAAATATAAAGAGGCACAATTTTGTTAGAGTCTTTATGGTAAAGGTCTATAATATACCGACTTCTGTTAAAAAGTCCGGATTGCACAAAAAGAACTCTTAAGCGAACCCCCATATAGTTATCAATAGATTCGGTCAGTTGATGTTTAATCCCGAGAGCCGGACGATAGATGATTGTGAAATTCTTCCCATCAAAAAAGAATTTTTTGTATCTGACAAAAGAAAAGAAGGAAGCCACAATTAACCCAATGGCGATGAGAATAACGATAAAAGAAAAAATCTCAACTACAATAAAAGATTGTCCTTCAACCTTTTCAGCCGTAATAAAGCTAAACATTTCAAAGACGCCCAAACACAAGAGCAGCGCCCCAAAGAACCACCCGAGAATGACCAAACGTAAAGAAGAACGATCCGTAATTGAAACGGGGGTCTTTTTAAGGTTAAAACTAAGCTTAGAACTAAAATGGTCAGGAATATGAACTAACATAAAGAGCTCCCTAAAAATGAATTACAACTACATTATATACCATTAAAAAAAATATTCATCTCTTTTTTAAACATTGGCCGCAGAAATGTTTAAAACTTTGCTTGTCTTTATGATATTTTTTTTGTAATAAGAAGAAAAAAGAGAGGAATAATGATAAACGAGATTTGTCAAATCTGCGGTGGCTGCCCCTTACGAGAAATGGAAGAACAAGACTACCGCCAACAAAAACAAAAGGAATTTGAAAGAACAATAGGAACCATAAAGGCTGCTCATCCGCAAATAGAAAAGACCATCTTTATCGGTGACGGAAACCGCCGCCGTGCGGAGATGGATTTTAAGATGACGAAAGGCAAGTTATGTTTAGGTTTCAATGAAAGCAAATCGCATAATTTGGTAGATATAGAAAATTGCCCGATGTTACTTTCGGAAATCAATAACTTATTGCCTGAAATTAAAGAATTTTTGCATGAGTTTTGCTCAATAACGCCCACATCTGTTCCAGCAAAAAAGAAAAAACAAGCTAAAACAAGTTCCGCTATTAAAGCCGGTTCTATCCAAATGCTTTACGCCGATAACGGAATGGATATCCTCCTAAAATTAACTGAAGAACCTGTTTTGGAGCATCGTCTGCTGGTAGGAGAATTTGTTAATAAAATACCGAATATCATACGTCTGTCATGGCGCATCGGAAATACACCGGCAGAAACCATTGTAGAAAAAGTTTCACCGGAATTATATATTGAGGCATACGCCATCACGATTCCGCAAGGAGTCTTTTTACAAGCCTCAAAAGCATCAGAAACTGCAATGATAGCTAAAGTTATGGAATACATGGGAGACACCACCGGTAAAATTGCCGATTTATTTTGTGGGCTGGGAACATTTACATATCCCTTAGCCAAGAATAAGAAAAATGATATTCTTTCAGTAGATTCTTCCTCAGCATCGTTACAAGGCTTGCAAAAGGCGCTTAACCGCAATCAAATACAAAATGTAGAAATAAAGACGCGCAATCTGTTTAAAGACCCGTTAGATGAAACCGAGCTCAAAGGTGTAAGAGCAATCGTCATAGATCCGCCGCGGGCAGGGGCTCATGAGCAATGCCGAAAAATAGTGGCAATGCCTAAAGAAGATCGTCCCGAAAAAATTGTATTTGTATCATGCAATCCGCAGACGTTTGTGTATGATGCAACATTATTGGCAGAAAATGGCTATGAGTTTGAAAAAGTGGTGATGGTAGACCAATTCGTATATTCACCTCATCAAGAGCTGATAGCTTTGTTTAAGAAAAGCGACAAATAATTAAGGAGCTAAACAATGATAGAAACCAACAATCTTCAAAAAATGGCCAACACGATTCGTTTTTTGACGGTAGACGCCATAAACAAATCTAACTCTGGGCACCCGGGAATGCCTCTTGGAATGGCAGATGTGGCCACAGTACTGTTTGCCGAATATATAAAATTAAATCCTGAAGCCCCCAAGTGGTTTGACAGAGATAGGTTTGTTCTGTCAGCAGGACACGGCTCCATGTTGCTGTATTCGCTCTTGTATTTAACCGGATATAAAGATATAAGTCTGGAAGATATCAAAAATTTCCGACAATTTGGCTCCAAAACGGCAGGACATCCGGAATATGGACATCTTGAAGGGATAGATATGACCACAGGACCGTTGGGGCAAGGAATTTCCTCTGCAGTCGGCATGGCCTTGGCTGAAAGGATGATAAACGCCAGATACGAAGATAAATTGTGCAATCACTATACTTATGTTATCGCCGGAGATGGATGTTTGATGGAAGGAATATCAGAAGAATCTGCCTCCTTAGCCGGACATTTGAAGCTAAATAAATTAATTGTTTTCTGGGACAATAATAATATTACGATAGACGGTACGGTTGATAAGGCAAGCTCCACCAATCAACTGATGAGATTTGAAGCAATGGGGTGGAACACCATCAGCATCAACGGCCATAATTATCAGGAAATCAGACAGGCA
This sequence comes from uncultured Alphaproteobacteria bacterium, assembly GCA_944392315.1. Taxonomy (GTDB): domain Bacteria; phylum Pseudomonadota; class Alphaproteobacteria; order RF32; family CAG-239; genus CAG-267. Next base: position 27,798 of record CALXWH010000001.1, on the reverse strand, counting down.
ATAGAAAAGGCGCAAAAGTCTGATAAACCGACATTGATTGCTTGTAAAACCACCATCGGTTATGGTGCGCCGAATAAAGGCGGAACATCAAAATGTCATGGTTCACCGCTTGGTGAAGAAGAAACCGCTTTAATGCGTCAAAAATTAAACTGGTCTTATGGGCCGTTTGAAGTGCCGGAAGATAGTTTGAAATTATGGCGTCAGACACAAGATAGAAATAAAACAGATTATGCTCAATGGGTAAAAGCTGCAGAAGAAGCCGGTACAGAGTTTCATAATTTCATTGCCGATAAACTCCCTAAAGGCTGGAATGAGGAATTGAAAAATCTAAAACAACAGGCGATTAAAGATAAAACAAAAGTCGCCACAAGAAAAGCATCGGAGATGTGCCTAAAGGCCATTGTTCCGCATATTCCGGAAATCGTCGGCGGATCCGCAGATTTAGCGGCATCAAATCTGACCTTTGTAGAAGGTTTGAAAACAGTTACCAAAGACGATTATCATGGAAATAATATAATGTACGGCATCAGGGAACATGCTATGGGCGCTATTATGAACGGGATGGCTTTGCACGGCGGCGTTATACCATATGGCGGAACATTCTTTGTCTTTTCGGATTATATGCGTCCGTCCATGCGTCTGGCGGCATTAATGGGGATTAGGGTTATCTATGTGTTAACCCACGATTCTATAGGAGTAGGTGAAGATGGTCCGACGCATCAGCCGATAGAACATTTGGCATCTTATCGTGCCATGCCGAATATTTTAACATTCCGTCCATGCGACGTTGTAGAAACAGCAGAGGCTTGGGAAATCGCTTTGACAGAAGAACACCGCCCAAGTATTTTGGCTTTGTCGCGTCAAGGATTGCCTTTGTTGCGTCAATCAGCAGAGAATAACTTAACATTAAAAGGGGCATATATTATTTCACCGGCACAAAACGAACGTGTAGCCACAATAATTGCCACCGGTTCAGAAGTTTCTATTGCCGTTGAAGCACAAAAGAAATTAAGAGAAGAACACATAGATATTGCCGTAGTATCAATGCCATGTATGGAGCTGTTTGAAGAGCAGAGTTTGCATTATCAAATGGAAATCTTAGGCACCAAGCCGGTTATCAGCATAGAGGCAGCCGCAACGTTTGGTTGGAATAGGTTTGCCCAAAGAACCATCGGAATAGATACGTTTGGGGCATCAGGTCCAGCCAATGAACTATATGAACACTATGGTTTAACCGCAAGCAATTTGGCAGAAGAAGTAAAAGAACTAATCAAGAAAAAAATAGTTTGCTAAGTGAAAAGGAAAAGGGAACAAGCTGAGCTTCTGTTCCCTTTTTTAAGAATATACCGGATATAATTAGCGCTCTTTATGAATGCGCTTTTTTTGTGTAAGTTCATCTTTGTATGAAAAATCAAAATAATATCCGTAAATACTGGCGGTTTGTTCTTTTTCTTTATTCTGCTTTTTAAAGCGATATAGCGCGCGACGCCGTTTTGCAGAGTTTGGATAGTCATCACTGCTAAGAGATCCTCCGGCCATAAAGGTCGTATCAACATAAATTTTCTTGCCGTTATAATAAAAATAATTCCAAGTGTGCGCATAGTTACGACGAACGGCTGCAGAAAAAGCCAAATGAGAAGGATACGCATATCCGTCAACGGTGCGAGCCGTAATGCCAGCTTTGCGGCACATGGCTTGAAAAAGAGCCGCATAATCAACACAAATACCAACTCGTGAGCGTAAAAGTTTTGCAGGTGTTTGCTCTTGGTAGCTTTTTCTCAAATAGGTGTCCTTATTTTCAGCTCCGTTATATAAAAAAGAATCATAATAGATATGAGAGGCTATCCAAAAAGCGATAGATTTTGCCTTGTCATAGTCGTTATCAAAAGGTTTAGTAAGATATTTAACCAGAGGAGCAATATTTTTTTCAACATCGGCAGGAACCTGCCGCACATAAGCAGCAATTTGTTTTGAAGAATATTGTTGAGCACAACAAATAGAAGAGGAATAGATGATAAAAAGAGTACCCAAAAACAAAGAAATAAAAAATCGCATACGAGAACCTTTGGTAAATAAAATATATAACAAGTATAGGAAAGAGAAAATTAAAAATCGCTTAAAGGAATAAACAAAGTAAAAACAATGCGTTAATCTAAGGTAATATAATACCATTAAATAACATAATGAAAATAAACAAAATTTTTATGTTGACAAACACAAAAATATCCCTATATTAAACACGAATTTAATTTAATTTTTTTAGAAAAGAGACCAAAACATGAATACATATGCAACAAAACCATCTGATATCAAAAGAAAATGGTATGTTGTTGACGCAACAGACGTTGTATTAGGTCGTTTAGCAGCGCAAGTAGCAAAATTACTTCGTGGCAAAAACAAGCCTTACTTCACACCGAATTTGGATTGTGGCGACTATGTTGTTGTTATCAACGCAGACAAAGTAAAATTAACAGGCAAGAAATTGACTGATAAAAAGTATTATAAACACACAGGTTGGATTGGTGGCATCAAAGAAACCACAGCCGGCAAGATTTTAGACAGTCGTTTTCCTGAAAGAGTAATTGAAAAAGCAGTTGAACGTATGATTTCCCGCAACCCAATGGGACGTCAACAAATGACAAAATTAAAAGTATATGCAGGTGAAAATCATCCACACGCAGCACAAAATCCTGAAGTTTTTGATATTGCGTCCATGAATGAAAAGAACAAAAGGAGTGAACTGTAATGGCTAATAAGAAAATTGAATCTTTAACAGAAATCAAAGAAGCTGTTGCATCTTCCCCAGCAACTGTTGAAGCAAAACGTAAACCTTCACGTGACAAGCAAGGTCGTTCATATGCAACAGGTAAAAGAAAGAACGCCGTTGCCCGTGTATGGATTATGCCTGGTAAAGGTAATATCACAATTAACGACAAACCGATTGACACATATTTTGCTCGTCCGGTTTTGAAAATGATCATTAACCAACCGTTTGAAATCACAAATCGTGAAAACGAATTTGATGTTGTATGCACAGTACAAGGCGGTGGTTTGTCAGGTCAAGCTGGTGCCATCAAACACGGTATTTCAAAAGCTTTGAATGAATATGAACCGGAACTTCGTTCTGTTTTGAAACAAGCTGGTTTCTTAACACGTGATGATCGTGTTGTAGAACGTAAGAAATACGGTCGTGCAAAAGCTCGTCGTTCATACCAATTCTCTAAACGTTAATTGGTATTACGAGAATATCAAATATTTTCAAAGGGTTGCAAGAAATTACAACCCTCTTTTCGTATTCACATAATAGTTAATAATATGTCATTTGAATTCGTATTTTTTTTTGATAAATTAAATAACTAGTCAATAATCAAGGAACGTAAAAATAGTAAAAGCCATAATTAAAAGCCGCTACAATTATTATAACGGCTTTTATAGTTTTTAATATAAATTTTTTGCTATTTACCCTCATTCCCTCTGTTATGCATCATTGCTTTAGTCATACCCGAAATTTTTTCAGCATTTATATTTCTGATAACCGGTAATAGATGTTTTGGCATTTCGCCATTATAATGTTGTGCGACATACTCTCTTAACTCAGCTTCGCGAGCAGTTGGGTCTGCGGTAAGAGGAAGTATTCCAATAACTATCGGATTACCTTTTTCATCTTTTCTTTCAGTATCAATAGGGTGAATATCTCCAGCATTATTATTTAATACAATTTGTTTACTTCCCCATTTCTGTTCACCTTGAAGATTAAATTCCTGATTGGCATAAATGACAGTTATAAAAGAATTTGGTCTGGTAACTTTTTGTGTTTCAGCCCATACAGCTTCAACCGTATCTTCAGGCTTTGCTAATATGGCAAATCTATCATATTCAGGTCCATCTTTTAATGTACCAAAAGCAGATTCACCTGGTTGAAGATTATCCCATGATTGCCCATCTTCAAATTCATATTTAGGACCTTTTTTATTCTTATAGGTGTCTTTACTTCCATCAGGATATTGTCTAGTAATAAGAGCTTCCCCCTCTTTTGCGATAGAATATTCACCGGTATCTGTGCAAAGATATTTTTCACCAGGAATAACTTTTGTAACCATTTCTCTTATAGGCAGTTTTGCAACAGCCATACAATTACGATTTCCAATTATATCATCAATGGTTTTCGCAGTTTGTTTATATGCAGTCATATTCCATCTCCCCAAACATTGTGTTAAATTTAACAATTAAATAAAATATCTACTTTAATTATATTATATTTTGTCTAATATTCAATGGTAAAATAAAAAAAGATATATTTAATACAAAAAACATTATAATTCATAACTCTTAATATATTATAAAAATTTATTTTTGTTCTAAATGTTTATAATTATCGGCTTAATAAATCATATGGAGGACAAATAAAGAGCATGTAAACAAAATATTTAATAAATTTTGCCAATCTTTTTATAGGCAAATAAAAGTATATTAAAAAACATATGAGGTTGAATTAAAAAAATTATGTCAGAATTATAATACGAACAAAGGAGTAAAATGAGTATAGAAAAAGCGAGAGAATATCTAAAACAATTTGGCGCAGAGAATAGAATTTTAGAATTTCCGGTATCAAGTGCAACAGTAGAACTAGCTGCACAAGCATTAGGATGCGAACCTAGCCGCATTGCTAAAACGCTGTCTTTTGCAATAAAAGATAAAGCTATATTAATTGTAATGGCGGGAGACTGTAAAATTGATAATGCCAAGTACAAAACCTTGTTTCATGTTAAAGCAAAAATGTTGACAGCCGAAGAAGTGACCGACCGTATTGGACATGCAATAGGCGGTGTTTGTCCCTTTGGTGTACCGGAAGATGTTGAAATATTTTTGGACGAGTCTCTAAAAAGATTTCAAAGCGTATATCCAGCCTGTGGTAGTTCTAACAGTGCAATAGAAGTAACACCTGAAGAATTAAAAAATTATACGCCGACTTCAATATGGATTGATGTGTGTAAACAAGCGACATAAGAAAGAATTACCACTCAATAATTCCATTAAAAGGATGCTTAGCGCGCCAAGCTAAGAAATCTACAAAATTTGTAATGCCATCTTGAATGACTGCCTTATAATATTCCATACCGGAAATTTTAAGATGATCAGGTGTGTCAAATTTGAGTTTAAGAATAGTCCGCTTCATGTCGTCAGTCATAGCATTTTTTATAGTATCGGCAATCCGCTCAAAATATCCATCATAAAAAGAACCGCTTTTGATTTGAATAAGATCTATTTGCCATAAACTTCCATCATTATTTTCATACCAAACGTGCCATTCAAAGCAACATTCATCAGTTTGTGCCAGATTGGTGAATTCAATTTTTTTAACGGCAAAATTTTGCGCGATTTCTGAGATAACTGTAAAACTTTGAGAAACATCAAGTTCAGGAGTGTAAATATGAAAATCTATATCAAGGTGTTTCGCTAATACACCGATTCTAAGAGAACCGACCAGATTAATACGCGCCCCCATAGACTGCCATAAAGGAATAATACGACTGTCGTTTATAATTTTTTGAGCCATAGAGGTATGGAGGTGAGATTGTGCTAAATAATCCATTTTACAAAACCATAAAATCAAGAAACTAACGAATATAATACCACAATAAAAAGAATAGTAAACATAAAAAAACTCTCCGAAAAGGAGAGTTTGAAGGCAAAGGAAAAAATCATTTTAGAAGAGAACTGATTTTTTGCTTTTCATCATCAGAAAGGGTGTCTTGTGTCCAAGCTACTAGCTGATGAAAGACCTCATTAGGGGGACATCCTTGGTTTGTGAGAAAATTTAAGGAGCGATAGATTTTTCTAAATTTCGGTTCAAAAATCATTTCCCACTCCGGTGCTTCAAGAACAATCCATTCAGATGTACCAAGAGAGATGCCAAGTAATTCATGTATGGACGGTTCATGCGTAACCCAAAGAAGCACATCTTGAGCTGCAAAATTTTTCTGAGCATCAGCTGCAAATCTTTTTGCAAAATAAGGCATACTAAGCGCACAAAAATCTCTTAATTCGTCTTTTTCAAAAAGAGGCACATTTCCCAAAGCCAAATTGATGACACAAGCAGTCTGCCACGCCCGTCTGATGGGGGATGCAAAAATAGCCGCCGGCAATCCAAAAAATTGTTTCATACGACGAACTTTTAAAAACAACTCCTGAGCACACGTTTCAGTTAAGTTTTTGTAGATATCGTAATCACCATGTCTAAAAATAATTAATCGTTTCATAGCCATAACTAAATTATATTAAAACAAAAGTAAAAATACACGGTTTGTCAATTTTTGTCAACACAAAAGAAAGACGAGTTAAGTAATTTTAAAACTATTCATGCTAAACTAAAATCATCATAAAGAACATGAAAGGATATCCAAAATGAATGCAGTAGCAATTCAAAACAAAGGACGAATAAAACATCTTCTGCTATATGTTATTGCAGGTATAGCCTCATTGGGTGGTTTGTTGTCAGGGTTTGACACAGGTGTAATTTCCGGAGCTTTATTATATATAAATGAAAGCTGGCCTTTAAGCACTTTGCAACAAGGTTGGGTAGTAAGTTCAGCATTAGTAGGAGCCGTTGTCGGGGCAGCCGTAAATGGCGTATTAGCGGATATATATGGGCGTAAAAAAGTAGTTATTGCGACCGCGACAATTTTTGCCATAGGTTCATTAATGTGTGGCTTTGCACCAAGCGTCGGATGGTTAGTTTGCGGCCGCATGATATTAGGATTAGCAATCGGCATGGTGAATTTTGTTATTCCGCTGTATTTATCAGAGTTATCTCCGCAAAAAGTTAGAGGAATGTTGGTATCTTTATATCAATTAGCAATAACGGCCGGAATTTTGTTCTCGTATTTAATCAACCGTATATTTGCATTATCGGAATATAACTGGCGCTGGATGCTGGGAGCAGGGCTAATACCTGCGGTGATTTTGCTTGTAGGAATTAGTTTTCTGGGGGATACACCGCGTTGGTTGATTAGCCGGCGCCGTTATAGTGAAGCCAAAGAAATTTTCAAAAAAATAGAGCCGGAAGAGGATGCCGACCAACAAGTAAAAGAAATTCAAGCCACATTGAAAGTAAGTACAAAGAAAACCGGAAGAGTTTTTGAACAATGGATGTTACGTCCCGTTCTTGTTGGGGTGTTCATAATGTTCATCCAAATCTGCACGGGAATAAATACCATTATTTACTACGCCGCCACAATATTTAAGGCTGCAGGATTTGCGGATAACATCGGAGCGCTATATGCCTCTGTCGGTGTTGGCGTTGTAAATTTTGCAATGACCTTTGTAGCCATATTCTTTACGGATAGGTTAGGGCGTAAACCTTTATTGTATGCAGGCCTAAGCGGTATTACGATAAGTTTGTTTGTTCTGGCAATATCGTTCTGGTTGAGCAACAATTATGGGTATAATACCAAATGGGTGGCCGTTGGTAGCATAGTAACGTTTATTGCAAGTTTTGCCTTTTCACTAGGGCCGATAGCGTGGATATTGATATCAGAAATTATGCCTTTAGCGATAAGAGGCACGGCAATGAGTATAGCAACAATGTCCAACTTCGTGTTTAACTTTATTGTTGCGTTAATATTTCCGACACTATTAGCTACCATCGGCGAAGCTCTAACGTTTAGTATATTCGGCATAGTAGGTATTTTCAGCTTATTTTACACCTGGAAATATATTCCGGAAACCAAAGGACGCTCGCTTGAGCAGATAGAACAAAACTGGCGAAGCGGAAAAGCAATCGCTGAGTTTTAAACGAAAAGAGCTCTCAATCAAATAGATTGGGAGCTCTTCAGTTTAAGGTTTAAGATAAGCAAAATTCTCTGAAGATATCAAGAAGTTTTTCATCATGCAGCTTGGCAAGTAAAGCGAGCGAAGCTGGTTTAATCTGCGTATATTCAGAAACATAAATCCTGAAAAAGTCATAATTCTTTTGTTTAATCAGGTGTTGTTCAGCCTCTTCACTTAACGCATATTCTGCAACATACGCTTTGAAAAGTTTTTGAGAATGCCGTTCAATAAGCCTAATTTCACCGTCAGGAGATAACTGTTCCTCAAGAAAGTAGCCGAGTAAAACATCTTCATTGGAAACGTCCACCATAAATGCATGCAGTTCTTGCACAAAACAAAACTTATGAGCATACTTTAAAATCAGCTCCGTATCTTTTCTCTCAAGCAAAGCCTTTTCGGATGCGACAAAAAACGGTTCATCAGAAAAATAGATGTAATCCAAAACGACCAGATGAGAGCGAGAAGTTACGAGCAATAGCTCTGCTTTTTCACCAAGAGAAAATTTTTGTAGATATTTTAAGAGCCACTCATCTAATCCATCACGCACGAAAATAAATTCTTCATCTTCAGACATTTGTTGCTTATCAGCAAGAAATTTGTTCCAAATCTCAATAGCTTTCATAATTGTAAAAAATAAAATAGTACGACATAAAATTAAGTTGATACGCACATTATAAAGAGGAGCTTAAAATTGTCAAGAAAGGTTATTGACAAAAAATAGAAAAAATATAAAATTAGGAACAGTAAAAAAATTATTATAACAATTAAAAACATACGCATATGATAAATCAAGAACAAGAACAGAAATTTCTTGCATATATAGAAAAAAATATGCATGTAAAATTAGTGTCCAAAAGAAATGATGTTTTCTATTTTCACTATGTTGGTAATAGTAGAGAGGGAGGTGCTGCAACCTACATTGCCGGAGCAAAATATATTGCGAAAATAGAGCCGGAAGAAATACAGGTATTGGTAGAATATCCAACTGCACCATCAAAAAGAAAATATGCATTTCATGGAAGCCACCAGATAACCAAAATGTTATCAACCATGTATGGAGGGTATGTCTCCTTAGATTTATACTGGACTTTGGACAATATTCGCAATACGGGGAATATTCCGTTTGGATACAACAAACGCATAAACAGTATATATGATATAGAAGGCGACATTATTGCAGAGCAAATCTGCCATATACAGGAAAACTGCTACGTTGTCACCCCTCAACAGTTGCAATCTGTAAAATAAAAAAAGCCCCGAGTTTTCGGGGCTTTAAAAGTAGCAAAAGTTTCAAACGCCTAAATAGCTTTTAACAAAATTAAGGCTGGCCTGAAAAACAATAACCTCGTCGTTCAAACCATACTTTAAATAATGCATTTTGAGCAAATCCTTATACCCAGACTTGACCAGAGCAAGTTGCGCCGTTTTGCCAAAAGGCTTATTTTGCAAGTATAGAGCAATAAGTTTTTTATGAGTGCTCTGTGCAATTTTGCACTGAATATCCTTGTCAACATCATTTGTTTTGAAATAAGTTGCAACCAAATCCTTATACCCAGTGTCTACCAATTTTACCAAAGCTTCATAAGTGAGCTTAAAGTAACTTAAGAGCAATTCAATGGTTTTCATATCATGGTGTTGAAATACAACATTAAACCACTGATTATGCAGATAAGATTTAGTATCTTTTCTAAAACAAAATGGGCAGTAAACTTCAAGCATTTCAAAATTACCGCGTTGAAGCAAATGTTCAAAAGCCGTATCAGCTAATTGGACACCTAAGTTTAAGACTTTCTGAAAAAAATCAACATCATTAGACTCCACAAGTACAATCTGCGCATCAAGTGGTAAAATAAATGTCTCACAATAGTATTTCCTTCTATCCAAGAAACACTCCAGCAATTCCAGATTTTTATTTTCAATAATCCTGGACAATAGCGCTAAAGTAGCTCCATGTGCACAAATATAATCTCTAAGGATATCGGGATGGTCATTAACATATTTATCAAACAAGAGCGCTTCAGCTTCAGCCGATAAAGAGCAATTTTGCAGACAAACCCGCAAACAATGTAAAGAACAACATTCCAGATTAACCAGAACAGAGTGATATTCTTCAGGTAAACGATGATTAAGCCAATAAGAGCGACGAATAGCCCATTTTGCTTTTTTCAACAACTGCGCCTTATCAGGGCAAACTTTTTCTTCCATAACAATAAAGTTTTAATAATGAAACATAAAATTATCTAACTGACGAAAAGGTAGATTAGAAAAGAATTTGAGTCAATAAAAAACTCCTCTCGCAAGGAAAGGAGTTTTTTTTTACAAAGAAGTTATTAAGCCTCAATTCCATCAACAATAAACGCATCGGAAAAGCCATGCTCTTTCTGATAGAATTTTATCAAATCCAAATCATCAAAGCAGAAAAGGAAACTTTCATTATCTGTATCCAATTTATGTTTAGAAACATATTGACGAATCAACTCCTCATCGTAATGGCAGAGCAAAAACTTCTCAGCCGAAGGTGTTAGAGAATTTGTCTGAATATATTCGTAAATAAGTTCTCGTGGAGCCATTTGCACCATGACACATTCAGCTTGATTAGAAAGCCGAGCTTTAGAAACAAAGAAAGAGGCAGATTTCACCAAATGACGTTGATATAACATAATACTGATTTCTTCTGAATCTTCTTCGCAAGCCAAGTTACAGAACTCATCATTTTGCTCCAAAAACATAAAGTAGGACAAAACAGTATCATCATCAGATTCGGCTAAGAAAATTTCCAAAGCGATTCCGTCAAACCGCAATCCTAATTCCCAAAAAATTTTCAAAACCTCAAAATCTTTTCTGTGAATAAGAGAGATAACAGCTGGTTCATCCAACGTATTATGAGCAAAATATTCACGTAAAATAGGCAAAGGCGCATACTTAAAGAGAGCTACCTCACTAATTGAACTGATAGCACGCAATGAAAGATAATGTTGTATTTTTTCACTGTCACCAGACTTAAAAAGTCTCGCTTCTCCAAAATATCCTAAATCATCAACTTTTCCGAGCAAATCATCAGCATATTCTGATTGCGGATGTTTCAAAAGCCAAATTTTTGCATCTAAAGAAATGACGATATCGCCATTTTCAAAATAAAGATCAATTAACTCTTTATCCCCGCTTTCAAGCAAACGAACTTCAAATTTACCGGGAAGAGCACACGCCTGCAAATATTTTTTAAGAAGATCAAGATGCCGAGGCTCAAAAAGTCTTTGATAGAAACTATCAGGCCAATCGTCAGTTGAAAAAGAAGAATAATCAACTACAATTGTAAACAATTCATCAGATGCCTTTTGTACCAAATATTCAATAGCTTCATCAGAAAAATTAACCTGTTCAACAAAAGCCTGAACGAAGGCCGGATCATTTTTATCAATCAAGATTTTCTCGTCTTCTAACAAAATAGGGTGTTGATATTCCAAAGCAATTTTGAAAATCTCTAAGGATTTTGTTTTGATGATATCTGTAAAGACATCATTAAAATTGTTACGTTGAACAAAAGCCCTATACACCTCAGGATCATCATACAACAAAATGAGCCGCCGATTTTCCGGATAAACAATATGATTAGCCAGATATTGAGAAGCAAGCTCAGCATTCTTCAGCTCTAACAGACAAGCCTCCGTTGCCGGAGAAATTGTCAGACAGCGTAAATACGAAGAAGATATACTCTCAGCATTCGTTTCTTGTAAAAATTTCAAAGTACTGCTTTCTGACAGCCGAATATTATTTTTTAACAATATCTCATACCCGAATTGAGCAATAATAGTCTTCTCAGTTTCGGAAGCAAGAGAGACATTAATAGCGTGTTCTGCTATAAATTGAAACATTTCAGTATTGTTATTTTTCAATAAAAACAGCAGAGCTTCGTCAGAGAGGACATGACCATACTCTAAGTACAAAGCCAAAGTCTTTTTAGAACATCCTTTAAGCTCAACCATATTCAGATGATGTTTAGGAGGAATTGTGTACAGATGATTTATTTGGAATTTCCGTACTTCAAATCTGGTAATATAAACCGAAGGTCTTTTTACTTCATTTTCCATAATGATAAAAAATTAATAGTGAAACATAAAATTATAAAAGTACGTTCAAATTAAATCTAAAAAATTTTTTTGTCAATAAAAGGCAAATAAAAAAGCCTTTCCTTAAAATAAGGAAAGGCCGTAAAACTGATTAAGATAACAGTTGTTGAATGAAGTTGTTGTCTTCTCGGTGGCTCAGCAAATAGTCTCTCATAAGTTCAGGAGAAAGTAATTGCGCCATAAGGAAAAGATTTTCTTGATATAAAGAATGATGCGAAAAATAAAGTCGCAATAAATCTTCATATTTTCTGAAAATTAACTCTTTTTCAGCTTCGGCAGAAAGCCATATATTCTCATTAAACAACTTTTCCAGCAATTGCTTAATAAAGTCATAAGAAGAATAGCTAATAAACCAATAATCGCGAATATCCGTCAGCGGTGTATGCTTCATCAAAAAAGATGTAAGTTCTTCTTGTTGCCTTTTATAAAACGTTAAATAGAGTATATCCTCAAATTTTGAATCATCAAGTTTTAAGTCAAGTTCACCATCAATCAAGTAGTGTGAAAGATAGTCAAGAATGATGTTAACACCAGCCTTTTCAGCAAATTTGAGCAATATATCGGGTTTTAAACGATATTTGCAGAAAGAAAGATACACACACCACAATTCCTCTTCATTATGATAAAATAAAGCATCAAGAACAAAATCATCAAACTTATCAAGAGATTGCACAATTTCCAGCGCCTTAAAAAAGTTTGCCGATTTAATCCTATATCCTAGAGCATACGAGCTCAAAGAATGTTTTTTAAGATACCAAGCAATCAGTTCTTCATCTTTTTGCTCAATAAGTAAACACTCATCACTCCAAGAGAGTTTATGGAAACTCAGATAATTCAATAAAAGATCTCGTTTTCCTAGAGCCAGCAACATCGGAAAGCCCCAGTTTTGAAAAGCATGATTATGAGTATAGCTCTCTAATAAATCCAAAAATTGCGATTTAAATAAACAAATCTCAAATTCCTCGGGTAAATCAAAATGTTCTAAGGCAAATTGAAGGAGCTTCTTCAAGTCAGAAGTATCAAACAAACCTCTCCAAACCGTATCGGGCAAAGAAGATGCTTGTTCGGCTTTTTGCTCAAGATACGCTCGGACTAAAACAACATTTTTAGATTTGAGCAACATTTTAAGGTGAAGCAGATGCAGCTCATTAAAACTTAAAACCAATTGTTTAATAAAGTCAGCAACAGATTTAGATAAAAGAATTTTAAATTCCTTATCGGAAGGATAACCGGCAGAATGACTCAAATATCTTGAAATCAAATCATTAGGAGCATTTTGATAAAATGTTTCCACCAGCTTATCACTCAACCCAAATTGAGAAAAGTGAATAGACAGCAGGTTAAATTTTTTCGTTTCAAGCAAAAATTTTTCCGTAATTTGACTTAAGTTATTTTTTTCTGTATAAGCTTCTTGCAAAGTAAGAAAAGGCAATTTAAAAAATTCCACTTCGGCTTCAGGAGTAAAAACATACTTAGCTATATATTTTTTTATCAGCTCCACATTTCCTTGTTGCAGTAAAGTCAATTCAGCCTGTGTAGACAACGTCCAATTAGCATTGTCAATCAGAAATTCGTGTCCAAATCTGTCTAAGAGAATTTGTTCACAATCTTGAGGAAAATCCCAGTAATAATGAGATAAAAAATGTTGAAGAAAGGCTTTATCTGCTTTTTGAAATAAAAGTATTAAAGCACCATTAGACAGCGAAAATTTTTTCACATACAGAAAAAGAAATTTCTGCGAACATCCGCGGAGCAAGACCATTTGAGTATGATACTTTTGCGCAATTTCTTTCTGAAAAAGCAGAAAAAGCAAAATCTGCCACCCGGTTTCCAAGAACGAAGGTGTTTTTAATTGATAAGCATTCATAATAGATAAAAAATTAATAGTAAAACATAAAGTTAATAATCTGAACAAAATCGTAAAGAAAAAAATATTTAAGTCAACAAAAAAGTCAAAAAAAACTGCCTCCGAAAACACGGAAGCAGTTCAAATAAAACACATTTAATACATAGAGGCATATAATTGTGTGGCTTTCTCGGATAGATAATGTTTGGCCAAATATACCTCAATCATTTTTTTGTTGTTGAGCTTGAGCAGTTCAACTTCATTATCTGCAAACAAGTCGTACTTATCCAGATAGAAACAAACCGCTTTTTCATTCTTTGAAAAATTAGACCGGATAAGTTTTTTTTCAAATTCTTCTTCCAAATCAGATTCCTTAAAGAACTCAATCATAACGGAATTTCGTCCGCTCTCAATCATTGCTTTGATAACATCATTAGGCAGCCTATATTCCTGAAAGATGGCTTTGATAAAGTCAACCGAGCCAGATTGAATAAGAGCAATGAAAGCCGGAGAGCTAAAGCCGAAACGCTTAGTGTAAACTTGACATAGCTCCATATCTTCTCTTTTCAACAAAGCCATTTGACCGTCATCACACAAAGCCTCTTTAGAAATATTTTGCAAATAAGTCATCAATTTCTGTTTAGACGCAAATTTCACAAAATACTTTTGAGCACAGGCGCAAACCGTTAATTGACGCTCAAGCAAAAAATCAAGATAGGCTTTACGCAACTTGTCTTTCCCGTTTTTGAACAAAGCCACCACAGCAATATCCGGTAACGGATACTTTTGGAAATAATTAAGAGCATCTTCAATAGAGCCTTTTTCCATGAGCAGTGCAGCGTTCAAGGGATATAGCTCATGCGCACAGATGTAGGATGCAAATTTGCTTTGAGTATAAGCAGTATGTTTTTTATCTTTGGAAGAGGAGACAAGTCTATCTTGTTCAGAAATGACCAACTCACGTTCCAACTGATAAGGCAAACCGAATTTACTTTCATAACAATACTGCAAACTGGTGTTATTTCCTGCAAAAAGAGACATGGCGGCTGCATCGGACGGAAACTTTTTACAATCCTTAAAGTAATCAGATTCCAAATAGAAACGAATAAGCTCCTCATTGCCGGATTTGAAAAGGTGAAAAGTTGCACCATAATCAAGTTGATTGTATTGAATATAAAGCTTAATAGCTTCAATAGCACCGCTATCAATAAGAGCAACCTCAAAATCATCCGGAACCTCATAAGGATTATCCTCATCATCCTGAAGCATTTTTTTGACCAGTATCAAAATAAGTTCCGGCTGATTAAGCTTAAACAAGGCATCATATTCTGCAGCAGATGTTAATGGATTGTTCTCAAGCAACTTTTTGCAAAGGGCAAAATCGCCAGATTTCAAGATATACAAGCTCACTCTGGATAATCCAAAAACAGAATTTTGTTCCAAGTAAGCCTGAATACTTTTCTCCAAAGCAGAATCAAAAAGAGCATTCACATACTGCTCAGATAAGACATTATCTTGGTTTCTGAATTTAAGAAACATTAAAATCAAATCTTCCCGTTTTTGTTTGATGATTTCCTTCCATAAATTTAAAGGAATGGTTTCCATTCGGCGGACATATCTTTCAAACAATTCAGACGGACGTTCTAAAAGAACATGGCCCAATGTGCAACAGTGCGTTTCCAGCACATCAAGTACCTGCTCATCAGTTCCTTTTTGAACAAATTCATTGGCAAGCTGATCAGGAGTAAAGCCGCAGAATTTACAATACTTAAATTTCTCTTTGTTGCGCGGTTCCAAAAGAACATCAAAAGCTTCTGGTGCGAACTTAGAAAAATCAGAATAGTAATTCTGAAAAGTCTTCGCCGATACCGCATCCAATAAAGCCGCTTGATACTGTTGAGGAACAGAAGCAGGATTTTTTTTCAACTGACGCAACAGCGCATGTTTCTTCCAAAAAGAAAGTTTGCAAACATTTGTTTTTTCCATAATGATAAAATTTAATAATGAAACATAGAGTTAATAAATAAGACCACGACTATACAAACAAAAATGCTTTTTGTCAATAGATAGTACAAGACATAACGAGATTCAAAATAGAAAATAAGGGGATGAGTTTCGGAGTTTTTTATCTTGACAAAAGAAAAAAAGTAACCATATAATACCTCACAAATTATTTTGTAAAACTATGTAGAGAAAGAATATGGTTAAGTTAAGTGACAATAATGCCTACAAGAGAGGGCAGGAACTTTTAGATTCAGGAATGTGCAAAGAGGCGATAGCTCAATTTGATGAGTTTTTAGCCCAACAGCCCGATTCATGGAAAGCAATAAATTCAAAAGGTTTTGCTTATCAAAAGATGAGCAAATATACCGAGGCCGTTGAATGTTTTGATAAGGCCTTGGCAATCAACCCGAAATCCGTGGAAGTACTTAACAATAAGGGTGTAACGCTAAGTATGCGTGGCCGCTATAAAGAAGCTATAGCTTGCTTTGAAGAAGCCTACGCTAATGACCCGACCTCATTGGAAGCCCTAAATGGTAAAGCCATTGCTTTACAACACATGTTCTTATTTAAAGAAGCTCTGGACGTTTTACAACAAGCATATCAAATAGACCCGAAACATCCGCAAACATTATTGAGTATTGCGGTAACACTGCAAAAATTGAAACAGTATGAGAGAGCTATCGGGTATTTCAAGAAAGTTTTAGCCTTAGATAAATCCAATGTAAAAGCCTGGAACGGTATTGGAGTAACCTATCAACTGATGGGCGATAACGATTCGGCCTTAAAGTGCTTTACAAAGATTTTGAACATAGATAGCACAGAAATTCAAGCCTGGATTAGTATTGGCTTTGTATACCAAAAAATGTTCAAATTTAAAGATGCCCTAAAGTGCTACAATAAAGCAAAAAATTTGGTAGATGGACGATATCATCATAAACTTTATGATGGTTTGGCTTCATGCTTAACCAAGTTATCCGAATTTGACCAAGCAATAGAGATATATAAACACATTTTCCAAAGAGAAGAGGGAAAGAAAAAGTGGGATGC
Organism: uncultured Alphaproteobacteria bacterium; assembly: GCA_944392315.1. Lineage (GTDB taxonomy): Bacteria > Pseudomonadota > Alphaproteobacteria > RF32 > CAG-239 > CAG-267. The sequence goes on along the minus strand of CALXWH010000001.1, from coordinate 10,944 downwards.
TCAACGCTCAATCAAATTTGTGAATAAATTGAAACGTAAAAAAGCAATCGGAATGTTGCCGGATGTAATCCCTGCTGAAGATAAACCGTCTGAAAGCGGAACAGCATCGGGTGAGGCTTAATAAAACACCTCTAAAGAACACAAAAGGGAGAAGATATGTCTGAACCGGCAGAAGAAAATTCACTGAAAACGGTACTAAAGATAATCCCTAAAGTGTTCTTTTTGCTTCAGATAATTATAGGTGTTTGTGCAGCGTTTTGGGTACTCTATCATCACCAACCCGAAACCGGAGATGATATTGAACATCTGCATTCCACGTGGTTAGTTTTTAGCGGAAAAATCCCGTATATAGATTTTTTTCAGCATCACAATCCTCTTTTGTGGTATCTCTTTGCGCCTTTAGCAGGGTATTTGGCTTACGACTTATTTTTATTTGATGTTGTGAGGATAATTTCCACGTTAGTCATGTTTGTAAGCCTCTGGGTGTCGGCGTTAATTGTCCGTCGGTTTATGGTAAATAGCTGGTATGCTGGCTTGCTTTGTGTGGTAGCCGTCTTTCCATCCTATATAGTTTTTAGCGGACAAGATTTTCGTCCGGATAACTATATGGTCTTGACCTTTATGTTGGGGCTGTATTACCTGTTTGCATACTTGGAAAAAAAGCAGCCCAAAGATTTAGTGATATCATTTTTGAGCTTCTTTGTTTCATTTTTGTTTATGCAAAAAGTGATTTTTCTTCTGGCATTCGTCGGTGCGGTAGTTATTTATCAACTATATGCCAAAAATATTGCTTTGAAAGATTTTGCCCAAGCGCTGATTTTACCATTGATAGGGGCAATTATCTTTTTAAGCTGGTTGATGTACCATGGAATGGTGGAAAAATATTGGCTCTCCAATTATATTTTTAATCTCTACATACCGGATGTGTATGGTAATTTGGTAGAAAATACCCGAGTAGAATTTTATGTTGTGAGCATACTGACATTTTTATCATGCGGCTATTTCTTATACCGAGGCAATACCTATGCGCGCATCATGAGCCTTTTGTGGTTGGCTGAAGCTGTACAACGGTTCTTCTATTTTTCATTAGACAGACACTATTACTATCAACTGCAAATTCTAAACGGCATAATGGTGGGTGCATTTGCGTGGAAATTAATTAATCGGTGGAATTGGATTGCTTATATTTTTGTAGCATTGTCATTGGCCGGGATGCAAGCGTTTTATAATTACTGTACCGAAAGAGAATTACCGCCGAATTACTTCAGATACGTAACTCCGAAATATGTTTTAGAGCAGACCAATCGTTGCGATTCGGTTTTAAACGGCTATGGATTGACTTATGGTATTTTCACAAAAGACATAACCTATTATTGGAACCTAAACGGTCAACTGGATGTGATTGGAAATAAGATAGGTTTAGCACCGCTTCCGAATTTAAATAAAGCAGTATTGCAATATTTTCCGCGTATTATTTATACCGGACCGTATTGGGATGAAAAATTACGTCAGAAACATATAGAAGTTCCGGTTCATTGGGTAGATGCCACGATAAGAGATAAATACTATATGCAATCACCGTTTGTAGATGTTTTCATTTTGAAGCCGGAATATCAAGCGAAACGCCGCTGTCGGTATAATGCCAAGACCGATACATGGGAATATTTTTACAAGGAACCGAGACTAAATGCTTTTTAAGAAAGAAAACATAATCAAAGCTATTTTGATAATGTACCTCATTTTTTGCGGTGGGCTGTTGTATTGGACAGTCATATACAGTGGTTCAGGCGATGGTGATACCTTAGAGCATGTGCACTCTTCATGGTTAGTTTGGAGCGGCAAATTACCATACAAAGATTTTTTTCAACACCATAATCCCTTATTGTGGTATGTCGGTGCCCCGCTGGTTGGATATTATGAATATAGTTTACGCGCCGTAGATGCCGTCAATATGCTGACAGTGACCGTATTCTTAATTATGCTGTGGTATATGTATCGGCTGCATAAAGATTTCCTATCCGATAAAATCGGCGGGCTAGTTGCGGCCGCCTTATGCGCACTTCCGCAAGAAAGTTTGTATAATAAAGATTTTAAGCCGGATAATTTTATGGCAACCACCATAATTGTCGGGATATATTATTTATTTCGCTATATGCGGGATAAAAAATTAGGGGCTTTATTTATTTCATTTATGCTGTTCTTTGCCTCTTTTATGTTTACCCAAAAAGCAGCTCTAATTGTGATAGGAATAGGTTTTGTTATTTTATGGTTAGTAAAAGAAAAAAAGATAGCCATCAATGATTGCATCATAAGCGGAAGTGTGCCGTTGCTGCTTTATGCCGCATTTCTGACATTTCTGTACTATGAAGATGTTTTGACAATGTATATAAAGGCCAATTTTGAATTAAATGCCCATATACCGGATGTCTTTTATACCAGACGCTTTATTCACCCCAGTTATGAAATGACAATACCGATATTGTTGGCGATATACGCTTTGGTTAAAAATGTATATTCCGGTAGTGTGTATGTGAAGTCATTTGCGGCCGTTTTTGTAATAGAATATATAATAAGAATGTACTATTTCACACCGTTTGTATATTACTTTGCACTATTACATGCATTAGCCTGCACCTTAGCCGGCGTCGCTATATCAGAAATGGTCAAAAAGAGACAACGGATAATTTATATCGTTTTGGTGTATCTTCTCATTTTAGGCGGCATATATGCCCATATATACAGCAAAAGAATAACCGTCGGTGATGATTTTAAGTATGGGGCATCGGGCTTTGTGCTAAGATTGACGAACCCTTGCGATTATGTGGTCAATGGATACAGAATAGGCTATAATTTGTTTAATAAAGACATTGATTTTATATGGAACCTGAAAGGGCAGATAGATGTAATAGCCGCCACCATCGGGATACGCCCGACAGCAGATTTAGAGAGTTTAATCAGAAAATACCGGCCCAAGATTATCTATGGCAAAAACTACTATGATACCTATCGGGAATATAGGGGAGAAATAGGTGTACACCCGATACATTGGATTAGTAATCATATGTTGCAAGAAATGTATACCCCACTTAATAGAGATGATTTATATATTCTGAAACCAGAATATCAAAGTTACGACTGTCGCTATAATGTCCTCACAAAAAGCTACGAGTACGTTGACAAACATTAGCAAAAAGTTTACTAATCTTTATATATATTAAATCATACCGATAAAACCAAAGAAGAGAGGGGAGAAGTGTCATGCGCGTTATCATAAAATCAGACTATGAAGAAGTAACCGACTGGGCAGCAACATACATTGCATATCGCATCAAACGCGCCAGACCAACATCCGCAAAGCCATTTGTATTGGGTTTACCGATGGGAGACACCCCAAAAGGTATGTATAAAAAATTGGTAGAATTAAACCGTGCCGGAAAGTTATCGTTTGCTAATGTGGTTATATTCTGCATGAATGAATTTATCGGCTTAGAGAAGAACGCTCCGCAAAGTTGTCGTAGCTATATGGATGAATATTTATTAAAGCACATAGACACCAAAGAGGCAAATATTTATATTCTGGATGGGCGGACAAAAAACTATGAGAAGGAGTGCGCAAATTTTGAATTGGCGATTCGTCAAAAGGGCGGAATAGATTTATTTGTCGGAGGTGTTGGTGCCGATGGACATATTGCGTTTAACGAACCGTTTTCGTCTTTAGATTCGCACACACGCGTTAAGACCCTGACCACAGAAACAATGAAAATAAAAGCTAAACTGTTTGATAATGACATCAGCAAAGTTCCGCATACAGTATTAACCGTTGGAACAGGCACGATTATGGACGCCAAAGAAGTGATGATTTTGGCAACCGGAATTGCAAAAGCCGAAGCCACCAAAGCCGCCATAGAAGGGAGTGTAAATCATCGCTGGGCAGTGAGTGCATTACAAATGCATCGCCATGGTATATATGTATGTGATGAAGATGCCGCTTCAAAATTGGAACAAGAAACGGTATTGTATTTAAAAGATATAGAGCGCAATGCGTACTGAAGTATTAAAAAAATTACAAGAAGAAGCGGAGAAAAAATATCAAAAATTCTCCGCTAAACTTTTACCGCCCCAGATTGATTTATTGGGTGTGCGTATTCCAAAATTACGGCAAATAGCAAAAGAAATAGCCAAAGTCGGAAAAGCAGAAGATTATTTAAAAATACCTTTAACAGAGTTAAAATATCAAGAAGAGTTTATGCTCTATTCGTTACTGATAGCCCAAAGCAAAAGTCCGGATAAGATAGAGCAAATAAAAAATTTTGTACCTTATATAAATAGTTGGGCTGTTTGCGATGTTTTTTGTTCAAGTATCAAAGATGCCAAAAAGCAGCAACAACTTTATTGGGAAACTTTTAGACCATTGACACAAAGTCATAAGGAATATGAAATCCGTTTTTTCTACGTTATGGCCTTGAGCTATTTTATAAACGAAACGTATTTGCAAAAAATATTTTCACTCATCAGAGCGCAAAAATATGTCGGTTTTTACGATAAAATGGCAGTAGCATGGTTATTGTCTATGATGTATGTAAAATATCCTAACGAAACTGAAACCTTTTTACAAGATACGCCGTTAGATAAATTTGTTTTTCAAAAAAGCATAAGTAAAATTTGCGATTCTTTTCAAGTAAAGAAAGAGGCCAAAATCCATTTAAGAACTTTAGCCTCTAAAAAACGAGAGCGTTAGATTTAATCTTGATAAATCGGAAAAGCCGAAGTTAATTCCAAAATTTTTGCTTTTGTTTTCTTGGTAACTTCATCAATTGCCGGTGTGTGTAAAGCATCAACAATATCCGCGATAGCTTGCCCGATGAGTATAAATTCTTTTTCCTTAAAACCACGCGTTGTGCCGGCCGGTGTTCCCAATCGGATTCCGGAAGTCACAGACGGCGGAAGCGGATCATACGGAATAGCATTTTTATTGGCCGTAATATTAACGAGCTCTAGAGCATCCGTTAATTCTTTACCATTAATTCCTTTGGGCGTTAAATCAACTAATAGCAAATGAGTATCTGTTCCGCCTGTAACTAATTTAAGACCGCGCTCCATAAGAACATCGCCTAAAACTTTGGCGTTCTTAATCACCTGTTCGGAATAAGCCTTAAATTCATCACTGAGCGCTTCTTTAAAACAGACAGCTTTAGCAGCAATAACGTGCTCCAGAGGGCCACCCTGCATACCCGGAAAAATTGCAGAGTTTATTTTCTTAGCAATTTCGGCTTTATTCGTCAAAATAGCTCCGCCACGAGGTCCGCGAAGAGTCTTGTGTGTAGTGGTTGTAACAACATCAGCAAATGTTAAAGGGTTAGGATAAAGGCCGCTTGCTACAAGGCCGGCAAAATGAGCCATATCCACCATCAAAAAGGCACCACATTCATTGGCGATAGCTCTGAATTTAACAAAATCTATTTGCCGCGGATACGCAGAACAACCGGCAATAATCAGCTTAGGCTTGTGCAAATTAGCCAAACTATGCACTTGTTTATAATCAATAAGCCCGGTTTCTTTTTCAACACCGTACTGTATGGAGTTAAACCACTTGCCGGAAAAAGAAACCTTGGCGCCATGCGTTAAATGTCCACCGGCATCAAGGCTCATCCCAAGAATCGTATCACCGGGTTTAAGCAAAGCTCCAAAAACAGCCATATTCGCTTGCGAGCCGGAGTGCGGCTGAACATTTGCAAATTGCGCATGAAACAGTTGCTTTAGGCGATCAATTGCGATTTGCTCTATTTTATCAACAAAGGCACATCCGCCATAGTAACGATGTTCGGGATATCCTTCTGCATATTTGTTTGTTAAGATGGAACCCTGTGCTTCCAAAACAGCTTTAGAGACAATATTTTCAGAAGCAATTAATTCAACATTATTTTGCTGTCTGACCAATTCATCATGAATAGCCTCATATATGTCTGCATCAAAATCTTTCAAATCTGTCGTATTCATCTATAGCCTCATAAAAGCAAATTACAAATCCAATAAATCAATTCTTCTTTGATGTCTTCCACCTTCAAATTGTGTATTTAAGAAAATATCAATTCTCCGTAAAACATCATTTTTATCCATTGTTCGTCCGCCAAAAACAATAACGTTAGCGTTATTATGTTGTTTAGCCATTTTAGCAACTTCATCAGAATAAAGCAGGGCGGCGCGAATACCCTTATGTCTGTTTGCGCGAATAGAAATACCGATTCCTGTTCCGCAAACCAAAATTCCCAAATCAGCCTGATGAGCTAAAATACATTGAGCCATTTTATCGGCAAAAGTAGGGTAATCAACCGAAGAACAATCCGAAGTTCCCAAGTCTAAAACATCAATTTTTTTTTGAGAAAGAGTTTTCGCAATAAAATCTTTCATTTCAAATCCGGCATGATCGGAAGCAACAGCAATTTTCATCATCAAATCTCCTAAAAACGGTATAAATATGGCAAAAAACAATAAAGGATATAACATCTTTTTAAGAGATATGCACAGCAGATATACACAGAATGAAAAAAAATAACATTTTTAAAAAAAATCTATTGACGTTCAAAAAAATTATGTATATATACAAATCACCACGTTGACGTTGGTACTTTGAGTTGGCCGGTTGGCAGAGTGGCTCATGCAGAGGACTGCAAATCCTTGTACATCGGTTCAATTCCGGTACCGGCCTCCAATAAGTATTATTCCGACTTAGCTCAGTGGTAGAGCAATCGGCTGTTAACCGATTGGTCGCTGGTTCGAGCCCAGCAGTCGGAGCCACTAAAAACCATTCCTTAGCAATAAGGAACGGTTTTTTTAATTGCCGGAGAAAGAGATGATGAAAATACAAAGAATATTATTTCTTGGTGCTGTTTTATTGCTTGCATTGATTGTATGGTTTGTAAGAACCAATAATGCGACAGAACAGAATTTGAAGGCAATAAGCGAGCAATATTCTGGCTATAAAGCAAATATCGGAATAGGTTATGCTGATAATCAAGTAACCTATCAAAATAATCAAAAAAAATATCCTTTATTAAGTGTTTTTAAGTTGCATGTAGCTGTTGCGGTATTAGATAAAATAAATCGTGAAAAATTAAATCTGGAAAACAAAATAAAAATCTCTTCTGCTGATATAAAAGAAAATACTTATAGCCCACTACGTGAAAAATATGGTGTCAAAAATTTAAACTTATCTCTGCATGAGCTTCTATATTATATGGTGGCAGAAAGTGATAACAATGCTTGCGATATTCTTATCAAGTGGGTAGGTGGAACAGATTCGGTAGAAAAATATATTCATGCGATAGGCTTGCCGGAAACAGAAATAAAAGTAACCGAAGATATAATGAATAGAGCAGATATGACGCAATATCAAAATAGGGCTCCTCTTCATGAAATTTTAGCATTACTGAAAATGATAGATGAGAACAAATTATTTTCTGAAGAGTTGCATAAAGAGTTATTGTCAATTATGCAAAGCACAGTAACCGGAGCCAATAAGATAAAAGGATATTTACCTAAATATGTAAATGTGGCGCATAAAACCGGTTCCTCGTCAAGGCTACAAGACGGAAAGAAAATCGCCGACAATGATGCAGCAATTATTAAAGCAGGCAATAAAAAATATTATCTGGCAATCATGGTATCCGATTCTTACGAGAGCGATGAAACCAATGCGGAAATCATTGCAAAAATATCACAACAAATTTATATGAAAAGTCGTCACTCACAAAATTAAAAATCATCTTTGTTTTTAAGGGAATTGTATCGCTTATGGATGCACTGAATGCAAGTTTTGTGAACTCCGTCGGTGATATTATAAAAAATAAAACGCCCCTGCCGTTCAGCAGTAACGAAACCATCATCCCGAAGTTTTTTTAAGAATTGAGAAACTTTAAGTTGCTCCAGACCAATCCCGTTAACGATTTCAGTAACATTTTGCCGTCCATAAAGTGTAAGCCACTCTAAGATTCGCATTTTATCAAAATGAGCAAAAAGTTTCATACGGTTCGCTGTCATCATGGTATAGTCAGCCGGAAGCATTTCTTTAACACCATCTTGCAAAAAGAAAAAGCAATCCGTCATATAAGCATAAAGTTTTCTAAGACAAACGAAAACACTCGCCGGATATTCCTCGCAGATGTCATAATAGATAAAAATCCCGTGTCGCGTTGTTTTAACTAGATTATTCTCACGCATTTTTTTCAGGCTCTGCGAAATAACCGCCTGCTCAGCATTAAGAGCTTTAGTAATGGCAGAAACAGAAGACGCCCCATTCACATCAAGATATTCAAGAATACGCAATCTCAGCGGATGAGAAATATAACTAATTCCGCGTACAGCCTTTTTCATAACCTCAACAGGTAATGGTTTATCCATGAAAAAACACTCCTATAAAACTAAAATAAGTATAGCCCAAAGAATAACGATTGCAACAAAATTTCACATTGAGATTATGAGAAAAAAATCAAGTTCAAAAACAAATTTCTTGAAAATATTTTCTAAGATCATCTATGGTCTGAAAGACATTATTCATATTTTTCTCATCACGAAGAAGAATAGGAGCTTTGCGGAAGAGTTCACTTAAAACGGCATATTTATCATCAATCTCAACCAAACCATGTAAAGGAATAATAACAAAGTGAATATGTCCGTCTGTTTTTTCATAAAACAGATAAGCAAATTTTTGACAATTAAAAATCAAAGAAAGAGCCTTTTTAGCGTGTACCAAGAGCTGATGCAACTCTTGCACCTCTTGAGTATCCAAATCCATATAATTGGAAACGTGGCGCATAGGAGAGATAACAATCATTCCCGGATAAGGAATTTCAAAATCCTGACTAACATCCCATAGCTTAGTTTGAAAGATTCTTCCTTGCTTAAATTTACTATTATCAGCCACCACACAACCGGCGCAAGGTGTATCAATAAGCTCTCCGAAAATAGTTGTAAATTGCATCCTAATCTCCTAAATAAAAAAGCAAATTAATATTAAATAAAAAAGCCACAACAGTCAATATAAACAAAATCGCCTCAGCAAACAGAGGCGATTTTTAAGGATGGAAAAGGGAAATTATTTTTTGAAGTTAAGGCTTAGCTCATCAAATCTTTTTTGATTTTCGTCGGACCATCCCATAAGATAATTATCCCCCATGCAAAAGAGAGGCGTACCGATATTGCGTCCGAGATTAAATTTTTCGGCACACTTTTTGAATAGGTACATTCCACCGGGTTTATAGATATCAATTTTTTCAATATTAAGAGCAACATTCATTTTCTGGATATGCTCATTGGCCATTTGGCAATAAGGACATCCGTCATAGGTAAAAAAGTAAATTTTATCATTTTTGATATCATCTTCAGCAAAAACATTACCGCTAAAAAACAGCATAGCCGCCATCATGAGATAGAAAAAATTTTTCATTAAAACCTCCATACATCAGATAAAATTATTCAATACAACAATCAACCGCCTTGCGAACAAAGGCCTTCATCTTGGCAAATGCGGTTTTAGGCTCTTCGTTTGCAACAGATTCGGTTGTCGCGGGCTCTTCTACCGGAGAACTAGCTGCCACTCCGGCAGCATCAATTTTGTCGCTGATTTTCTTGATATCCTTCATGCTGTCTTCAATCCATTTAACGTTGTTGACATCAAGCATATTCATATTTAAGCCCCAGAAGAGACAATACAAATCATAGGCTTTGTTAAAGAGGTCATAGGCTTGTTCTTTGTTGCCCAAACTCTGCTGTTTGGTACCAACTTCCATCAAACGCATGGAAGAAGCCAGCAAGTGCTTAGATATACACCAAACTTCCCCCTCATAGCTCGGGATAATTTTCATCATGAGCTTTTTGCGAGTTTCACGAACATCTTCAATCAAATCATAAAAGGAAGTTTTGCCTGTTTTAGCCCCCGAAAAAACAAGATGCTCCTCAATGGAAATAAGGTTCATGATAGCAATCGTCAAATCCTGATCCGAAGATAAATCTTTCGGATTAACTTTTTTGGTTGCATCAATACGCTCCACAAACTCTTTAACATTTTCTGCTTTTTTCATATCAGATCTCCCTCATTAAAATTACAAAGAATAAAAGTCTAAAACAAAACTAACCCCAAATAAAAGCACAAGCGGCAATACAACCTTTTCAAATGGAAAATGCGCATGTCCGTTATTATGCTCTTTCATAAAGGCGTAAAATTTTTGTGAAAAAATATATAAAAACGCGCCGCACAGAGAGGATAGTAAAAATTGGTCAATATAAAGAAACCCGATAATTTGAGGAGAATAAACCAACTCTCCCATATACATAAAACCAATCATAGCAACACTTGAAGCCATCAAAATAAAATTGCGACCTTTAAAATGCCAATTCTTTTTATCAAACCAAAGAATGAGCCAATAACCTAAAAGAGCAAATAAAGCGCCCGCCCACAATCCGACAACATTATCACTAATGCCCAGTTTACGTGCAATTTCAAGCGAAGCGCCAATAGCCACGGTACAGACAACACAAGCCGGATTCGCAAAAACTTTTTGAACCGCAACAAATAAGGATAAAAATAAGACAACTAAAAACTTCATAGAATATCTCCATAAATACATATTAACTTTTATATATATAATAAATAATACATATTAAAAAGTCAAGATTTTTTTTAATAAAAAATATTGATATAAGTTTTTTTGTATAATATATATACCGCAGTTAAGATAAATATGAAGGAGAGATATAATGAAAAAAGTTTTACTGACATTGGTAGCTGCCTTAATGCTAAATGCTTGTAGCGAGTCAAAACCGGTTTCGTTAAATGGCAAAAATTTTGTGTTAGCAAATGATAGCGCCATTACATTGTCCTTTGATACTAAAGCGAATAAATTTGCAGGCAAGGTTTTGAATAATTACTTTGGAACATACACCATTGAT